>NZ_JACHIU010000001.1:3105224-3419465 GCF_014207705.1 Sphaerisporangium rubeum
CTGACCCTCAACCCGAGCCTGGACCGCACCATCGAGATCGGCTCCCTGACCCGCGGCAGCGTGATCCGCGCGAGCACGGCCCGCCTCGACCCGGGTGGCAAAGGCGTCAACGTGTGCCGTGCCCTGCTGGCCAACGACGTCGTGTCACGGGCCGTCGTGCCGTTCGGCGGCGCGGAGGGACATCGGCTGCTCGGCCTGCTGGCGGTGGAGGGGATCGACGTGATCTCCGTCCCGGTGTCCGGCCTGACCCGTTCCAACGTCGCGCTGGCCGAGCCGGACGGCACCATTACCAAGATCAACGAGCCGGGTACGGCCCTGTCGGCCGCCGAGGTGGACGCGGTGGCCGAGGCGCTGGTGGCCGCCGCGCACTCCGCCGACTGGGTGGTCGCCTCCGGCAGCCTGCCACCCGGGGTCCCCGTCGACATGTACGCCAGGCTGACCACCCGGTTCGCCGCGGCCGGCCTCAACGTCGCGGTCGACACCAGCGGTCCCGCGCTCCTGGCCGCGCTGACCGCGGCTCCCGCGCTGGTCAAGCCCAATCGTGAGGAGCTCGCCGAGGCCACGGGGTCGTCTCCGCGCACCCTCGGTGAGGCTCTGGACGCGGCCGGCAAGCTCCGTGCGCTCGGCGCGTCCGCCGTCCTCGCGAGCCTCGGCCCCGACGGCGCGATCCTCGTGGAGGACGGCCGCACCTGGTACGGCCGGTGCCCGGTGCCTGAGCCGCGCAGCACCGTCGGCGCGGGGGACGCCATGCTCGCCGGCTTCCTCGCCGGAGGCGCTCACGGCGAGGCGGCCCTGGCGGAAGCCCTGGCCTGGGCCTCCGCCGCCGTGTGCCTGCCCGGCAGCCGGATGCCCGGCCCCGCCGACATCCGCCGCGAAGGCGTGCGGATCCTCGAACCCGACCCCACCCAGCCGTTGACGTCCGGGGACTGACAACGGCGCGTTCCACCCCCCTTTGTGGCCGGTCCTGTACCGGTCGCCCCGGAAGGAGCAACACAAGAAATGGCCGACACCTATACCCCGACGGTCACCGGCACCGGCGTCAAGGCATCGATCCAGAGATTCGGCGGCTACCTGGCCGGCATGATCATGCCGAACATCGGCGCGTTCATCGCCTGGGGTCTGATCACCGCGCTGTTCATCCCCACCGGCTGGCTCCCCAACGAGACGTTCGCCAAGCTGGTCGGCCCGATCATCTCCAGCCTCCTGCCGATCCTGATCGGCTACACCGGCGGCCGCATGGTCCACGGCCAGCGTGGCGCCGTGGTCGGCGCGGTCGCCACCATGGGTGTGATCGTCGGGGCGGAGGTCCCGATGTTCCTCGGCGCGATGATCATCGGCCCGCTCACCGCGTTCCTGCTGAAGCTGGTGGACGGCTTCACCGGCAAGCGGACCAAGGCCGGCTTCGAGATGCTGGTGGACAACTTCACCGCCGGCATCGTCGGCGGCGCGATGGCGCTGGTGGGCCTGCTGGTGATCGGCCCGGTGGTGAGCGCCGTCACCGACGTCGCCGGCAACGCGGTCTCGTGGCTCGTCGACCACAGCCTGCTGCCGGTCGCGTCGGTGCTCATCGAACCCGCCAAGGTGCTGTTCCTCAACAACGCCATCAACCACGGCGTGCTCGGCCCGCTCGGCGTCGCCGAGGCCGTACGCGAGGGCAAGTCGATCCTGTTCATGCTGGAGTCCAACCCCGGCCCCGGTCTCGGCCTGCTGCTCGCCTACATGTTCTTCGGCCCGAAGCTCCTGCGTCCGAGCGCTCCCGCCGCGATCGTCATCCAGTTCCTCGGCGGCATCCACGAGATCTACTTCCCGTACGTCCTGATGAAGCCGCGGCTCATCCTCGCGGTGATCGCCGGCGGCGCCTCCGGCGTGCTGGTCTTCATGGTGACCGGTGCCGGCCTCGTCGCGACCCCCGCACCCGGCAGCATCTTCGCCTACCTCGCGGTCACCCCGAAGGGGGGCTGGTTCGGCGTGATCGCCGGAATCCTCATCGCCGCCGCCGTGAGCTTCGTGGTCGCCTCGGCGCTGCTCGGCTTCGGCCGCGCCAACGGCGACCAGGCGCTCGAGGAGGTGCCGGCCGGTGACGCGGCCGGACTCCCCGAGGACACCGCCACCACGACCACCGACGAAAGGGTCCAGCGCGCGGACAGAGAGGTCTGATCACCAATGCCCAGCATAGACAGCAAGGACATCAAGACGATCGTGGTCGCCTGCGACGCGGGGATGGGCAGCAGCGTGATGCTGGCCGGCACGCTGCGCAAGGCCCTGTCGGGCCGGTCGATCGAGGTCAAGCACACCCCGGTCAACTCCATCCCGGCCGACGCCGACGTGGTGGTGTGCCACGCCGGGCTCGCCCAGCGCGCCGCCAAGAGCGTCGCCCCCGGCACCGTCCTGATCCCCTTCCAGTTGTTCATCGGCGACCCCGCGGTCAACAAGCTGGTCGCCACCATCAAGAGCGGCGGCACGGTCGATGCCTGAGACGGCGCCGCTGCCGCTCGACCCGCGGGCCATCCGCCTCGACGCCGACGCCGGATCGCGTGAGGACGCGATCCGGCAGGCCGGGCTGGCCCTTCTGGAGGCCGGTGCCATCGACCCGGCCTACATCGACACCATGGTCGAGCGGGAACGCAGCATCTCGACGTACGTCGGCGAGGGGGTGGCGATCCCGCACGGCACCCTCGCCGGCAAGGACGCCGTCCACCACGACGCGATCAGCGTGGTGCGCTTCCCGCGCGGCGTCGACTGGGACGGCGAGCAGGTCGTGGTGTGCATCGGCATCGCCGCCAAAGGCGACGGCCACGTCGAGCTGCTCGCCGAGCTCGCCGAGATCCTCATGGACCCCGGCCGGGCCGAGGCGCTGCGTGAGGCGTCCGACCCCGGCCACGTCATCCGGCTTCTGCAGCCCGTCAGAGAGGAGACCTCCGAGTGAAGGTCGCACGCTTCCACGCTCCCGGTGACATCAGGGTGGAGGACGCGCCGGAGCCCGCACCGGGGCCCGGTGACGTCAAGATCCGGGTACGCAACTGCTCCACCTGCGGCACCGACGTCAAGATCTTCAAGCACGGCCACCACCACATCAGGCCGCCGCGGGTCATGGGCCACGAGATCGCCGGCGAGATCGTCGAGACCGGCGCGGAGGTGACGGGCTGGACGCCGGGGGACCGCGTCCAGGTGATCGCCGCCATCCCGTGCGGCCGGTGCGAGGAGTGCCTGCGCGGCCGGCTCACGGTGTGCCCCGACCAGGAGTCCATGGGGTACCACTACGACGGCGGCTTCGCCGAGTACATGGTGGTCCCCGCCAAGGTGCTGGCCGTGGACGGGCTCAACCGCGTCCCCGACGGCGTCGGCTTCGCGGAGGCGTCGGTGGCCGAGCCGCTGGCGTGCGTGCTGAACGGCCAGGAGCTCGCCAGGGTCGGCGAGGGGGACGACGTCGTCGTCCTCGGCGCGGGACCGATCGGCTGCCTGCACGTGCGGCTGGCCCGCTCCCGCGGCGCCGGACGGGTGGTGCTCGCCGACCTCAACCCCGAACGGCTCGCCATGGCCGCCGAGCTGGTACGGCCGGACGCGACCATCGGCGGTCCCGGCGTCGACGTGGTGGACGAGGTGCTGAAGCTGACCGGGGGCCGCGGCGCCGACGTCGTGATCACCGCCGCGGCGTCCGGCGCCGCTCAGGAGCAGGCAGTGCAGATGACGGCCCGCCAGGGCCGCATCAGCTTCTTCGGCGGACTGCCGAAGGACAACCCGTTCATCCGGCTGGACTCCAACCTCGTGCACTACCGCGAGCTGACCATCGTCGGCGCCAACGGTTCGAGCCCCCGCCACAACGCCGAGGCCCTCGGCCTGATCGCCTCAGGCGCGGTGCCGGTCGCCGACCTCATCACCCACCGGATCCCGCTCACCGAGGTGCTGGACGGCATCGACACCGTGGCACGCGGGGTCGCCATCAAGGTCACCGTGGAGCCCTGAACCCCGCCTGACGGAGGAGACGTCCCCATGCCACAGAGAACCGTCGTCATCGCGTCGAGCAGCGGCCTGCACGCGCGTCCCGCCAAGTTGTTCGTGCAGGCCGCGGCCCGCCAGCCCGTCCCGGTGACGATCAGCGTGCCGGGCCGCAAGCCCGCTCCCGCCAAGAGCATGCTCGCCGTGCTGGCCCTCGGCGCCACCCACGGCACCGAGGTCACCCTGGAGGCCGAGGGTGACGGCGCCGAGGAGGCGCTGACGGCCCTCGCCGGCCTGCTGTCGCGGGACCTGGACGCCGAGGAGCCCGCCGATGCGTGAACCGGCGCGCGGCCTCGGGGTGAGCCCCGGACGAGCGGCCGGCCCGGCGTACCGGATGGCGCGTCCCCCTGAGCTGCCCGGACGCGCGCCGGTGACGGACGCGGCGGCCGAGGTGAAGGCCGCGGCCGAGGCGCTGGAGGCGGTGGCCGAGCACCTGGAGCGGCACGCCGCCAAGGCCGCCGACGCCGAGGCCCGCGCCATCCTGGAGGCGCAGAGCATGATCGCCGCCGACCCCATGCTGCTGGAGTCGGTCGAGGAGGGGGTGGCGGCCGGGCTCGGCGCGGCCCACGCCATCGACGCGGGCTGCGCACGGCACCGGGAGGCGCTGCTGGCGGCCGGTGGTTACTTCGCCGACCGCGCCGGCGACCTGGACGACATACGCAACCGCGCCGTCGCCGCCGTGCTCGGCCTGCCGATGCCGGGGGTGCCGGACCCCGGTCACCCGTACGTCCTGGTCGCCGACGACCTCGCTCCGGCCGACACCGCCACCCTGGACACCGCGGTCGTGCTGGCGCTCGTCACCGAGCGCGGCGGCCCGACCAGCCACACCGCCATCCTGGCCCGCGCACTCGGCCTTCCCGCCGTGGTGGCCTGCCGTGACGCGGCGGGGGTCGAGGACGGCACGTGGGTGGCCGTGGACGGCGGCGCCGGCGAACTGCTGATCGGCATCGCCGAGGACGAGGCCGCCAGGATCGGCGAGGAGGCCGGACGGGAGAGGGAACGCGTCGCCGCGGGCACCGGCCCCGGTGTCACGGCCGACGGCCACGCGGTGCCGCTGCTGCTCAACATCGGCTCGGCCAGGGACCTGCGGCCGGACGCCGAGGGGGTCGGCCTGTTCCGCACCGAGTTCCTGTTCCTGGACCGCGCCGGCGCACCCACGTTCGAGGAGCAGGTGGCGGCCTACACCGTCGTCCTTCGCGCGCTGCCGGGCCGCCGGGTGGTCGTCCGCACCCTGGACGCCGGGTCGGACAAACCGCTGCCGTTCCTCGGCCTGCCGGACGAGGAGAACCCCGCGCTCGGCGTGCGCGGCCTGCGTACCGCGCGCCGTGACCCCGGCGTGCTGGACACACAGTTGCGCGCCATCGCCGAGGCCCACCGTGCCTGCGAGGCCGACACGTGGGTCATGGCCCCCATGGTGAGCACGGTCGCCGAGGCCGCCGGCTTCGCCGCCAAGGCACGCGCGCACGGTCTCCCCACGGTCGGCGTCATGATCGAGGTGCCGGCCGCGGCCCTGCACGCCGAGCGCGTCCTGCGCGAGGTGGACTTCCTCAGCATCGGCACCAACGACCTCGGCCAGTACACCTTCGCCGCCGACCGCCAGCACGGCGACCTCGCCGACCTGCTCGACCCCTGGCAACCCGCGCTGCTGCACCTCGTCAAGCTGTGCGGCGACGCGGGCCGCGCGGCCGGCAAACCGGTGGGTGTCTGCGGTGAGGCCGCCGCCGACCCGCTGCTCGCTCCCGTCCTCGTGGGTCTCGGCATGACGAGCCTGTCCATGTCGGCCCCCGCCGTGCCGGCGGTGCGCGCGTCCCTGAGCGAGCGCACCCTCGGCTCCTGCCAGGAGCGGGCCGCCGCCGCACTGGCCGCCGCGGGCCCGTCCGCCGCGCGCGAGGCGGTCACCACGAGCACCCGCTGACCCCGTCCGCGTACGGCCGTGGCCGGGCCGGCCGGCGCGGGGGTCCGGCGGGCCGGCCCGCCGTCCCGCGATCCGTCACAGCGCGGGACGGCGGGCCGCCGGTCAGGTGCGGGGGACGGCCGCGGTCACGGTTTGCGGCCGACGGCGCAGAACTGGGAGACCTGTTCCTGCGCGTCGAAGTCGTCGGGTTCCGCGCGCCACTGCGAGCAGGAAACGACACCGGGTTCGAGCAGGTCCAGGCCGTCGAACCAGCGGGAGATCTGTGTGGGGGAGCGCAGCACCATCGGGGCCGAGCCGGCGGCGTTCCACTGGCGGACGGCCTCGTGCATGGCCTCGGCGTGGACCTCGGCCGTGGGGTGGGCCACGGCGAGATGGCTGCCGGACGGCACCGCGTCGAGGAGGCGGCGGATGATCGCGGCGGCCTCGGCGTCGTCGGGGATGAAGTTGAGCACGCCGAGCAGCATGAGCGCGACCGGCTCGGTGAAGTCCAGGGTCTCGCGGGCCCGGTCGAGCACCGTGGTGGTGTCGCGGATGTCGGCCTCGATGTAGTCGGTGGCCCCTTCGGGGGTGCCGACAAGCAGTGCGCGCGCGTGGGTGAGGACGATGGGGTCGTTGTCGACGTACACCACGCGGCACTCGGGGGCGACGGACTGCGCGACCTCGTGGGTGTTGGACGCGGTGGGGAGGCCGGTGCCGATGTCGAGGAACTGGCGCAGCCCGGCCTCGGCGGTCAGGTGGCGCACGGCGCGGCCGAGGAACGCGCGGTCGGCGCGTGCCGAGTCCACCAGGGCCGGCATCACCTTGAGGATCTGGTCGCCGACCTGCCGGTCGGCGGCGAAGTTGTCCTTGCCGCCTAACCAGTGGTTCCAGACCCGCGCGGAGTGCGCCACCGTCGGATCGATCTTGGTGGGCTGTTGCGGGCCGGAGGTCGGCGTACTTTCGGACACCAGGAGGTTACCCCTTCTTGCCGTCATGCTCTGAGATCGTGCAGAAGCCCAGCGTAGCTCTCGACACCCGTGAAAACGGGTATTTCCGGACTTGGTAGATAATTGCGCCGTCAGAGGTTTCGGACGGCGTCAACCGGTGCGGCCACTCAGGCGTCGGTGATCCGCTGCCACTGCGGATCGCGGTACAGCACCACCGACGTGCCGCGCAGCAGCTCGTCCGGCGCCGAGAGCATGACGAGCTCCCCGCCGGCCTCCATGGCCCGCAGCAGGTCGCGGACCCTCGGCCCCACCGGCAGCCTGCCGACCGGCAGGCCGAGCTCCAGCCGGATCAGGTCGGCGACCTCCGACAACCGGAACGGTCCTTCGAAGCGCGCGACCGTGTCGCGCACCAGCGCGCTCGTGATGAGCTGCTCGGCCTCGCTCTGCGCGACCTCCCAGACGAGCTGGACGTCGCGTTTGCCGGTCGCCGCGCACGCCGCGCAGCGCCGTACGAAGCCCGGCACGATCTCCTGGTCGGCCGAGCCGAGGCAGGCCGAGCACTGACCGGTCTCCATGGCGTGCAACTCGGCCGCCACCCGGTCGGGCAGCGGCTTCGCACACGCGCACCGGAAGCTGCGGAACCCGCCCTGGACCAGGACGACGTCGTCGGCGTCGTCCGGGATCTCCTGCCACTGCGCGGTGATCGTGTGACTGGTCATCGCTTGCGACTCTACCCAGTCGGCCCACGGCAGACAGCAGCCCTATGCCCGTCATTCCCGGAATTCTCGCGATTTCCGGAAATGGGGATTACCATCCCGGCCCGGCCGGGGAGCACCGACCACCTGGAAGCGCTTAGATTTGAGGAATGGCGAACCCCGCGATCCTGACCGTAGACGACGACCCGGCCGTCTCGCGGTCCGTGGCAAGAGACGTCCGCCGCCGTTACGGTGACCGGTACCGTGTGGTCCGCGCCGACTCCGGGCCCGCGGCCCTGGACGCTCTGCGCGAGATCAAGCTCAGAGGCGAGCAGGTCGCCCTGATGCTCGCGGACTACCGCATGCCCGAGATGAACGGCATCCAGTTCCTCGAGTCCGCCATGGACATCTTCCCCCGTGCCCGCCGCGTGCTGCTCACCGCGTACGCCGACACCGACGCCGCCATCGACGCGATCAACGTCGTCGACCTGGACCACTACCTGCTCAAGCCGTGGAACCCGCCGGAGGAGAAGCTCTACCCGGTGGTCGACGCGCTGCTGGAGGCGTGGCTCGCCGCGCCTGACCAGTCCATCCCCGACACCAAGGTGGTCGGCCACCGCTGGTCGGCCCCGTCGTTCGCCGTGCGCGACTTCCTCGCGCGCAACCTCGTTCCCTACCGCTGGCTCACCACCGAGGACGCCGAGGGCATGCGCCTGCTGTCGGCCGCCGGAGCCGGCCCCGACGACGTGCCGCTCGTCATCACGCCTGACGGGGTCAGCCTGGTCAAGCCCAGCGAGAGCACCCTGGCCGCGCACGTGGGCCTCACCACCACCCCCGCCGAGGAGTTCTACGACCTGGTGGTGGTCGGCGCCGGCCCCGCCGGGCTCGGCGCGGCGGTGTACGGCGCCTCCGAGGGCCTGCGCACCGTGCTCGTGGAGCAGCGCGCCACCGGCGGCCAGGCGGGCCAGAGCAGCCGCATCGAGAACTACCTCGGCTTCCCCGACGGCGTGTCGGGAGCCCAGCTCACCGACCGCGCGCGCCGGCAGGCGCTGCGGTTCGGCGCCGAGATCCTCACCACCCGCGAGGTCGTCGCGCTCGACGCCGGCGGCTCCACCCGTCTCATCCGCTTCTCCGACGGCTCGTCCGTGGCCGCGCACACCGTCGTGCTGGCCACCGGCGTGTCCTACCGCCTGCTCGAGGTCCCCGGTCTCGCCGAGCTGACCGGCCGCGGCGTGTTCTACGGCTCGGCGGCCACCGAGGCGCCGAGCTGCTCAGGTGAGGAGATCTACATCGTCGGCGGCGCCAACTCCGCGGGCCAGGCGGCGGTGTACTTCTCCAGGTACGCGCGGCGCGTCCACATGCTGATCCGCGGCCCCGACCTGACCAGGAGCATGTCGAGCTACCTGGTCGACCAGATCGCGGCCATCCCCACCATCGAGGTCCACCCCCACACCCAGGTCGTCGGCGCCTCAGGCGGCGACCACCTGGAGACCCTCACTCTGTGCGACCCCCGCTCGGGCCAGGCGCGCGAGGTGAACACCTCCTGGCTGTTCATCTTCATCGGCGCGCAGCCGCGCACCGACTGGCTCGACAAGGCCGTCGTCCGCGACGCCAACGGTTTCGTCGTCACCGGCTCCGACCTGGTGGTGGACGGCAGCCGTCCCGCCGGGTGGTCGCTGCCGCGCGACCCCTACCACCTGGAGTCCAGCATGCCCGGCGTCTTCGCCGCCGGCGACGTGCGCGCATACTCGGTCAAGCGGGTCGCCTCGGCGGTGGGGGAGGGTGCCATGGCGGTCTCGCTGATCCACCGTTACCTGGAGGCCCAATGACCGAGCCCGCCGACGGCACCCCCGTGACCGGCGACAGACTCACCGCCGAAGAACTCCGCACACTGTTCCTGTTCGAGTCGCTCGACGACCGGCAGCTCGAGAGGTTCGTCGAGCAGGGCCGGGTGGAGCGGTTCGCCGGCGGCGAGGTCATCTGCCGCGAAGGCGACCCCGCCACCTGCTTCTACGTGCTCCTGCACGGCACCGTCGCGCTGCGCAGGCTCGTGCACGGTGACGAGGTCGAGTTCAACCGCACCGAGCAGCGCGGCGTCTACACCGGCGCCGTGCAGGCCTACCTCGCCGGACGCATCGACCAGGTGTACAACTCCAGCGCGTACGCGGTGACCGAGGTGGAGATGTTCGTGCTGCCGGCCGACGTGCTCGGCGGCGCGCTGCGCGAGTGGTTCCCCATGGCCACCCACATGCTCGAAGGCCTGTTCTTCGGCATGCGCGCCACCCAGACCATCGTCGGCGAACGTGAACGGCTGCTCGCGCTCGGCTCGCTGTCGGCGGGCCTCACCCACGAGCTCAACAACCCCGCCGCGGCGGCCGTGCGGGCCACCGCGGTGCTGCGCGAACGGGTCGCCGGCATGCGGCACAAGCTCGCGATGATCGCCGACGGCAGGCTGGACGGCACCCGGCTGCGGCGCCTGGTGGAGCTGCAGGAGGAGGCCGTCAAGCGCGCGGCGAGCGCGCCGCCGCTGTCCCCCCTGGAGACCGCCGACGCCGAGGACGCGCTGTCGGACTGGATGGACGACCACGACATCGCCGGCGGCTGGGAGATCGCCTCCACCCTGGTCGCCGGCGGCGTGGACGCCGAGTGGCTGGACCGCATCTCCGGCGCCGTCGGCGGCGAGAACCTCGAAGCGGCGGTGCGGTGGCTCACCTACACCGTCGACACCGAGCAGCTGATGATCGAGATCGACGACGCGGTCACCCGGGTGTCGTCCCTGGTGGCGGCGGCCAAGCAGTACTCACAGCTCGACCGCGCGCCGCACCAGACCGTGGACGTGCACGACCTGCTGAGCGCCACGCTCACCATGATGCAGGCCAAGATCCCGCAGGGGGTGCGGGTCGTCAAGGAGTACGACCGCACGGTGCCGATCATCCCGGCGTACGCCGCCGAGCTCAACCAGGTGTGGACCAACCTCATCGACAACGCGCTGTGCGCCATGCGCGAGGACGGCGGCACGCTGACCGTGCGCACCGGCCACGAGGCCGGCTGCGTGTTCGTGGAGATCGGCGACACCGGCCACGGCATCCCGCCGGAGGTGCGGCCCCGCATCTTCGAGCCGTTCTTCACCACCAAGCCGGTCGGCGAGGGCACCGGGCTCGGTCTCGACATCTCCTACCGGATCATCGTGAACAAGCACCACGGGGACATCCGTGTGGAGTCAGTCCCCGGCGACACCCGCTTCCGCGTGATGCTGCCCGTCACCGAGAGCTGACCCCGGCGCCTCGCCGTACCCGGCCGGGCCCGTCCCCGCCTGCGGGGCCGGTGCCCGGCGGCCGGCCCCCGGCGTCCAGGCGGCGGTGGCGGCCCCGCCGAGCAGGCCGAGGAGCGCGCCGACGAGGAAGCCGCCGACGTTGGCGTACACCACCGAGGCCGCCGACAGCAGCACGGCCGTCACGCCGAGGAACACCCGCTGCGCCGGCTGCAGCAGGATCACCAGGCCGAGCAGGATCATCGTGATCGACAACACGTAGACGATCCCCGCAGCGGCCGAGTGCGCGGCCACGAACACCGCATGGCTGGTGAACGGGATGCTCAGCAGCTCCACCCCCGCGAGCACCGTGCACGCCGCACCCCAGAACGGCCTGCTGCGCCGCCACGCACGCACATGCCGCCGGCCCGTCCGCAGGATTCGCATCGGGAACGCGCGCGGGGTCGGAGGTGTCCTCGTCGGTGGGGGCCGTAGCCGCGTCAGAAACATTCCGGCCCGTTCCTGCGGACGGTGAGATGGGAGTCCGGGACGCTGAACATCTTGGCGGTGACGGCCCAGTTGATGTCGCGGAAGTTGAAGATGACGCCGGAGGTGCCCTGCTGGCCGAAGTCCCCCGGCGGACCGGTGAAGTTCGGCACGGCGTCCAGCGTGGCGGCGTCCCTGTTGACCTCCAGGTTGAAGTACGTGATGTCCCCGGCGAGCATGATCTCGTAGGTGGTGAGATCTCTGGCCCGCACAGGACTGTCGTGGCCGCCGGTCACCCTGAGCGTCACCGGGCCGATGGGGGTGTGCATGATGGAGCTCTGGCAGAAGTCCCACGCCGACAGATGCGAGATCCGGTTGACCAGCACGGGGATGTGATCTCCCGCGCTGTTCACCACGTAGCCGCCGTACGACGCGAACGGCCCCTGCCGTACCTCTCTGGCCGACGCCTTGATCGTGCCGTCGGCCACGACGAACGTCGCGCCGATGGCGCCGCGCATGATGCCGTCGAGGAGCAGGGCCATCACCAGTGCCCCCGGCACGAAGACCAGTGCGAAGCGCTTCCAGAGCACTCGCCCCTCAACCCGCATGCGGCCCCCGTTCACCCCGCGCGTCCCCCGGCGCACGACCCCGGCGAAGATCATCAATTCCCTGCCGGTGCGCCGCGAAACCGCAGCGCTCGCCAGGACATCACCAAGACGTCCGGCTGGAGGCGAGAGGCCCGTGATCTCCCACCGCCGGGAGGGGACGACAAGAAACCCCAGGCCCTGAGGACCTGGGGTGAGATGGTGGGCGATACTGGGATTGAACCAGTGACCTCTACCGTGTCAAGGTAGCGCTCTCCCACTGAGCTAATCGCCCGCGCGTGAACGCCGGGTGGGACGTCTGAGGTGGAGACGGGATTTGAACCCGTGTACGCGGCTTTGCAGGCCGCTGCCTCGCCTCTCGGCCACTCCACCGGGCGAGGCCCCGAACAGGCAAGACCTCTCCGAGCGGACGACGGGATTCGAACCCGCGACCCTCACCTTGGCAAGGTGATGCTCTACCAGCTGAGCCACGTCCGCGTGATCGGCCGGTGAACTCCCCGGCCCCACGCAGAGAACTCTAGCGAATCCCGGCCAAGTCCCCAAACTCAAATCGGCTTCCCGGGAGGGCCGGCCGGGTCCCGGAGCGGATCCGGTAAGGGGCTACCATGCTTGTCACTGGTTACCTAGTGGTGCTGAGGCGGGAGGGTGGCGGCGGGATGGGCAGCGAGTTCGTCGAGGTGGGGGTGGAGAAGCTCGGCTTCGCCGAGGTGGTCGGGGTGGCCAGGCACGGTGCGGCGGTGCGGCTGAGCGACGAGGCGCTCGCCGCGGTCACGCGCTCGCGCGCGCGGATCGACGAGCTCGCGAGCGGCCCCGTCCCGGCGTACGGCGTCTCCACCGGGTTCGGCGCGCTCGCCACCCGGCACATCGACCCGTCGCTGCGCGCGGCACTCCAGCGTTCCCTGGTGCGCTCGCACGCCGCGGGCTCCGGCGCGGAGGTGGAGGACGAGGTGATCAGGGCCATGATGCTCCTGCGCCTGCGCACCCTCGCCACCGGCCACACCGGGGTGCGGCCCGCCACGGTGCTGCTGCTCGCCGGCCTGCTCGACGCGGGGATCACGCCGGTGGTGCGCGAGTACGGCAGCCTCGGCTGCTCGGGGGACCTCGCGCCGCTGTCCCACGTCGCGCTCGCCCTGATGGGGGAGGGCACCGTGCGGGTGCGCGGCGGGGAGCCCGTGCCGGCGGCCGAGGCGCTGACGGACGCGGGCCTCGAGCCGGTGGAGCTCGCCGCCAAGGAGGGCCTCGCGCTGATCAACGGCACCGACGGCATGCTCGGCATGCTGATCCTCGCGCTGGACGACCTGACCCGCCTGCTGCGCACCGCCGACGTCACCGCCGCGATGAGCGTGGAGGCGCTGCTCGGCACCGACCGGGTGTTCGCCGCCGACCTCCAGTCGCTGCGGCCCCACCCCGGCCAGGCGGCCTCCGCGGCCAACCTGCGGGCCCTCCTGCGCGACTCGGCGATCATGGCCTCCCACCGGGACGACACCTGCACCCGCGTGCAGGACGCCTACTCCCTGCGCTGCGCACCCCAGGTGGCCGGCGCGGCCCGCGACACCGTGGCCCACGCCGCCGCCGTCGCGTCCCGCGAGCTGGTCGCGGCGATCGACAACCCCGTCGTGCTCGGCGACGGCCGCGTGGAGTCCAACGGCAACTTCCACGGCGCACCCGTCGGGTACGTCCTGGACTTCCTCGCCATCGCCGCGGCCGACGTCGCCTCCATGGCCGAACGCCGCACCGACCGCATGCTGGACGTGTCCCGCAGCCACGGCCTGCCGGCGTTCCTCGCCGACGACCCCGGCGTCGACTCCGGCCACATGATCGCGCAGTACACCCAGGCGGCCGTCGTGTCGGAGATGAAGCGCCTCGCCGTCCCGGCCAGCGTCGACTCCATCCCGAGCTCGGCCATGCAGGAGGACCACGTCTCCATGGGCTGGTCGGCGGCACGCAAGCTGCGCCGCTCGATCGACGGCCTCACCCGCGTGCTCGCCGTCGAACTGCTCACCGCCGCTCGCGCACTGGACCTGCGCCACCCCCTGACCCCGGCCCCCGCGACCGCCGCCGTGGTGCGCGCGCTGCGCCTGCGGGTCCAGGGCCCCGGCCCCGACCGGTACCTGTCCCCGGAGATCGAGGAGGTCACCCGCCTGGTCGCCGCCGGCGTCCCGGTGACCGCCGCCGAGTCGGTCACCGGCCCTCTCGCCTGACCGGGGCGCGTCACCGGTGACGAACCAGGACGCGCCACAATGGACGGGTGTATTTCGCCCACGTCAACGGCCGGTTGGCCACGCGGCTGCGTGACGTGACCACCGACCTCGAGGCGCTCGACGGCGAGGGCTGGTGGGCCGTCGTGGTGACCTACGAGGGAAAGGTCACCTGTGCCAGGTTCGACGACGTGCGTCCCGCGCCGCTCCCGCCGGGCACCGGCCACTGGCCGGCCGGCCTGACCTGGGCCTCCTCCCTGGACCGCACCGCGTACGAGGCCGGGGTGCGGCGCGTGCGCGAGCTGATCGCCGAGGGAGAGGTCTACCAGGCCAACCTGTGCCGGATCCTCACCGCCGGGCTCACCGGCGAGGCCGACCCGCTGGTGCTGGCCCACCGGCTGGCCCGCGGCAACCCCGCGCCGTACGCCGCCACGATCGAGGTGCCGGGCCTGTCGGTCGTGTCCGCCTCACCGGAGCTGTACCTGTCGCGGCGAGGCGACGTCGTGGAGTCCGGGCCGATCAAGGGCACCGGCAGGACCGCCGCCGACCTGCTGGAGAAGGACTACGCCGAGAACGTCATGATCGTCGACCTGGTGCGCAACGACCTCGGCCGGGTCGCCGATGTGGGATCGGTCACCGTCCCCGAGCTGTGCGCCGTCGAGGAGCACCCCGGCCTGGTGCACCTGGTCTCCACCGTGCGTGCCGTACTCCCGGCGGGGACGGGGTGGCCGGAGCTGTTCTCGGCGACCTTCCCGCCGGGGTCGATCACCGGCGCGCCGAAGTCGTCGGCGGTTCGAATCATCAATGAGCTCGAACCAGAGCCAAGAGGGCCGTACTGTGGGGCAGTGGGCTGGGTCGACGCCGGCAGGCGCGAAGGCGCGCTGGCCGTCGGCATCCGCACCTTCTGGATCGAGCGCGACCTCATCCGCTTCGGCACCGGCGCAGGCATCACCTGGGGCTCGGACCCGGGGCGCGAGTGGCGCGAGACCGAGCTGAAGGCCTCCCGGCTCATCGCGCTCGCCTCCGGCCGGTCACCGCGTTCCCGGCCGAGGCCGGAAGAAATGGAGAACCGCTAGATGAACGTTCCGGTGTGGGTCAACGGCGAGTTGATCGACCCCGCGCAGGCCGCCGTCTCGGTCTTCGACCACGGCCTGATGGTCGGGGACGGCGTCTTCGAGACGATCAAGTGCGTCGACGGCCAGGCGTTCGCCCTGACCCGCCATCTGGACCGGCTGATGCTCTCCGCCGAGCGCCTCGGCCTGCCGGCCCCCGACGTCGCCGCCATCGCCGGCGGCGTGCGCGGCTGCCTCGCCGCGGCGCCGCCGTGGCCGCTCGGCCGCATCCGGGTCACCTACACCAGCGGCAGCGGCCCGCTCGGGTCCGACCGCGGCAACCAGGGCACCACGTCCATCGTGATCGTGGGTGCGCAGGCGCCGTTCCCCGACGCCGCCGCCGTCACCGTGGTGCCGTGGCCGCGCAACGAGCGCGGCGCGCTCGCCGGGGTCAAGAGCACGTCCTACGGCGACAACGCCAAGGCCCTGGCGTACGCCAAGGAGCGCGGCGGCCACGAGGCGATCTTCGGCAACCTCGCGGGGAACCTCTGCGAGGGCACCGGCAGCAACATCTTCATCGTCAAGGACGGCAACCTCGTCACGCCGACCCTCGCGTCGGGCTGCCTGGCCGGTGTGACCCGCGCGCTGGTGCTGGAGTGGCACGGCGGCGAGGAGGCCGACGTGCCGCTGCAGGAGCTGTACGACGCCGACGAGGCGTTCCTCACCTCGACGACCCGCGACGTGCAGCCGATTCGCCTGGTGGACGACACCGTCCTGCCGGCCGCACCCGGCCCGGTAACCGCCAAGGCGATGCGGGTGTTCGCCGAGCGGAGCGCCGCCGACCTCGACCCGTGACGGCCGGCCCCCCCGGCGGGGTGACCGGCCGGGGGGTCACTCGGGGTACGACACCTGGGTCTGCGCGTTGAGCTCCTCGACCGTGACCTTCTTGGCCGGGTCGGTGAGAGGGTCGTCGATCGCGATGACGTCCAGGCCCTTGGTGATGTCGCTGGAGTAGATGTACCCGTTGTAGTAGTACGCCGACCAGGAGCCGCCGAGCTGAGGCTCGCCTGAGGACCCGATGGGGCCGCGGTCGACGTACGCGATCTCCTTCGGCGCGGCGGGGTCGGTGTAGTCGACGACCGACACGCCACCCTGGTACCACGCCTGCACCATGATCGTCTTACCGGGGACCGGGAGCAGCGACCCGTTGTGCGCCACGCAGTTCTCCGCGCCGGTCTGGTTGCGCGGGATCTTGAAGTACGTGCCGACGCGGCGCAGCTCCCGGCCGTCGACGATGTCGTACACCGCGTCGGCCCCCTTGTCGGGGCCGGTCTTGGCGTCGCAGGTGGCGGCGATGCCGCCGCCGAGCTCGTCGCTGAAGATCACTCTGCTCGCGTCGTTGCTGAACGTCGCCGAGTGCCAGATCGAGAAGTTCTGCGCGTCGGTGACCTGCTGGAGCACCTTGGGCTTCACCGGGTCGGAGATGTCCATCAAGATGCCGTTGCCGAGGCACGCGCCGGCCGCGAGGTTCTTCTCCGGGTACACCGTGATGTCGTGGCAGCCGCTGGTCGCGCCGGGCTGCGACTCGTCGTCGCCGTCCTGGAACAGCACCGGCTGCGCGACCACGGCCGCCTTCGCGGGGTCGTTCACCGGGACCTCGACGATGGCGATCGAGTCGTGCGGCGGCTTGCACTTGGCGGTGTCAGGGGCCGGGCCGAACGACGACACGTACAGGTAGATCTTCGCCGGGTCCTTGCCGGGGACCAGCGTGTGGGTGTGGGAGCCGCACTGGGTCTCGATCGACTTCAGGTACCGCGGCTTGGCCGGGTCGGACACGTCGAAGATCCGGATGCCCTCCCAGCCCTTGATCGAGTCGCCGCGCAGGCTCTCGCAGGTGTCGTCGCTGCGCGGCTCGTCCACCGACAGGAACACGAGGTTCCCCGACACCGAGATGTCGTTCTGGCCGCCGGGGCACACCACCCGCGTGATCACCTTGGGCTTGGCGGGGTCGCTGATGTCGTGGATGGTGAAGCCCTCGTAGTTGCCGACGTAGGCGCGGTCGCCGCGGAACGCGAGGTCGGTGCCCCAGGCCTGCTCGCCGTCGAACGGCGCCGACAGCGGCACGTTGGCCACCAGCCGCGCGTTCGGGCTGTGCTGCACGCCGTCGGCGGTCGTGGCCCCGGGGGGCTTGGACGCCACCGAGTCGGCCGGGCCCTGCGGAGCCGGTGGGCCGGAGGTGCACGCGCCGAGCAATGACACCGCCGCCGCGGCCACCGCGATGGCCCTCATACGCCGCAGGCCCACATCGTCCCCTGTTCGTCCGATCTTGAAAACTGCCCCAGTATGGAAGCTATGTCGTTTCGGCGAAGCACGTCCCGGCTTTTGGTAACGGTTGTGCTGGCATCGGCGCTCGGCGCCTGCTCAGCCGCCGCTCCGCGGCCAGGCGCCGCACCGGTCGCCGGCACCGAGGCGCCGGTGGTCGTGCCAGGCGCGCCTGGCGGGGAAGGCCGGGTCGCCACGCCGGGGGAACGGGTCGGGGAGCCGGACTCGGTGACGTCGGCCGCCGACGTCATGTTCGCCGAGCGGATGATCCCGCACCACCGGCAGGCCCTGGAGATGGCCGCGCTCGCCGCGGACCGCACCACGTCCCCCGCGGTGACGGCCCTGGCGGAACGGATCACGTCGGGACAGGGCCCCGAGATCGCGGTGATGTCACGCTGGCTGACGGCGCAGGGACGGCAGGTGCCGGCCGATCACGGCCACGAGCCGGACCAGGCGTACGGGATGGCGAGCCTCGCCGAGATGAACCGGTTGCGCGCGGCGCGCGGCAAGGAGTTCGACACGCTGCTGCTGCGCCTGATGATCAGGCATCACGAAGGCGCGGTGCGGATGGCGGGGGAGGAACTGGCCGGCGGGGGCGATCAGCTCATGCTGAAGATGGCCGGGGACGTCGTCTCCGGCCAGCGCGCGGAGATCGTCCGGATGAGGAGGCTGCTGGACGGGACGCCGTCCTAGGAGCTCCACAGCATGTTGGACAGCTCCTCGTCGAGATCCATGAAGTCGGCCTCACGGCCGGCCGACACCAGCTCGTAGGTGCGGTGCAGGAACTCGGTGAGAGGCGCCAGCGGCACCTCGAACAGCGCCTGGCCGAACGGAGAGGTCAGGCTGATGTTCAACGTGCGCTCGCCGTCGGCGCGCGCGGGCCATACCTGCACGTCCCCGTCGCCGACCCGCCGGACGATGCCGACGGTCAGCAGTTCACGTGCGAAGATCCACTCGACCGGTTCGTCGTTCCCCACATGGAAGGCCATCCTGATGGCGTACGGGTCGTCGGCGGTATAGCTGAGCCCGGCGAGCAGGGGGACGGTCGTACGGTCGGGGACCACGAGTCGAAGGCCCAGCTCGGCAGAGACGGTGGCGTTCATCGTCAGCCAAACCTTTCATGGTGGGTCCCCTGACGGGGCTTGGATGGTGGTGCTCTGAAGGACTTCGTCCGAAAGCTGTGTCAGCGGAACGAAGAGACCTGCAGGAAAGATTCCGCTCCTGGGCCCTTCTGTAACGCATCTCACAGCGCGACATTTCTGCTGCTACCTGGTCAAACATCGCTTAGGGACGCGTGTTTGCAAGTGTTTTGCGCGTCGATCCGGCCGTCCTACGGGGCATCTACGGGTGACTGTGGGTAAAGATCATATGTGGTGCGATTCGGATGAGTATGGGGCATGACGATGCTATGCCAACACCCCCCTACCATGCCGCACTCCCGCCAACCTTTCCTCGTGTCGCCGCCGTCCCCCACGGGCCCGACCCCCTCGCCGCACACGTCCCGAGATCACTTCCCTCCGTCACTTCGCCACCGCCCCCCGAAGTGAGGTATGGTTTTCCCCGTCGGCGGATCCACCCGCGACCCCGACGATCAAGGGCGATTAGCTCAGCGGGAGAGCGCTTCGTTCACACCGAAGAGGTCACTGGTTCGATCCCAGTATCGCCCACCCAGCCCACAGGCCGCTTCCGAATCGTGGAAGCGGCCTTTTCGATCTTCTGAGTGACCAACTGAGTGACTAAGCCTCTCCCGGCTCCATCGGGAAGATAATGTCCATGGCCTCCGCTCCCTCCAGCAGCACCGGCCGTATCTGCTTGCGGTAGACCTTCTCCGTGACCGCCGTTCCCTGGTGTCCTACCAACCGGGAGATGTTCTCCAGAGGCACCCCGCTGTCCGACAGCAGCGAGACGAAGCTGTGTCGCATCTCCCGTGGTGTCCAGTCCTGAGCCGTCAGGCCGGCGTCCCGCACGATGGCCCGGAACGATCGCCGTACGTTCCCGGCCGCGAGCGCCGTCCCGAACCGCGTGCAGAACACCAGATCCATGTCCCGCCACTTCGCCCCCGCTGTGCGGCGGATGGCGTTCTGACGCTCCCTATGGGCCTGTAGAGCGTCCACACAGCGCTTCGGCATGGCTAGGGTGCGGCGAGATCTCTGCGTCTTCGTGTCTCCGTGAGCCCGCACCGAACGCCAGACCATGATGGATGGTGGAACAGGCGGTTCGGCGTCGGGCCTGCCGTCCAGATCCACATGTGACCAGGTGAGCGCGCGAAGTTCCTCAGTCCGAGCGCCGATGAGCAGAGAGAGCACGACGTACGCGTGCAAGGGCTTCCCCGTCGCTGCGTTCAGCACGGCTTCGGCCTGGTCGAGTGTTAGGGACTTGGACGGCCGGCCAGGCTTTCCCCGTGGCACCTCGCAGAGCAGCACCACATTCCGCTTCACCTTGTCCCTAGCCTGAGCGCGGCTCACCGCACGCTTGAGGATCGAACGGATGTCCAGCAGGGTCCGCGTGCTGAGCGTCTCTGCCTTGCTCGCCAACCAGCGGTCCACGTCGTCCGCAGTGAGTTCCCGAAGCTTCCGCGCACCGAGCGCCGGGATCACGTGAGTGTTCGCCAGGATCGTGCGATTCTCGATGGTGGCGACGTCCCGGCCGGTCAACCCGAACTCCAACCAGTTCCGTACGGCGTCGGCAACCGTGTAGTTCCCCGTGGCCACGGTCAAGCCGTCGTCGTGGTCGCGCTGAATCTCCTTCAGCTTGTCCTTCGCTTCGGTCTTGGTCTTCCCGCTAGCTCTGCGGACGATCCGCTTCCCCTCCGGCGTATAGCCGACCGTCACGGACGCTATCCAGCGGTTCCGTCGTTCGTCCCAGTGCAATCCGCCGTCGCCGCGGCTTCGTCGTTTGGTCATCAGGCGGCTTCCTCTGCTTCCTTCTCCAAGAGGGCGATGTACTCGCGGATGGCACGGGCGGTGATCAGACGGGACCGGCCTTGCTTGACCGATCGCAGCCGCCCGGAGCGGAGCTGTTCATAGATGACGGTGCGGCTCATGCGGAGAAGCCGCATGGCGTCGCTCACTCGGTAGAGCTGGTTATCGTCCAGCCGGACCACGTCCGGCGCCAAGGCGGTCATGGGTGCGGCGTCTCCTCGTTGGCGGGGACCGTGGGGACACCCCACAGAGACGGTTGTCCCTGCGGAGCGGTGGCGTTCACGCTGCTGGAAGTCGAGTCGGGGACGACGGGGACCGTGGGGACGGACTCAGGGGATTGCGCGGCGGGAAGCCGGTACCGTCCGCTGACGTCGGCACTGAGCTGGTTGTCGGCGGCCATGCGCTGACAGGTCTTTTTCACGTTGTCGTAGGCCACTCCGATGGCTTCGGCGATGACCTTCGGTGGACTGCCGGGATGCTGGCGGACGTACCGGAGGATGGCCGCGCGGGTTGCCGACAGGGTGTGGTCCTCTGGTGGGCCGTCCAGCAGATGCCAGACGCCGGCGTCGGGTTGGAACGCCATGGCGTACTCGGCTTCCTCCACATCGCGGCCGGTGACGTGCAGGACGCCGTCAGCGCTTCCGCGTGCCCGTTTGAGTACCAGCGTGGCGTCTGCCGCGCCGGCGAGTCCGTTGGTGCCGGACACCTCGGCGAGGAAGTCGTCCGAGGCCATCTTGCGGACGTGGTGGACGAGGACGACGGCGACGCCGAAGGCGTCGGCCAGGCGTTTGGCTCTGCTCATGGCGGCGTAGTCGGCGTCGTAGGCCGACAGTCCCGGCGGGGCGATGCCGCGCACCTTGGCGAACACGTCGATGACCACCATGCGGGCACCCACGTTGCGTTCCAGCCACCGCGCGATGGCTTCCTCACCACCTTGCGGCAGGGTCGGGCACGTGGTGGCCAAGGTGAGGTCACGCGGTGCCGATGCGCCACCGAGGATTTTTCGCATGCGGGACTGGAGACGGCGCGGGGTGTCTTCCAGTGCGAGGTAGAGCACCGGCCCGGGTTCCACGGCGATGGCTTCCAGGGCTTTGCCTCCGGCGGCCACGGCGATGGCGGTACCGAGCGAGAGCCACGACTTGCCGACCTTGGGTGGACCGGCCAGCAGGTTGAGCCCTTCGGCGATGACCCCGGGAACGGCCCACTTGGTGTCGGGGAAGGTCATGGCCATCAGCTCATCGGCGGTCCACGAGGTGCGGAACGGCACCTCGGCCCCTTCCCGGGGTACCGGGGCGGTGTTGCCTGAGACCAGCCGCAGATGCGGGGGGCGTTCGTGGTCGTTCATGCGGCCACCGTCCGGGGCCGCCTGGCGCCGGCGCGCAGACCGGATGCGATGGTGCGCCGTGCCTCGCCGGGTCGCTGGCCGACCGTGGCGGCGGCGTCGGCAAGCCACGCGGTGACCTGGTCTTCGTCCAGCGCACCACCGGCCACGAGCTGCCCCAGTGCGACCGCCGAACGGTACAGCGCGATGTTGTGGCCGTCCGCCGGGGATGCGGTCACCCGCTCCAGTTCTGCGACGACGGCCGCGCGAAGGTAGGAACCGCGCCGGTCACCGGCCAGCGGCACCGCTACCGGCTTTTGCGGTGGCAGTGGTGCGGGCCGCAGGCGTTCGGCCAGCCACGCGGGCAGCGGTGCCGGTGCGGCGGGGTGGATCACCTCGTATCGTCCGGCGCCATCGGGCAGGTTGACGAAGCTGCCGGGGCCGACGACGTACCCGCCGTTGCCGCGTGTGTCGATTTTCCAGCCCAGTCCGTTGCCGTCGTCTCCCTGGGTGTTGCCGAGCGACGGGCCGTCCGGCGCGGCGTAGTACAGATGCACCCCGCCGCGCCGGGTACGGACCTGGAAGGTCTCGAACGTGGGGAACGGCTGGCCGGCACGCTCGCAGACCACCGCGAGCACATCGGCACCGTCCCCGATCCCGGGCAGGTCCCATTCAGCCGGGGGTGCCTCGCCGGGCTTGGGTACGTCCAGGTCCACCACGACCAGCCGCGAGGGTCCACACGAGATGCCGACGTTGTAGGGCGTGCGGGTCCACCAGTGGCGGATGCGGTCGGGGTCGGTGGTGGCCTGCCGGGTCCAGCTTTGGCCTTTGAGCGGCACCTTGTCCCCGGGAGCGAGGGGGAAGACGTGCCAGCCGCGGGCGGCGGCGGCCAGAGCGTAGCGCAGGATCGGGTTGGTGTTCATGACGCGATGGCCTCCATCTGGCGGACGCCGGGCAGGTAGTGGCCGGGCAGGAGCGACAGCACGGCGGTGATGGCCTGTTGCGGGACCACGCCGTTGCCCAGCAGGCGAAGTTGCCCGTTGCGGGGGATGCCGGGGATGCCGGTGACCCATCGGTCGGGCAGGCCCATGAGCCATTCGACGAAGTGCGGGCTCAGGCGGTCGCCGGTTCGCCCGGGTTCGGTGGGCCGGGGGGCGGGGCGGCCGAGGATGTGTTCCCAGCGGTGTATGGCGGGGCCGTAGGGTCCCCAGTCGGTAGCCGTATGGCCAGTGATGGCAGGGTCAGGTCTCCCGATGAGCCGCGCTGGTTGGGGCCGCCGTTGGTGCCGTCGGTGGCCTTGGGGGTGGGGAGCAGGGCCACGGCTGTCTCCAGACGGTGTTTGGGGTTGCCCTGGCTGATCTCCCTGCGGGAGGGTCCCTGCATGCTGGCCAGTGGTGTGGGCATCAGGTGTTCCACCTCGTCGGCCAGCGTCGGTCCATGGCCCCCGGCTCTGCGCTTGTCGGGGTGCTGGGAGCCGCCGTTGACGGCCAGTTGCGCGGTTGGGGTCTTCAGCAGGGTCGCTGTGCCAGGCGAGGATGAAGACGCGTTCGCGGCGGTGGGGTGCGCCGGCGTCGCTGGCGCGGACAACCCGCCAGGCCCCCAGGTAGCCGAGCGTGGCCAGTCCCTGAACGACTCGGGCCATAGCGTCCCCGCCGTTCGCAGACAGCAGCCCAGCGACGTTCTCGAACACGAGCAGCCGGGGTGGTGGGTCCATTCGGCCAACAGCGGCACAGATGTGGTCGAACAGCCATCGCTCATCGGTGATGCCCTTTCGTCGGCCGGCGGCGCTGACCGGCTGGCAGGGAAACCCGGCGGTCAGCACATCGGGGGCGGGCACGCCGGCCCAGTCCACAGCGGTCAGATCACCCAGGTTCGGCACCTGGGGAAATCGGCGGGCGAGCACCGCGGCGGCGTGCGGGTCGTTGTCGGCCACCCACAGCAGGCGGGTGCCGAGCACGGCGGACACGGCCATGTCCAGCCCTCCGTATCCGGTGCACATCGAACCGGCAGTCAGCAGGCAAGCCGTGTGGTGGGACGTTGCGGTGGTCATGGGCGGTCAGTCGGTGGCGCTGTCGGCGTGCAGCCACAGCGTCAGCAGCGCGGCCAGGTGGGTGACGTGCTGGCGTAATTCGGGGTCGCGGGGATAGCGCCGGTGCTGCCTGGCGGTGACGATGTGCCGGGCGATTTCGCCGAGCGCGGCGGTCGCTTCGGCCAGCCGAGCGCTGTCGAGGCGGTAGGGGGTGGCGGCTTCGTGCCGGGTGGCGCGTAGCCGTTCGATCTCGGTTCGGATGTCGTCCACGGCGGCGGCGTGGCGCTGGTCTTCGGCGTGGTCGTGGACGGCGGACACGATGAACTCGGCGACGGCCCGGCAGTCTTCGGCGTCGGCCACTTCGATGTACAGGTCCCATTCCTCCTCGCCGGCGGCGATGGCCCATCGGCCGAGCGGGTGACGGTCGGGGTTGCACTCGGCGGGGACAACGCGCCAGGTCTGGAGGTCGTAAGTGCCGATCTGGTGGCGGGTGGGGATGGTCGGGCGGATGTCGTCGGGGGTGGAGGTGTCCGGGGTGGGCATGGTGGTGGTCTCCTGACGTGGTGGCGGGGTCAGTGGGTGATGTCGCGGTGCAGGCGGCGTGCGTGGTTCCAGGCGCGCCGGCCGATGCGCAGGCGTAGGCCGGTGCCGTCGCAGCGGCGGCAGTAGCGGGCTTTGCGGCGTAGTCCGCCGGGGCGGGGGCGGATCTTGCCGTCTCCCTCGCAGCGTCGGCAGGGGCCGAACGGGCTCACCGCGCAGCGCAACAGGTAGCCGGTCAGCCAGAGCCCGGCGGCGAGGGTGAGCCAGCCGAGTACGCCGGCGAGGGAGATGGCGAGGGTCGCGGTTTGGGTGGTTGCGGTCGCGGCCAGGTGGGTCATGACAAGGCTCCACAGAGGGTTTGGTGGCGTGGTGAGCCGAGCCCGCTACCCGCGACCTGCGGATATCCGGGCTGGTCAGGTGGGGTTTGTGAGGTCGCGGGGTGGGTCGCGGTGCCGCGACCGGTCGCGGGTGGCGCGCGACCCCGGGCGGCGCGGTGTGGGTGGGCCGCCCGGGGGTGCGGTGGCTATCCGGCGGTGGCCTGCCGGCGGGCGATGGCGTCGGTGATAGCGGTTTTCTTGGCGCCCTTGAGGGACTTGCCGTCGCGCTTGATGTCCACGCTCGGCACTCCGAGTGCGCGCACCTGAGCGGAGATGGCTTCGGGGGTCACCTCGGCGTAGTGCTCGGGGATGCGCTCGGCCAGCCGTGCGGCGGTGAGGGTCCACGGCAGGCCGGTCTCTGCGGACTGGAAGACGCTCAGCACGTCGGCCAGAACGTCACGCACCTCGCGGATGGTGGACTGTCCGGCGGCGTGCCCGGACAGCGTTCCGGCGCGCTGCCGCAGGGCGCGGGCGGCGGTGAGGATCTTCTCGGCGTCTTCGGCGTCGGCCAGGTGGAACCGCACGGTCGGCGTCTCGTCGGACGCGCCGCGCAGGATGCCCACGCCCTTGTACCCGGGCAGCAGCGCCGACGAATCGAATCCTTCGGAGTAGGCGCCTGATCCCAGGACCAGGTCAGAGACCTGCCAGGAACCGGTACGCAGCGCGATGCGGGTCTGGTGGTTGTCGCGGAAGCTGGTGAACGCGGTCGCGGTGTCACCGGTGCCGACTCCGCCGGGTTTCTGGGTGGCGTCCAGCACGATGACGCCGGCGGCGGGGGCCACCTTGACCAGGTACACCATCAGGGCCGAGATCTCTTTGTTCAGTTCCTTGTCGCCGGTGTCGAAGTACTCCTGGCACTCGTCGATGACCACAAGCCGCACCGGCATGCGGTACTTGGGGTCACGGGCGATGTCGCGGGTGAGCTTGCCTTCGGGGCAGACCTCCACCGGCAGTTCGCTCAACCGCTGGTAGCGGTCCTGAACGTCGGCCTTGAGGTCACGCAACGTCTGAACGAAGATCTCCAGTGGGTCACCGTCGCGGGTCATGGTGAACCCGAACGAGCACGAGTGCGCCACCAGGGCGAACTTTCGCCAGTCGGGTGAGCCCTTGCCGTCGAACACATCCAGCCGCACATACGGGTCCAGCGCGGCGTACAGGGCCAGCAGGCGGGCGGTGAAGCTCTTGCCCTGCCGGGGTTGCGCGCCGACCAGGATGGACGTCCACAGCATCAGCAGCGCCACCGCGCGGCCCCGCTCATCGACCCCGAGCGGTGCGGGCTGCCAGATGTCGGTTTCCTTGCACGCCAGCAGCGGGGTACGGCCGGCGGGGATGGCGAGCGGGTCGGCGTCGGCCACCCACAGCCAGTGACTGCGGTTGCTGGCCGCGTCGCGGGAGATGGTGACCTGTGACAGCGACACGTCCAGCCCGGAGGCGATCTTCTCGCGGGCCTTGACCGCCTCGCCGAACGTCCGACCGTAGGGAAGGTTGATCAGCACCTTGGACCCGTTGCCGTCGCGGGCCATCTGCGTACCGAACTCGATCTGCTGGTCAGCACGGTCGGGGTGACCTAAGCCGGCGGCGTAGTACGCGCGCAGCACGATGTCACTGTTCAGCTTGCGGTACCGGCGCTTGACCACCACCGGCGACACGATCGCGGCACCGGCCGGCCGTCCCTGGTGCGCCAGCAGCGGCACCACCACACCGGCCACCAGCAGCCACCCCCACACCGGCAGCACGGCCACACCGACTGACACGGCGGTGATGAGCGCGATGAGCTGACCGATCAGCACGATGCCGTGCCACCGGCGGATGGCCCGTCCCTCACGGCTGAGCTTCAGCCACATGGCCGGGTCGTTGTCGGTGGCGGCCTGCTGAAGCAGCGCGTACTGCTCACTGACGGCCCACCAGCGCAACCGGCGACCCATCAGCCGCACCAGCCCGACCACCGACCAGGACGCGACCTTGAGCAGGTACCAGGGCGAACGCACCGTGTGGAAGCCCGCCACGTACCCGGCTTCCGCCATCGCGGTGGACAGGGTGTGCGGCAGGTTGGCGCGACGCAGACCCGCCGGGATGATCGGACGGCGCCGGGTGACGACGGTCGCGCCGGCGTCGGCCAGGTCCACCGCGGGCGGGGTGTCGTCGGCCGGTGGCTGTTCGTCCAGCACGACTTCATAGGCGGTGTCGCTGGAAGTCGCCTGCTCACCGGTCCCGGGCACGGGCGGGGAGTTGCGGCGGTCGCGGACGGCGTCCAGCTCCACCACCTTCGCCTGATGGCCGTTGGCCCGGGCGGAGGGGTCGGCGTCGGGGTTGGGGTTGAACGGTTCGTGGGTCATGATGTGGGCACCTCGTGTCTCTTGCAGTGGGCGGGGTGGCAGGGCGTGGCCTGGTCTTGGCGGATTGGGGCCGCGCCCTGCGTGTTGAGCCGAAGTGATACGGGACCGGTGGGGAAACCGGCCGTGACGCGGTGGGGCATCAGAACACCTTGTGGTCGGATTCGGCCTGGTGGCCGCAGCAGTGCCGGCGGTGCGCCGACATGCGCCAGTGGATTTCCGCGCGGACACGCCGGGCGGTGACCACCATGCGCAGGAACGTGAACACCGGGATGGCCAGGCAGATCAAGCTGAGGATGAGTGCGATGGTGAACATGGCGGGTTCCTCGGGGGTCTAGGCGGGGTCGGTGGACAGGGAGTCACGGACGGCGCGGGCGGTGTCCATGCCGCATCGCAGAGCACGGCGGATCTTGTCCGCGCCGGGGTCGGCAGGCAGTTCCCCGGCGGCGATGAGCCGCCGCGCACGCGCCGTCAAGTCGGTGAGATCGGGGCCGTCCCCGCGCGGCCTGGGGTGCTGGGTGGGGACGTTCGCCCTGTACGACGGCCCGGTAAGGGGGGTACCGGCGGTGCCGTGATCCAGGCGAGTGAAGGCAGCGAGGATGATCGGGAGCGCGGTCACGACGGCGACCGCCACCACCGGCCCCAGCAGATGCAGCACCAGACGAGAGACACTGAACGACTCGGCGACACCGGGCAGGTACGGCCAGGCGTTCATGCCGAGCGTCAGCCCCAGGAACAACCACTCGATGCGCACCAGCGTCCGATCGGTCAGCGCAGCGCCACGCGACCCCAGGTAGGCGCGGGCACCGACCACGACCAGCAGCGCCATGGACATGAACGGCTCAACCAGCCAGGCGAACAGCCACGCCGGCGAACCTGGCTCGGCACCATCGGCGGCGAACCGCTGCACACCGGCGGTGGACCACGCCAACGCCAGCGTCAGCGACACCATGGCGCACGTCACCAGCACGCGCCGCATACGAGCGGCCTGCCAGGCACGCATCGCCGGGTCCTGCCCCAGCACATGCAACCGCGCAGCCTCCTGAGCGGCCTTGCGACGCCGGCGAACCCGCTTGGTGTCCACCAGCAGCGGCGCGTCATCGCCCTGAAGATCGGCCAGCAGATGCGCCTCAGCCACCTCGGCACGCAACCGCCGAACCCGGCGCGTCGCACCATCATCCGCCGCGGCGGACGACGTGGCCGGCGTGGCCGACGGCGCGACGTCGGCGAGATGCCGCTCCAGCGCAGCCAACCCCTGCGAGATGTCTTCAGGCGTCGGCTCAGGCGTGGGACTGGTGACGCTCATGCGGCTACCTCCGTCCCAACCTGCTCAGGACCCAACGCACAGTCCAGGCACATGCCGTAGCGGCGCGGGATGACGTAACCGGCGTCGGTGCCACACTCGGTGCACCGGCGGCGCGCGGCGTTGGCCTTGCCCAGCGCTTCGAGCTGAGCGGGGGACGCGGTGCGCTTGGGCAACGCGAAACGCACGTCGTACAGGTAGGCGGCGCGAACACCGGGGGCACCGTGACGGCGCGACCGCCAAAGAATCTGCGCCTGAACACCCTGACCACCGGGACGAAGCCCCCGCGCGGTGAGCTGCCGCAGAGTGAGCAGATGCGCCGGCGCCATCTGCCAGGGATAGGTGGGAAGCCCGTACTTCTCACCGGCGGGGTCCCAGAAACGGGCACGGATACGGCTCATCAGCGCACCGACCCTCTCCGGAAACGGACACGGCACGAACGGCACCGGGCACGACAGGTAGCGCCATGGACGGGGCAGAGCTGGACGTGACGGCCGGCGGAACTACCGCAGCGAGCGCACCCAACGAAACTCGTGGACCGCTGACCGCAGTCAGGACAGCGGAAACGACGACGCATCACGCCACCCCCGCCAACAGGTCGAACTCGCGAAGCTCATCGGCCGTAAGACCAGCCCAGACACCCTCATCGGGACCGAAACTCCGCGCGTAGTCCAGACACAGCGCCAGAGCCGGACAGGCACGGCAGATCCTCTTGGCCGACACTTCCCGCGCCTGCCGCATCGCATCGGGCTCATCGTCGGCGTCCGGACCGGTGAAGGTTCGCGCGTCGGCCAGGTCACAGGCAGGTCCGGCGGCGAGTAAGGCGGCCAGCAGCGCCACCGATCTCTTTCCGCCGAACAGGACGTTCGGGGACCCGTAGGTCATGATGAGAACACCTCCATGAGGTGCCGGGATGCGGGCGGTTTGGCGATCGGACCGTGTCCCGGCTCTATCGTCTCCACCTGGCCATCTTGGCTAGGCAGGTTGTGCAAGCTCAATGCTGACTGGCTTGCCTAGTCATGTCAAGAGGCATGTCCAACTTGTCTAGGAAAGCTGTTCAAGCGGCAGTACGCTGGCCGCATGAAACTCGACCTGGACGACCCGCGTCCCCCGTACCTTCAAGTGGCCGCTCAGCTCAGGGCGGCCATCTTGACCAGGAAGTTCGTTCCTGGAGAGAAGCTTCCTTCCGGTCCCGAGTTGGCCAAGCGCTTCGGCGTAGCTCGCCAGACCATTCAGCAGGCCATCCGCGAGCTACGTGATGAAGGGCTGGTGGTCTCCAGGCAAGGCAGCGGCGTGTTCGTCCGCGAACGGATCGCGCGCCCGGTTGGGCTCCGACCCCACATTGAGCAGGCGTTCAAGAAACCAGACGTCACCATCGAATTCGCCGGCTTCTCCGGCGAAACGTTGCATGGCGCCATCCAGGAACCACTCGACAGCATCCGTGCCGGACGATTGGTGCCTGAAAGCATCACGGTCCGCGTACTCGTGCCGGATGCTGACCGCCCCTGGTCTCTTCCCTGCCGAGTCGACAACCTGGAAGACGAACCGCTGTTCCGTAAGCGCGCTGAGAGGATCACATCCCGCCACGCTCAGGCGATCGTGGACTCTGTGCACGAGCTTCGGGACCTCGGGTTGGTGGCATCCGCGTCTGCCGAAGTGCGGATGAGCGGGGAGCCACCGCGCTTCAAGCTCTACATCATCAACGGCGAGGAAGCGTTCTTCGGCTTCTACCCGGTGACAGAGCACACCGTGGCCCTTGGTGGTGGACCGCTGCCCATGTTCGACCTAATGGGCAAGGATGCTGAACTGTTCCATTTTGCAGTAAGCGACGGCGACGACTCCACATCTGGCCTTTTTGTCCAGCAGTCCCGCGCATGGTTCGACAGCGTATGGAGTACGGTAGGACGGCCGGTCTCGTGACCACGGCGGAAGCTATACAGACGGCGTTGGAACACGTGCAATATGTCCTGCTCGACTTCGATGGGCCAGTCTGCGACATCTACGCAGGCCTCTCTGCGCCAACCGTCGCGGGCCAGCTCTCCAAGATGCTCACTGCCGCCGGGGTAGACCTGCCCGATCACGTACTAACCCAGGATGACCCTCTTGAGGTATTCCGCTACAGCGCGGTACTGGGAACTGAGGTTAACCGTGCCTTGCAGGAAGCGCTGACGGACTTGGAAGTGAAGGCGACGGCCACAGCCGAGATCACACCCGGCGTAGAAGAGATGATCCGCCGGGCTGTGGAGGTCGGGAAGCCGATAGCTATCGTGAGTAACAACTCTGTTGCTAGCATTACAGCGTTTCTCTCCGCTCGGGGGCTTCTGTCTGCGGTCAGCTACATATCTGGGCGGACGGACCCGAACCCCGCGCTAATGAAGCCGAATCCGTATCTCGTGAGTCAGGCACTCGACAAGTTGACAGCCCCATCGGAGCAAACAATGCTCGTGGGGGACTCTCTTTCCGATATCGAGGCGGCCAAAGCTGCTGGAGTTATTTCAGTTGGGTACGCCAACAAGCCGGGTAAGGCCGATTCTTTCGCATCCGCCGGGGCCGAGGTGGTGGTGACTCGCCTAGATGACCTTGTGCCCGCGCTGTGATTGTCCCTCTCGTCCCCACTGTTACCGCACTGCGTCTAACCAGGGAAAACACCCCTCACTAGAGGGACATCCGGGGGACGACTGTCGTTAGCTGTCCCCCAACTGAGGCACAGCGTCGTCTCGGGTGGCCAGCGTCGGTTTCGTTGAGAGATGATGACCACATGCCAGCATGGGATGACTATCAGGAGAAGGTGGCATCCTTCTTCCGGAGCATTGGGTTAGAGGCTACTGTAAAGGTGACCTTGCAGGGTGTTAGAACATCCCACGAGATTGACGTAGTCGTGCGTTCCTCTCACGTCGGCTTTGATCTCATGTGGCTTGTCGAGTGTAAGTACTGGCAGCGGCGCGTATCTAAGTTGCATGTCCTTGGCCTTCGCGAGATCGTCTCTGACACTGGTGCCGATCGTGGCATAATTATGTCTGAATCCGGTTTTCAAAGTGGTGCCGCTGACGCCGCTCATCTAACTAATGTCCAGCTCACATCACTTGCTGACTTGTCTGTTTCCGCAAGTGGTGCGGTCGGTATGGCGCAACTAAGAATGATTAATGAGCGAATGGACTTCTGTCGAGACCGCTACTGGAGTCTGAAAAAGGCTGACCGCATCAAGTATAAATTGCGAACCGATGGGATGGTTAAAGGATATGAAGGGTGGATGATTATAGGCGCTGTGGATGCTGCGCTCAGCGCTGCATTTCGTGGCGCATTCCCTGTCACGTATAGTCAAGTGTATGGGGCGATCGCAAGCCTAGGTGGCGTAGTACGAAATTGGGTGCCGCAGGAATATGATCTTGTGGCAAACACGCCAGTAGAATTATGTGTGATTCTCGAACCTGAGGTTGCGGAATTGGAGAGACGTCTCGACGTCGCAGAAGCCGCTATGCGACTGAGTGAATGAGCCTGAACGGTGCAACCGCTTTACCACTCTCCAGCCAGATGACGTGTTTGAATTCCTGATGGCCGGTTCCTACGCATGGAAGATCTCCCATCACGACTTCCTGATGCACCCGAAGCCGACGTTCCACTACCTGCCTTGAGACTGTCGCGACGCTGTGACTGTCCCCCTTGTCCCTGCTGTCACCGCGCCGCATCCGACCAGCGTATGTACAGTCCCGCTTCAGGGACACTTGGGGGGACGCGCTGTCCTTGCTGCCCCCCTCAGCCAGATCCGTCGTTTCCTGGATCCATGCGGGGGACAGTGGCTACGATGCTATCGGCGGTGCTGGGCTGAACTCGACTCCCGCATTGATGATCGGTGTATCGCTGATCTGCATGCTTCTCCCCCATATCTCGTACACCCGTAAGCAGAACCAAAGCCGGGATAAAAGGGGCAAGGTGGTGCGGGATGAGTGTACTAAGAACCTTGAGTTCTCGATCGCAGGCCGGACGGCGGCGCCCCTGATGACGATGCTATACACATCCCTCCTGGGATGGTCATACGTCAATGGGGAGGCGGGTTGAGTCCAGCAACGCTCATGTAGCAGAGTCGCCCCCCCAAATGTTGCAGCCCTCTGAGGAGTCCTCGCGATTGGGCCTTCCAGTCGCCATATTGCCCTTTGCTTATTGTGGTAAATATCGAAGTCGAAATGACAGGTTGATGCGCGCTCAAGAAGTAGAGGCTAGGGTGCTCGCTCTGGTGGAGCGGATCCTCGGAGGCACCCCGGTTGAAGACTCACAAGTTGAATGCAAGGCTGACTGGCCAAAGGTTGAGAAGGCGCGGCAACTTGCGGGACATGCTAATAGTGCCCACGGTGAGCCCATTATGTGGATCATTGGGGTCGACGAAAAGAAGCAATGCCTCACTAAGCGTGATCCGTCCGTAGACGCCGCGACATGGTGGAATCAGTTTCAGGCGCGATTCGACGAGGGGATAGCGCCTGACCTTACAAATACTCAAGTCGTGCCAATCGATGAGGAAAATTCTGTTGTGGCACTCGTGTTCGAGACCGATAGGGCGCCATACGTAATCAAGGTCTCGAACATGGGGAGCGTAGAACGAGACGTGCCAGTTAGAAAAGGCACCGGAACGCGCTCGGCCAATCGTAGCGATTTGATAAAAATACTCATGCCCGCACAAAAACTACCGGACGTGAGTATGGTGGAGGCCGAGGGGAGTGCGCACCTAGTTCCAGCCCGTGATTCACAGCCGGAACATCTAAGACTGATATTCCGCAGTTCTGTATTCCTCTATCAGCCCGTTGGTGGGGTTGCTGTGCTACCTGCGCACCAGATGCGGGCGACTATCGAGTTTCGACAGAAAGATATTTCCGCTGCGCCAGTAAAGCTACCTGCGCGGCTACTCTACTTCGGTATGACTAGAGAGGAGCGCGCTAGTCAGCCACGCTTCGGCGTGCTTGGGTATCCAGATGCCGCTTTCGTGGTTGGGGCCGGCGGACTGACTTTGCATATACAAAAGGACGTAAACCCTAGGGAATTTGTGATGGTAATTCAGGATTGCCCAGAGGTGGTTCTTTCGTACGCACTATCGGTCTCTGGTGCGACTCGGCCACTAGCTGTATCAGTCAGCCTGATGAGAGCGAATCCACGGGCTTCCTCAAATAATATTGCTCGTTGGTTACTACGAGGCGACCAGTACTGAAATCTCGCTCCAAGCCGGGCTGTACTTGTAGCGGCCGGCCGCGCTCTGCGCGATGGCTGCAACACTTGGGGGGTAGCGGGTTCCTGAGTGACCAACTGCGTGACAACGGTAGCTGACGATCACGAACGGCGGCGTACCTTCGCGGACGACCATTGGCACGTCCCGAGAGGGTTGAACAAGAACCGGATGAGTGTTCGATTTGGTTCACACCGAAGAGGTCACTGGTTCGATCCCAGTATCGCCCACACAGCCCGAAGGCCGCTTCCGAATCGTGGAAGCGGCCTTCTGATCTTCTGGTGACACAGCGTGCCGGCGCATGATCGGCACGCGCGCCGGTACGGATGCTGGAGCGTACGTCACCCCCCGAGGGGGGAGTCGTGTCTCTCGCGTAGCGTGTCGAGTCTGGCGTGGTACTCCTCGGCGTCGATCTCGCCGCGGGCGAACCGCCGTGCCAGCACTTCCTCAGCGGACTGTTGCGAGGGAATCCGGTCGGTGCGTGTGGTCTTGCCGGCGTAGCGGATCGCCAGCACGATCGTCGCGGCCACCAGACCCCAGAAAACCACCATGCCCAGGGTCATGAGTGCGTATCCCCAGCCACCCATGCCGTCGTGGTCCCACCACATGATCGTCACCACCCGTTCTCATCGCCGGTGCTCACCATGGTGTGTGCACACCCGGTGCCGGCTGAAGGGGCTTCAGTCCCATGTTACTAGGGGAAGGGCTGCCGGCGGCTTCGGCTTCACCGCGCGGGGCGGCCCAGCGCGCGTAGCTCGTCCGGGGTCAGCGCGGAGACGTTCTCGTCGATCGGTGTTTCGGTGTACTGGTGGATGGTCCAGGTCTTCCAATCGGCGGGTGGGGTGACGGTGCCCCGGGGCTTGCTGTAGTGCGCGACCCAGAGGGGGTATTCGGCGAGACCCTTTCCGTAGGTGTCGGCGAAGTTCCAGCCGCTGTAGAACATCGGGGCGACGCCGGTCTTGGCCTTGACGTAGGAGAGCCAGGTCTTGGCCCAGGCGTTGACCTCGGCGACGGACCGTCCGTCGGTGGTCTCCAGGTCCAGGGTCAGCAGATCGCCGGGTGCGGCGGGCTGTGAGTTGACCACTGACAGGAAGTGGTCGGCCTCGGCGATGGGGTCGTTGGCCGGGTGACCGTAGTGGTAGGCGCCACGGACGATGCCCTTCTTCGCCAATGCCTGCCAGTGCCTGGCGAAGGCGGCGTCGCGGAAGGTCGTGCCTTCGGTGGCCTTGATGATGCCGAACTGGGCGGGGCTGGTCTCCCAGTCGTGCTGGGGCTGGTAGTTGGAGACGTCCTGACCGTAGGTGAGCGGTGCGGATCGCTCCTGGACGTGGGACTGCTCGTGGTTGAGCGGGGCGGCGAACGCCTGGCCGGGGAGACCCGTGAGGGCTGCGGTCGCGGCCAGGAACGCACCGGCGAACGCGTAGGAGAGGCGCTTTCCAGGGAGGGTCGGTCGGTTCCTCGACGTGGAGGAGGATCGGGGCGTGAGCATGTGAGAGATGACTCCTGGCTTCCATGCCGCCTACCGGGTCAGCTGACGGGTTCGGACGTGGAAGTGCCCTACGGACGCGACAGGGTCGGCGTCCGATTCACCCCGGAAAAGAATGGGTCCCCGGCTCCGCGAAGCGCGGACTCGGCGGCCACGCGTACGTCCCCCGCGAGGGAGCCCCGGGGCAGGACGCGGCATGGTCGGGTGGTCGGGTGGCGACACCGCTCGTACCAGAACGGCGAGAGTGTGCAGCCGTGGCGAAAGCTACGCAGATTTCTATAAAGAGCGCAAGTAGCGGCAAGACTCTTTGAGTGTCGTGCGGGGCCGGAACGGCTCAGCGGCCCTTGCCTGCAGGGATTTCCCGGCGGGTAGATCTTTCACCACTCCGGCCGTCCTGGAGTGTCAGGCGCGGTGCAGTTGTCGTCCGGGGCGGGTGACGAGGAGTTCGGGGACGACGGCGTTGGCGGAGAGGCGGGTGAGGGCCATCGCCAGTTCCGCGATGTCCGCGGTGGCGATCATCTCGGTGGGGTCGATGCGGTCGCGGATCCAGGCGGTCATGTCGGTGTCGACGTAGCCGGGGCAGATCGCGGTGGCGGTGATGCCGGCGGGGGAGAGTTCGGTGTTGATGGAGTGGCAGAAGGCGGTGAGTGCTGCCTTGGTGGCGCCGTAGGCGGCCAGGCCGGGTTCCGGGTAGGTGCCGGTGATGGAGGACAAGACGATGATCTTCGTGCCGGTGCCGGTGCCGGTGCCGGTGCCGGTGCCGGTGGTGCCGGTGGTGGTGGGACGGTCGGCGGCGGTCGTGCGCAGGGTGGGGAGCAGGGCCTGGACCAGTGCGTACGGTGCGCGGACGTTGACGGCGAACTGCTTGTCGAGGCGGGACAGGGGGGCGGTGCCGAGAGGTCCGGCCGTGCCGGTGCCTGCCGCGATCACCAGGACGTCGCAGCGGCCGTAGGCGGTCGTGTGCGCTTCGGCGACGCGCAGGACGTCCTGCTCGTGGGCCATGTCGGCGGGCTCGGGCCGTACCTGGCCGCCGTGGGTGCGGAGACGGTCCGCTGCGGCGGTGAGGCGGCCGGGGTCCCTGGCGCAGACGGTGAGGTCGTAGCCGGCCGCGGCCAGTCGCTCGGCTATGGCCAGGCCGATGCCGCGGGAGGCGCCGGTGACCAGGGCCGCCGGCCGGGTGGCGCCGGTGACGAGGGCCGCCGGCCGGGTGGGTGTGCGTGCGTGCTCAGGCGGGTGGTCGCTCACCGCGTGCGCGGTGTCGTCGGTGCCGGTCATGTCGTGGTCCTTCCCAGAGCGTGCAGGCCCGCTGCGGCCAGGCGTGGGACGGCGGCGCCTACTGTGCCGAAGCCTTCTCCTACGGTGAGGCCCTGGCGGTGTCTGGCGTGGATGCCTTCGGCGACCACAGCGATCTTGAAGTAGCCGAGCGCGAGGTAGAAGTCCAGGTGGGTGAGGTCGCGGCCGGTGACGCGGGAGTAGCGTCCGGCGAGTGCCTCGGGGGACGGCAGGTGCTCGGAGACGGAGGCGGCCGAGCCGCCGAGGACCGGCTCGAAGGCCGGGTCGCGGTAGACCAGGTGGAGGCCGAGGTCGGTCAGCGGGTCGCCGACGGTCGCCATCTCCCAGTCGACCAGTGCGCGTACCGTGCCGAGGTCGTCGTCGGCGAAGATGGCGTTGTCGATGCGGAAGTCGCCGTGGACGACGGCGGCGGCGCTCTCGCGCGGCACCGCCTCGGCCAGCCCGGCGTGCAGGTCCTCGATGTCGCGCAGCTCGCGGGTGGCGACCCGGTGCCACTGGCCGTACCACCGGTCGACCTGGCGGGCCAGGAATCCCTCGGGACGGCCGAAACCGGCCAGGCCCACCTCGGCGTGCGGAACGGCGTGGAGCGCGGCGAGCACGTCCACCAGCGCGTAGGCGCACCGGGCCTGCTCCAGCGGGTCGTACCGGTCCAGGTCCTCCCGGGTCCGGACGACCACCCCGGGAACGTACTCCATCACCGAGAACACGCATCCGAGGACAGAAAGGTCTTCGCACAGGGTGACGGCGCGCGCCACCGGGACGCCGTTGCCGTGCAGGGCCGCTACCACGCGGTACTCGCGGGCCATGTCGTGCGCGGAGGGGGTGAGGCCGCCGAGCGGGGGACGGCGCAGCACCCAGGCGCGCCGGCCGTCGGTCAGGCGGTAGGTGAGGTTGGACCGGCCGCCGTGCACCAGTTCGGCGGTGACCGGGCCGGTCGCCTCCTGGACATGGGTGTCGAAGAATCTCCGCACGGCCACCAGGTCGAGGCCCTCCGGCGCGTGGTTCACCTCGGGTCTCCGTGCGCCTGCTGGTCGCGGCGTATCTGCTGGTCCCCGTGCGCTTGCTGGTCCCCGTGCGCTTGCTGGTCGCCGCGTACCTGCTGGTCGCCATGCGTCTGTGCGTTGCCGTGCGCCTGTTCGGCCCCGCGTGCCTGTTCGTTCCCGCGTGCCTGTTCGTCGCCGCGTGCCTGGTCGTTGCCGTGGGACTGTTCGTTCCTGCGTATCGCGCGGCGTGCGATGGCCCAGCGGTGGGTCTCGGTGGGGCCGTCGTAGATGCGGAAGGGTCGTACCTCGCGCAGGAAGCGGTTGAGTGGCACGTCGCCGGAGACGCCGAGGGAGCCGCAGATCTGCAGTGCGCGGTCCACGACCCGCCACACCGCCTCGGCGGTGAACGCCTTGGCGATCGCGGTGGACTGCGCGCCGGACCGGCCCTGGTCGAGTTCCCAGCACGCCTGGAGGGTCAGGGCCCGCGCGGCGGCGATGTCGATCTCCGAGTCGGCGATCATGCCCTGCGCCATGCCGAGGTCGGCCAGTCGCGAGCCGAACAGCTCGCGGCTCGCGGCGCGGGTCAGCGCGATCTGCTGGGCCCGCCTGGCGATGCCGAGCCAGCGCATGCAGTGCGTCATCCGGGCCGGGCCGAGCCGCACCTGCGCGTATTCGTACCCTTTGTCCACCTCGCCGAGCACGGCCTCGTCCGGCACGACGCAGTCGTCGAACACGACCTCGCAGTGGCCGCCGTACAGGCTCTCGTCGAGGGTGGAGATGTGCCGGACGACCTTCGTCCCGGGGTTCGCGGCGTCGACCAGGAACATGGTCGCTCCGCCGCGGTCGCCGGGCTCGCCGGAGGTGCGGGCCATGCAGATGGTGAAACCGGCTCCGTCGGCGCCGGTGATGAACCATTTGCGGCCGTCGATCCGCCAGCCGCCGGTCACCCTGGTCGCGCGCGTGGTCAGCGCGGCGGGGTCGGAGCCGGCCCCCGGGGCCGGTTCGGTCATCGCGAAGCACGAGCGCACCTCGCCTTGCGCCAGTGGACGCAGGTAACGCTCCTTCTGCGCGGCGCTCGCCACCGCCTCCAGCAGGTGCATGTTGCCCTCGTCGGGGGCCGCGATGTTCAGCGCGAGCGGCCCGAACAGCGACCACCCGGCCTCCTCGAAGACCGTGGTGCGGTCCCGCATGTCCAGCCCGTGTCCGCCGTACTCGGGGGAGACGTGCGGCGCGAACAGGCCGGCCTGTTTGGCCGCGGCCTGGAGCCGGGTCCGCAGCGCCTCCCCGCCGGCGGCCGCGACGCCGTCGTGGCGCTCCTCCTCGGGGACGACGACCTCGCGGACGAACCGCGCGGTGCGCTCGGCCAGCTCCGTGACACGCGGGTCATGGGACAGATCGACAGGCACCGGACCGGCCTCCTGACGGGATAGACGACGTCGACAACGGCTAATGACTGTTAGCCTACTTCTAGCCGCCGACCCCTCTCGCGGTCAAGACCGGCCTCGAAGCGTGGGCTCAGCGACGCCTGACGGGCTAACATGGGCTAGCTTGACCCGAGTCGAGGAGGCGCTTATGGCCGCGCGGGCCGCCGACATCAGGGCTGCGGCGCTGGAGCTGTTCGCCGAACGCGGCTACCAGGCCACGACCATGGCGGACATCGGCGCGGCCATCGGCATACGCGGGCCGAGCCTGTACAAGCACGTCGGGTCCAAGCAGGAGCTGCTGGCCCAGATCATGATCACGACGATGGACGCGCTGATCGCGAACCACCGCGCGGCGATCGAGGGGTGCGCGGACGTCACCGAGCGCCTGCGCCGGGCCGCCGAGGCGCATGTGCGGTTCCACGCGCGGCACCGGCTGGAGGCCTTCGTCGGGACCAGGGAGATCCGCAGTCTGGAGGAGCCGCACCGGGCCGAGGTGCTCCAGCGCCGCGCCAGGTACGAGCGCGGTTTCCGTGATCTGGTCACCGACGGGATCGGCGCGGGCCGGTTCCATGTCGTGTCCGCCAAGCTGACCTCGTACGCGATCCTGGACCTCGGCATGGGGGCCTCCGTGTGGTACCGCGAGGACGGCGACCTCACCGAGGACCAGATCGTCTACCAGTACGGCGACTTCGCGCTGCGGCTCGCCGGCGCGCGCTGAGGCGCGGCGAGTGGCGACCCCGACCCTTGACACGATGTTTCCTTGGTGCAAATCTGCACCCACAGTGCAGATCGGGCCGTGACCACCGAGGGCCGACAGATCGGGGAACGATGACACAGTTCGCCTTCACCGCGCTCACCCCGTCGGCCTTCCTCCAGCGGGCCGGCCATGTGTTCCGTGACCGGCTCGCGGTGGTCGACGGTGAGCTCCGGTTCACCTACGAGCAGTTCCTGCGTCGGTCGCGGCGGCTCGCCGGCGCTCTCGCCGGTCTCGGCGTCGGGCCCGGCGACCGGGTCGCGGCGTTGTGCGTGAACAGTCACGTCATGCTCGAACTGCACAACGGCGTGCCGATGGCCGCGGCGGTGCTGGTGCCGCTCAACATCCGCCTGTCGGCCGGTGAGCTGGCCTACATCGTCGAGCACTCCGGCGCGCGGGTCCTGATCGCCACGAGCGAGCTCGCCGAACGGGCCGGTGAGGTCGCGGCGGTGACCGGGGTCCGGCTGGTCGTGGCCGGTGGCGACGGCGAGTACGAACGGCTGCTCGCCGAGGCCGGACCGCGGGTGGCCGGGTGCGACGACGAGCGCGCGCTGCTGGCGATCAACTACACGAGCGGCACGACCGGCCGGCCCAAGGGGGTGATGTACCACCACCGCGGCGCCTACCTGCAGGCGCTGGCGATGGCGTTCCACGCGGGCCTCGGCCCGGACAGCGCCTACCTGTGGACGCTGCCGATGTTCCACTGCGACGGGTGGTGTTTCACCTGGGCCGTCACGGCCGCGGGTGGCACCCATGTCTGTCTGCGGACGGTCGATCCCGGCCGGATCTGGCGGTTGCTGCGCGAGGAGGGGGTCACCCACTTCAGCGCGGCGCCGACGGTGCTCGGCATGATCGCCAATGCCCCCGAGGCGACGTCCGGCGACCCGCCGGACCGGATCGTCCGGGTGCAGACCGGCGGCGCGCCGCCGACGCCGACGCTGCTGGCCCGCATGGCCGGGCTGCGGATGGAGGTCACCCATCTGTACGGGCTCACCGAGACCTTCGGACCGGTGATGATCAACCAGTGGCAGCCGCCGTGGGACGACCTGCCGGCCGGTGAGCAGGCCGTGCTGAAGGCACGGCAGGGGGTCGGCAACGTCATCGCCGAGCAGCCACGGGTGGTCGACGCCGGGGGCCGGGACGTCCCCGCCGACGGCGCGACGATCGGAGAGATCGTCGTACGCGGCAACGACGTCATGCTGGGCTACTACCGCGACGAGGACGCGACCGCCGCGGCCGGGCTCGACGGATGGCTCCGCACCGGCGACCTGGCCGTACGGCACCCCGACGGCTATGTCGAGATCAGGGACCGCTCGAAGGACATCATCATCTCCGGTGGAGAGAACATCGCGTCGGTCGAGGTGGAACGGTTGATCGACAGCCATCCCGCGGTGCTGGAATCGGCGGTCGTCGGGGTCGCGGACGACAAGTGGGGACAGATACCCATCGCCTTCGTGACCCCCCGGGACGGCGCGGAGGTGTCCGCCGAGGAGATCATCGGGTACGTCAGGGACCGGCTCGCGCACTTCAAGGCCCCGCGCCGCGTCGTCTTCGACGAACTTCCCAAGACCTCCACCGGGAAGATCCAGAAGAACCTGCTCCGTGCCTCGGCCGCCGAGGAACCGTGACGGGACCGCGAGGAGCGCCGGCGCGGCCGCCGCCGGGCCGGTGGCCCGGAGGCGCCGCGGCCCGGCGGCTCAGAACGTCGGGGGAGTGATGATCCAGACCGCGATGAGGTCGTCGGTGCCGACGCTCTCCCAGCGGTGCGGCAGGTTGCTCGGGAAGTAGATGGAGTCACGGGGGTCGAGCACCCATTCCTGGTCGCCGACCCAGAAGCGCATCGCTCCCTGGAGCACGACCCCGCATTCCTCACCCTCGTGCTGGTGCGGATGACCGCCGCTGCCCTGTCCGCGCGGGGCCTCGACCCAGATGATCTCCATGCGCTTGCGCAGGTTGGGGGACAGCAACTCGTTGGCGATCTCGGAGCCCGGGTAGACGACGCGGCGGCGGCGGCCGGCGCGAAGGACGGCGACGTCGCCGTCCGCCGTGGGGAATTCCGGCTGCGACTGCTCCAGCAGGGAACCGATGTTGAAATCGAGCGCCAAGGCGAGCGTCTTGAGGCTGGACAGTGTCGGATTCGCGATTCCCCGCTCGACCTGGCTGACATAACTCGTCGACACACCCGCGCGCTCGGCGAGCTGGGAGAGGGTTAACTTGCTGGCCTTCCGCCGCTCTCTGATCAGCCGGCCGAGGTCGCTCGCTTCCAACGTTGTTTCCCCGCTTCTGATTGGCCACACCGCACCGGCGACCTGACATGAATACTCGACTTCCTTGCACTCATAGTGAAATGTAGAGACTGGCCTGCCGACCGGTCAACCGCAAGCGTGTCCAGGAAGCCGGCATTCACGTTCGCGCTGGTGAACAGCATGGCGTCGTCCGCCGGGACGGTCGTCGCGCCTTACCGCCGCCACCGGGGGAACGTAGGACGATGGGGCGATGACCGTGGCCGCCTGCCTGCGACCTCGGCGGTCCGGCCGCCGTTCCGGACGACCGGCCAGGACCGGAGGCGTGTGACGGATATGAGCCTTGACACAGCGAAGCCTTAGTGTAATTGTTCACTGAGAGTGCAGGAGTTGACCTCTACTGCGCGCCATGTTCGTCTGAGTGCAGCGTCGCCGGACCGCGGAAGCTGAAGGCCTCGCACGCTCCTGTTCACAATCTGACCGTCACCGAGTCGCGGTTCGAGCGACATTCCGCCACGTACGCACCGGCGCGTCAGCGCCGTGTCCTTTTTGGCGTGCCATTCGCGATGCCGGCATGTGGCTCTCGTTCGTATTCGCACGGCTCCGGATCACGCGCACTTCGGAAAAGAGCCGCCTTTCGGCTCGTCACAGCATCAGTGCGTTCCAACCCCCGAGGAGGATCTGCGGATGGCAGGCAAGGAATACGACGTGGTCGTCCGCGGAGGCACCGTGTTCGACGGCACCGGTGCCCCGCCGGTCGAGGCCGACGTCGCGATCACCGGCGGCCGGATCGCCGCGGTAGGCGCCGGGCTCGCGGCGGGAGCAGAGGAGATCGACGCGCGCGGCAAGGTGGTGACCCCCGGGTTCGTCGACGTCCACACCCACTACGACGGCCAGGCCGTGTGGGACGACGAGATGTCCCCGTCGTCGTGGCACGGCGTCACCACGGCGGTGATGGGCAACTGCGGTGTGGGCTTCGCTCCGTGCCGGCCGTCGGACCGGGACCGGCTCATCGAGCTGATGGAAGGCGTCGAGGACATCCCCTCACCCGTCATGCACGAGGGCCTGACCTGGGAATGGGAGTCGTTCCCCGAGTTCCTCGACGTCCTCGACAAGGGGGCCAGGGACATCGACCTGTGCGCGCTGGTGCCGCACGCGCCGGTCCGCGTTTTTGTGATGGGGGAGCGCGCGCTGCGGCTCGAACCCGCCACCGAGGCCGACATGGCGCAGATGCGGTCCATCGTGGCCGACGGCCTGCGGGCCGGCGCGCTCGGCGTGTCGACCTCCAGGACCACCAACCACCAGAGCGCGACCGGCGACTACACGCCGACCCTGCGCGCTCTGGAGGACGAGATCCAGAGCCTGGTCTCCGGCATCGAGGACGCCGGCCACGGCTTCCTCGAACTCGTCACCGAGCTGAACACCCGCGACGTCCTCGACGAGTTCGCGATGCTGCGGCGCGTCATCTCGCGGTCCAAGGTGAACACCTTCTTCAGCCTCACGCAGAACAGGACGGTCCCGGACCTGTGGCGTGAGCTCATGGACTTCGCCGACGACGCGATCAGCGAGGGCATCCCCATCAGGCCCGTCGTCGCGCCGCGTCCCATCGGCATGCTGCTCGGCCTGGAGGCCAGCCAGAACCCGTTCGCCGGCACCGCGACCTACCGCCGGATCGCGGACCTGCCGCTGGACCAGCGGGTCGCCGAGATGCGCAAGCCGGAGGTACGGCGCCGCATCCTGTCGGAGGACCCGACGGAGTTCAGCACCTTCATCTTCCTCAGCCGCATCCCGTACTCGAACATGTTCCGGTTCGGCAACCCGCAGAACCACACCCCCGGCCCGGAGGACTCGGTGGCGGCCCAGGCGGCACGCGAGTCCCGCGAGCCGGCCGAGGTCGCCTACGACATCCTGCTGGAGGACGGCGGCACGGGGCTGATCTACACGCCGTTCAACAACTACCACGAGCACAGCATGGCCGCCTGCGAGGAGATGCTGCGCAACCCCAACACCGTCATGGGCCTCGGCGACGGCGGCGCGCACGTCGGCTTCATCCTCGACGCGGGCTTCCCGACCTGGCTGCTGTCGTACTGGGTCCGCGACCGGCAGGCCTTCCCCCTGGAGGAAGGCATCCGGCGGCTGACCAGCGACACCGCCGGCGCCGCGGGCCTCACCGACCGCGGCCGGCTGGCGACGGGCCTGCGCGGTGACGTGAACGTGATCGACGTCGACGCGTTGAACGCGGGCTACCCCTATGTCGCCTTCGACCTGCCGCTCGGCGGCCGGCGGCTGCTGCAGCGCGTGTCCGGGTACGACGCGACGCTCGTCAACGGCCAGGTCACCTACCGGAACGGCGAGCCGACGGGTGCCAGGCCCGGACGGCTGGTCCGCGCGGGGAACCGGTCGTGACGCGCGACTCCCTGGAGCTGTTCCTCTCGCCGAAGCACATCGCGCTGCTCGGCGTGTCCCGCGACCGGAACTCCCTGACCGCGCGGCCCGCGACGTACGCCGCCACGCTCGGCTCGCGGCCACGGGTCACGGTGATCAAGGCCGCCGGCCCGCCTGAGCTGCACGGCCTGCCGGTCTGCCCGTCGCTCGCCGACCTGGACGACCGTCCCGACGTCGCGATGGTCATGGTCCCGGCGGACGACGTCATCCCGGTGCTGCGCCAGTGCGTGGACGCCGGGGTGAAAGGCGCGGTCGTCATCTCCTCCGGCTTCGAGGAGGGGGACGGCGCGGCCCGCCGGTCGGCCCTGACCCGGTTCCTGCACCAGAATCCGCACTTCCGGCTGATCGGCCCCAACTGCGTCGGCGTCACCAGCCCGGCCGCCGACTGCTGGCTCACCTTCTCCAGCGTGCTGCTGCGCGGCCGGCCGCTCTCCGGCACCGTCGGCCTCGTCACGCAGTCCGGCGCGGTCGGCAACGGGTTGTTCCTGGCCCTGCAGCAGCGAGGCGCCGGGCTGGCCCACTGGGTCAGCACGGGGAACGAGCTGGACGTCGGGGCACTGGAGATCGCGGCCGACATGCTGCGCCGGCCGGAGTGCGACGCGGTGGGGCTGTTCCTGGAGGGGATCACCGACAAGGAGTGCCGGGGTGAGCTGGCCGAGGTCGTGGCCGCGACCGGCAAGCCCGTCGTCGCGCTGCGCGCGGCGGCCAGTGAGCAGGGCAAACGCGCGGCGATGGGGCACACCGGACGGGTCATCGGCCGCGACGAGGTGGCGCGTGCCGCGCTGGAGGAGATCGGTGTCGTGCTCGTCGACTCGCTCGACGAGCTCACGGCCGCGCTGACCGTCGCGGCCGTGGCCCCGCGGCGCGCGAACCCTCGCGGGCCGGCGTCCGTCGCCGTGCTCACCGTGTCCGGCGCGACCGGCGTCATGGCCGCCGACGAGGTGGCACGCCGGTCCAACCTGGAGCTCGCCGAGTTCGGCGGCGACGTCGCCACGGCCATCGCCGGCAGCCTGCCGTCGGTGCGGCCGTCCGACGTCGCCAACCCGCTCGACATCCCCGTGCTGGGGGACTCCGGCACGTTCGAGCGCGCCATCGGTGAGGTGGTCCGCACCGGCGTGGCCGAGGCCACCGTCGCCGTCGTCTCCTCGCTCGCGCACGACTACGAGAGCATCAGCCGCACCCAGGAGGCGGCGTCCGGCCCGCTCGTGCTCGCACACCTGTCCCCGGCCGAGGACTTCACCCCCGAGCAGGCGCGGCGGCTCGCCGGCAGAGGTGTCGCCGTGGTCCGGACCCCCCGCGACGCCATACGCGCGCTGAGCGTGTGGGCCGGCGCGACCGGCCGGCCGGCGGCCCGGGACGCCGGACCCGCCGAGGTCCCCCTGCCGTCGGGGCTCGAACAGGCCGGGGTGACCGGTACGGCGCGGCTCCTCGGCGAAGCCGTCGGCCGCCGGCTCACGGCGGGACGGCTCGTCCGTGACGCCGAGGAGGCCGTGGCGTTCGCGCACGGCCACCGCGACCGCGGCGTCGTGCTCAAGGCGGACGGCGCACGCATAGCGCACCGCGCCGACGTCGGGGCCGTCGTCGTCGGGCTGCGCGGTGACGACGAGGTCAGGCAGGCGTTCGCCGAGGTCGCCGAGGTCTGCGCCGGTCACGGCGACGCCGTGCTGGCGCAGGCGATGGCGGACCCCGGCCTTGAGCTGATGGTGTCGGTGATCCGCGACCCCGAGGTGGGGGTCGCCGCGCTCGTACGGCCCGGCGGGAGCCTGGTCGAGATCGGCACCGGATCGGTGGTGCTCACCGGTCTGCGGCGGCACTGGCGGCCCGCGATGGAACGGTCGGCCGCCGGCGCGATGCTCGGTGGCTGGCGAGGCGGGCCGCCGCTCGACGCCGAAGCCCTCTACGCGCTGCTGGGAGACCTGGTCGACGCCTTCACCCGGCGGCCGGGGATCGAGCTCGTCGAGTGCAACCCGGTCATCGTCCACGAGCACGGCGCGTCGATCGTCGACCTGCTGTCCTACCACCACCGTCGCGAAGGAGCGATGTGACCGAGCGCTGGGAAGATCACTACCAGGAGACCCTGGGGAACGTCCCCGAGGCCATCCGCCAGCTGTTCGACCTCGACACCGAGGTCGCCACCGCGTACACGACGATACGCAAGCGGGCCTACACGCACGCGGAGGGCCACCTCCCGCTGAGGTACCGCGAGCTGGTGTTCGTCGTCGTCGACATCGAGATCGGCAACCACGGCGGCGCGATGAACCACCTGGCGGCCGCGGTCAAGGCCGGTCTCACCCGCACCGAGCTCGCCGACGCGCTCATCGAGATGCTCATCGTCCGCGGCATCTCCGCCTGGGGACTCACCGGCCACCGCGTGTGGGCCGACTCGGCCGCGCTTTTCAAGGAGAACGCCGATGGCTGAAAGACTGCTCGACTATCACGTCGCCATCACCGACGAGATGATCGACGAGGCCCGCGCCTACACGGGGATGCCGGTGCGCGTGGAGCCGTGGAACCACGAGGCGACGCTCGACACCATCCGGCACTACGCGTGGGGCATCGGCGACGCCAACCCGCTGTGGTGCGACGAGGAGTACGCCGCGTCCGGCCCGTACGGGACCGTGGTGGCGCCGCCGGCCTTCCTCTACTCGAGCTACGACGGCGCGATCGGCCTCGGGTTCCCCGGCGTCCAGCCGTTCTACTCCGGCACCGAGTGGCGGTTCCACGACGTGGTGCGGCGCGGCGACCGGATCAGGCCCGAGGCCACGATGGGTGACCTGGAGGTCCGCGAGGGGGCCAACGCGGGACGGTTCGTCATCCAGCGGGTCCACACGCGGTACGTGCGTGAGGCGGACGACGTGGTCGTGGCCGAGGCGACGGCGGGAACGTTCCGGGTGGCGCGGTCACAGGCGAGCGGGGGTCTGCGGTACGAGGCGCGCGGCGCGCACCGGTTCACCGACGAGCAGCTCGACGACATCGCCAGGCAGGCGTTGTCCGAGCCGCTCCAGGGGGACAAGCCCCTCTACGTCGACGACGTCCGGGCCGGCGAGAGCATCCCGCAGGTCGTCAAGGGACCGCTCAAGCAGATCACGATGACCGCCTACTACGCCGGATGCATCGGCTCGCCGGGCTACAAGGCCGACGAGGTCGCGTGGCGCTACCGCGACTGGGCCCTGCACGACCCCGGGAAGCTGCCGAACAACTACGACCCGACGTACTTCTCCGAACGCGTTCTCCCGAGCCTCGGCCACCAGAACGCCGACGTCGCGCGTGAGCTCGGCATGCCGGGTGCCTACGGCAACGGGCCGCAGAAATGCGGCTGGATGTCCCATCCCATCACCAACTGGATGGGTGACCACGGCCGTCTCGAACGGCTGGAGGTGCGGCTGCGCCGTCCCGACGTCTTCGGCGACGTCACCTGGTGCGGCGGCACGGTCACCGCGGTCGACGAGGGGGAGGGGCCGACCGGCACGGTCACCCTGGCGTTGCGCGCCACCAACCAGCGCGGCGAGGTCACCGCGGAAGGCACGGCCGAGGTGGCGCTTCCCCGCCGCCGGCCGGCGGACCCGGCATGACGACGAGGAAGAGGGACCCGCATGGACCTTAAGGAGTCCTTCGAGGTCGAGGCGCCGGCGAGCCTCGCCTGGTCGCTGTTGCGCGACCCGGTGACGGTCGCCGAGTGCTTCCCCGGCGCGCGGCTCGGCTCGGTCGACGGTGACGTCTACGCCGGCAGCATCGTCGTCAAGTTCGGCCCGACCACGGTCGCGTTCCAGGGACAGGCCGAGATCGCGTACGACGACGCCGACCGCACGGTGACCATCAACGCGCGCGGCCGGGACGGCCGTGGCGCGACGCGGGCCTCCGCCGCGGTGACCGTGGCCGCGCGGGACGGCGTGGCCGGCCGCACGCTGGTCGAGGTCACCGGCGACGTGGACGTCGTCGGACCGCTCGCTCAGTTCGCACGCACCGGCGGCGTCTTCGTGACGCGCCAGCTCCTGCGCGACTTCGGCGCGTGCATCGGCACCCGCGTCGTCTCCGGCGACGCGGCCCGGCCGGCCGGCGACGCGGCCGAGGCCGCCGAGCGGCCGGCGGGGACCGCGCCGGCGCCGTCCGGCGCGGCCCCCGCCGCCGCGGCGGCCAAGCCCGTCGGCGCGTTCTCCCTGATGGCCCGCTCACTGGTCGCGTGGTTCACCGAGCTGCTCAGGCGGCCGCGACGGGACAGGCGTTCGACATGACGACGTTCGTGCAGCAGGCGTTCAACGGGGTCGCGGTCGGCGCGATCTACGGGTTCGTCGCCGTCGGGTACTCCCTCATCTTCGGCGTGCTCAAGGTGTTCAACATCGCGCACGGCGACGTGGCGATCCTCGCGGCGTACGTCGGCCTGGTCGTCGTCGGCGCCGGCATCGGCAACGTCTGGGTCGTGGCGCTCATCGTGCTCGCGTCGGGTGCGCTGCTCGGAGCATTGGTGGACCGCGTCTGCATCCGGCCGGTGTCCCGCGGCCCCTGGTCGGCACCCCTGCTCACCACGCTCGGCGCGGCGATGGTGCTCGCGGGGGCCATGCGGATGCTCTTCGGCCCCGACGTGCGTCCGTTCCCCCTTGAGGTGACGACGGGGACGATGGAGATCCTCGGCATCAGCGTGGGCCGCATCTACGTGATCGTGGCGTTCAGCGCGGTGGCGCTCACCCTGATCATGGAATTCGTGCTGGCCAGGACGGCCGTCGGCCGATGGCTGCGCGCGGTGTCGGAGAGCCCGGCCGACGCCGCGACCGTGGGGATCCCGGTGGCCGGTGTCCGGCTCGGCACCGTGATGGTGTCGTCCGCGCTCGGCGCGGCGGCGGGGCTGCTGCTCGCGGTCCTGCTCGGCGGCCTCGCACCGGCCATGGGCCTGACGCTGGCGATCAAAGGCGTGATCGTCCTGATCGTCGGCGGCATGGCGAGCCCGCGCGGCGCGATGGTGGTCGGTGTCGCGCTCGGCACCACCGAGGCGCTGACGGCGGCGTACGTCTCCTCGTCGCTGCGCGACCTCGTGGCCTACGCGTTCCTGCTGGTGGTCCTCGTGATCCGGCCGGCCGGAGTGTTCGGCAACGCCAAGGCGCTCGTGGGGGTGCGGCCGTGATCGACTTCGACGCCTACGGGGGTCAGCTCGCCGTCAACTTCGCGATGACCGGGATCGTGGTCATCGGGTTCTACATCACCTTCATGTCCGGCCAGCTCTCGATGGCCCACCAGATGTTCATGGGGGTCGGCGCGTACGCGGCCGGCTACGCGAGCACCGCGCTCGGCTGGGGCCTGTGGCAGACCCTGCCGCTCTCGGTCGTCCTCGCCGCCGCGGCCGGCGCGCTCACCGGAGTGCTGACGATGCGCTTCTCCGGCATGCATCTCGCGGTCGCCACGCTGGCGCTGGCCGAGGCCGTCGTCGTGGTGCTCAACAACACGCCGATCCTCGGCGGCATCGAGGGGATGGCCGGCATCCCGCTCAACACGACCGGCGAACTGGCGATCCTCGCGTTCCTCGTCGTCGTGCTGCTCACGGCGCTGCTCGAACGCACGTCGCTGAACCTGTGGTTCCGCTCGACCGGCGACGACGAGCTCGCCGCGCGGTCGGTCGGCGTCCGGGTGATCACGACCAGGATCGCCGCCTTCACCCTCGGCGCCGCGGTCGCCGGGCTCGGCGGTTCCCTGTACGCGCAGTACTACGGCTTCGTCGAGCCCATGACCTTCGGCCTCACGCTCGGCATCAGCCTCCTGCTCGCGATGAAACTCGGCGGCGCGGGCTTCGTCGGCGGCCCGATCCTCGGCACGGCGGTCGTCGTCGGCCTGCCGGAGCTGCTCCGGCCGCTCGGCATCGACCAGGAGGTCGCCTTCGGCCTCATCTTGATCCTCGTCGTGATCGTGCGGCCCGACGGCATCGTCGGCAAACGCGGCGAACTGGCGAACGTGTGGCGGCGGCTGCGCGGCACCGGCCGTACCGGCACGCGGGAGCAGCCGGCGCCACGGGTGAGCGGCGAGTCGCTACAGGAGGTGGACCGATGACGTCACGACCGGCTCGGGACGGTGACGTCCTCACCGCGACCGGCATCTCCAAGTCGTTCGGCGGTGTCCGCGCGCTGCGGGACGTCGGGCTCACGGTGTCCCCCGGGACGATCTGCGCGCTGATCGGCCCGAACGGCGCGGGGAAGACGACACTCGTGAACGTCCTCACCGGGGTCTACACCCAGGACGCCGGGGACATCACCTTCAAGGGACAGGACATCGGCAGGACCGGCGCGGACCGGCGCGCTCGCGCCGGCATGGTCCGCACCTTCCAGCGTGTGCGGCTGTTCCCCCAGCTGTCGGTGCTGGAGAACGTGCTCGCCGGACAGTGGTCACGCCGTCCGTTCGGCGGCAGGCCGGCCGCGACCAAGGAGCGCGCGCTGCGTGAGCTGGAGGAGTTCGGGCTGCTCAAGCACGCGCACCGGTCCCCGGCCGGGCTGACCTTCGCCGACTGCCGCCGCGTGGAACTGGTCCGCTGCCTGCTCGGCGACCCGGCGCTGATCCTGCTGGACGAGCCCGCCGCCGGGATGAACCCCGAGGAGGCCCAGCGGTTCGTCGAGCACGTCGCCGAGGTCCAGCGGGAACGCGACCTCACGATCCTGCTCATCGAGCACAACATGAACGTCGTGATGAGCCTGGCGTCGTGGATCTACGTCCTGGACTTCGGTCAGCTCATCGCGGCCGGCACTCCCGGCGAGGTCCGGCGGGACGAACGCGTGATCAAGGCCTACCTGGGAGCCGGAGAATGATCGTCGTCGAGTCCCTGCAGGTCTCCTACGGAGCGATCCGCGCCGTCGAGGATCTGTCGCTGACGGTGGCCCCCGGCTCGATCGTGGCCCTGATCGGCGGCAACGGCGCGGGGAAGTCCTCGACGCTGCGCGCCGTCGGCGGCCTCGTCCGGCCCGCGCGCGGGTCGATCACGGTGGACGACCACGTCGTGACCGGCCGGCCGGCCCACAAGATCGCGCGGCTCGGCATGCGGCTCGTCCCCGAAGGCGGCGGGGTGTTCGCGACGATGTCCGTCGAGGACAACCTGCTCACCGGCCTCACCGGGACGAAGGGCAAGGAGTCCGGGGTCGAGGCCGCCTACGAGCGCTTCCCCGTGCTGGCGGAGCGGCGCAGGCAACTCGCCGGGTCGCTCAGCGGCGGCGAACGCCAGATGCTCGCCATCGGCCGCGCGCTGATCGCACGGCCCAGGTACCTGCTGCTCGACGAGCCGTCCCTCGGTCTCGCGCCGCTGCTCATCGCCGAGATCTTCACGATCGTCGCGGACCTGCGCGAGCAGGGCATCGGGGTGCTGCTGGTGGAACAGAACGCCGAACAGGCGCTGCGGATCGCCGACCAGGCCCACGTGCTGGAAGCCGGGACCGTGGTCCAGTCCGGGACCGGCGACGAGGTGCGCCGCGACGCCGGCGTCGTGGACCGCTACCTCGGCGCCGAGCGCGCGCCTGACGGGGGAGCCGCCGCCGTGCGGGGATCGAGAGGGGATCGAGATGGATGACGAGACGATCGGGCCGCTGCTGACCGCGATGGCGGACGAGCGGCTGCGCGTGTTCGACCTGGAGCAGGTGCGTTCCACCGAAGGCGCGTGGCATCCGGTCCAGCATCCGGGGTTCCACTACGGGCTGCACCGCCGGCACGGCGACGGCGGGCCGCGGGGCCGTACCAGCGCGTCGGGGGTCATCGTCACCGTCGACCACTTCGCGACCCACGTGGACGCCTTCTGCCACCAGGCCGTCGGCGGACGCATGTTCGGCGACGTCGCGGTCACGCATGAGACCGAGACCGACCGCGGCTTCTCCGTGCACGGAGCGGAGACGATCGCGCCGTTCGTGTGCCGCGGCGTGCTGATCGACGTCGCCGCGGCGGGCCTCGTCACCGGCGAGCCTCGCCTCGTCGGGGCCGACGACCTCCGAGCCACCCTCGACAAGCAGGGCCAGACGCTGCGGCCCGGTGACGTCGCGCTGGTGCGCACCGGGTGGGGCCGGTTCTGGGCCGCCGACAACGACCGCTACCGCGAAGGCCCCGGCGTCGACGCGTCGGGGTCGCGCTGGCTGGCCGGCCGCGGTGTGTCGGCCGTGGGGGCCGACACCATGGCGTGGGACGCCGTCGGCCATCACGACGACGAGCTCGGCGACTTCCCCGGACACGTCCTGCTGCTCGTGCGCGCCGGGATCTACATCTTCGAGAACCTCCGCCTGGAGGAGCTGGGGGAGAGCGGCTGCCGCGAGTTCCTCTTCGTCGCCGCACCCCTCAAGTACGAGGGGGCCACCGCCGGACCGGTACGGCCGCTCGCGATCGGACGCGCGACATGAGCGCCGGACGTGAGGTCGCCGGGACGATGACCACGATCGACCCGGCCGCGGTCCGGGCCGCGGCGTCGCTGGTGCGCGACGGGATCGTGGTCCCGTTGAACCTGCCGCTCACGGTGCACCTGCCGAAGCGTCCCGCGCCGGTGCACCAGATGCTCGAACACCAGTCGCTGCGGCCGATGCCGGACGGCCGGTTCGCGGTGGTGAACGACGACCGGCTGACGCTGTCCATGCAGGGCAGCACGCACTGGGACGCGCTCGGCCACTTCGGCGTGCTGGAGACCGGCCGTCCCGACGTCTACTTCGGCGGACGCGAGCTGACCGAGACCTCCGGCGGCGGCCAGGCGGCGACGCTCGGGATCGGCGCGCTGCCTGCCGCGATCGTCACCCGCGGTGTGGTGCTCGACCTCGTCGCCTCGATGGGGTTCGCCGACCGAGGATGGCTGCCGCCGGACGCGCGCGCCGGCGTCGGCGAGGTCCGGCGGTGCCTGGAGGAACAGGACGTCGAGCTGCGCAGGGGTGACGTCGTTGCGCTGTACACCGGCTTCGAGAACCGCCTGGAGTCGTCCGGCGGGGTCTTCCCCGACGCGGCGGCCGGGCTGGACGTCGGCACCCGGCACCTGTGGGCCGAGCACGGCACCGCGGGCCTGGTCTGCGACACCCATGGGCTGGAGCCGGTGCCGGCGGACTTCGCCGTGCACGCGGCCTTCCTGAAGGAGGACGGCATGGCGCTCGGCGAGATGTGGGCCCTGCGGGAGCTCGCGGCGACCGCGCGCCGGCTGGGCCGGTTCGAGTTCCTCCTGACCAGTGTGCCGCTGGCCATGCCGGGCCTGTACGGATCACCCGCGAACGCCGTCGCCGTCTTCTAGCGAGGAGAAGAGTCCAGTGAAGGTCTACGAAGCCATCGCGGCGGCCTGTGTCGCGGAGGGGCAGAGCCCGGTGTTCGCGCTGATGGGTGACGGCAACATGGAGCTGCTGTCGGCGCTGGACGAGCGCGATGCCGGCCGGGTCGTCCACACGCGGCACGAGAACGCCGCCGTCGCGATGGCGGACGGCTGGGCCCGCGTGTCCGGCGACGTCGGCGTGTGCACGGTGACGAGCGGGCCCGGTCTGACGCAGGTCGCCACATCGCTGGTCGTGGCCGCGCGGCACGGGTCGCCGCTGGTCGTGCTGGCGGGGGACACCCCGCGCCTCGCGCCGTACAACCTGCAGGGCTTCGCGCAGGAACGGTTCGCCGCCGCCTGCGAGGCCGCCTTCGTGCCGCTGCGGTCCCCCGGCACCGCGCTCGACGACGTCCGTGAGGCGTTCCTGCGCGCGCGCTGCGAGCGGCGGCCGGTCGTGCTCGGCATGCCGATGGACATCCAGCAGGACACCTACCCGTGGGAGGCCGTGCACGAGCCGTCGGCGCGATCGGTGCCGCGCACCCCGCCGGTCAGCCCGTCGGCCGACGACCTGCGGGAGATCGCCACGATGCTGACGTCCTGCGAGAAGGTCGTGGTGCTCGGCGGACGGGGCGCGACCGGGTCCGGCCGCCACCTGGTGGAACTGGCCGACCGGCTCGGCGCGCTGCTCGCGACGTCACTGCGGGGCAAGGGCCTGTTCGACGGGAACGAGTGGGACCTCGGCATCGCCGGGGCTTTCAGCTCCTCCGGCGCGCGCGCGTTGTTCGCCGAGGCCGACGGGGTCGTCGCGTTCGGCGCCGGCCTCGGCTACTACACCACAGAAGGCGGCTACCTCTTCCCCGGCGCCACGATCGTCCAGGTCGACACCCGGCCGAGAGGCGTGTTCGAAGGTCAGCGTCCCGCGCACGTGCAGATCACCGGCGACGCCGGGATGGTCGCGCGGAAGCTGTCCGCGCTGGTGGCCGGGTCGGCGCCGCGCACCGCGTACCGCGCCGCCGCCAAGGGGGTTCTGTCCGGCGAGCGCGGCACGCCGGCCGGCCCGGCCGGCGCCGGCGGACTGGACCCCGCGACGGTGCTGCGGACGATCGACGAGGCCGTCCCCGCCTCCGCTCCGGTGGTGGTCGGCGCGGGGCACTTCTGGAACTTCGCGGTGCCGGCGCTCACCGGACGTCCCCCGGAGAAGTACGTCTTCACCTACGACTTCGGCTGCATCGGCCAGGGTCTCCCTGTCGCCATGGGGGTCGCGCGCCATTCGGGCCGGACGTTCGTCGTGGAGGGGGACGGGAGCCTGCTGATGAACGTGCAGGAGCTGGAGACCCTGGCACGTCACCGCGCGCCGGTGCTGTGTTTCGTGATGAACGACGGCGCCTACGGCGCCGAGGTCCACAAGCTGCGTGCCAAAGGCATGCGAGGAGAACAAGCGGCATTCGGCCGTACCGATCTGGCCGCCGTGGCGGACGCACTCGGCGTGCGCGCCGTGCGCGTCACGTCACCGGAGCAGATCGGCCCGGCCGTCGAGGAATTCATGGCGTCGGGGGCGCCGACGGTGGTCGACGTGCACATCTCACCCGAGGTGATCTCACCGACGTACCGCCGTCTGTACTACGGCGAGGCGGAGTAGTGGACGTCAGAAGCGCATTTCCTGCCCGGTGCGGCATCCCCCGATCCCAGCGAGGAGACCTCAGATGAGAAGGCCCATAGCGAAGTCGAGACTGGTCCAGATGATGGTGGTGATCGCCGCGCTCTCCGCGGGGATCACCGGATGCTCGTCCGGAGGTGACGGTGACACGGCGGCGTCGGGGACGGGGCCGATCGTCATCGGGGGTCTGCTCGACGAGACCGGCGCCGCCGCGCCGTACGGCACGGCGGCCCTCAGAGGCGCGCAGATCGCGTTCGCGCAGGTCAACGGCAAGGGTGGGGTGAAGGGCCGCACCATCGAGCTGCGGCAGTCCGACGGCGGGTTCGACGTCGCGCAGTCGACCGGCATCCTGCAGCGGTACGCGGCCGACGACGACATCGTCGCCGTCATCGGGCCGAACTCCGACACCGTCTCGATCCCGCTGACCGAGCGCATCAACCGGGCCAAGCTCGTGGCCGTGCAGACGTCGGGCTCCACGGCCCGCACCAAGGAGGAGTACGGCCAGTGGCTGTTCAGCGTGCCGGTGCGCAACCGCGCGCTGATCGAGCAGGTGAGCAACGAGCTCGCCGCGCGCGACCTGAAGCGGGTCGCCGTGGTCTACGCCACCTCGCGCGCCTTCGCCGTCACCGCCAAGGACGACTTCCTGAAGGCGGCGGCCGCGAGCGGCCTCAGCATCGTCGGCAAGCCGATCGGCTACAACGACGCGGACGTCGACTTCTCGACCGTCGTGACCACGCTGCGGTCCTCGGGGCAGGTCGACGCCGTCTTCTGTTCCTGCCTGCCGCCGGCCGCCGGTCCCATGATCGCGCAGTCGAGCGACGCCGGCATGAAGGCCGTGTGGGCCAGCGACGCCTCGCTGCTCGACCCCACCTTCTACAAGCTCTCCAAGAGCAAGGGTGAGGGGACCCTGGTCGCGACCCCCTTCTCGCCGACCAGGGAGGACGCGGTCGTGAAGCAGTTCATGACCGACTACAAGGCCAAGTTCGGCGACGACCCGAACCTGTACGCGGCGTACGGCTACGACGCCGCGCTGGCGGTCGTCCGTGCGATCGAGTCGGTGAACGGCGAGATCACGCGGGACGCGGTGCGCGCGGCGATGGGGAAGGTCAGCTTCGAGGGGGCGACCGGCACCATCAGCTTCCCCGACGGCCAGGGTGCCGCCGCACGCCAGACGGTCTTCCTCGTCGAGATGCACGACGGGACGTTCACGCCGGTGAAGGCGTCGTAGGAACAGGAGGTGCGCTCATGAGGTTCGCCTGCGCGGACTTCGCGGCGTGCGGCCGCGGCGGGGTGCGATCATGACCCCGCCGCGTGTCGGCCTGCTGGTGGACACCGACGTGACGTCGCCGGACGGCGTCGACGTCGGCGCGTTCACCCGCCACGTCGTGGACATGGGGGTGCTCGCCGAGGAGGCGGGCTTCGACGGCGTCTTCTTCCCCGACCGGCACATGCGCGCCACCACGCTCGCGCCGAGCCAGGTGGTGAACGCGGCGGCCGTCGCGGCGCGGACGAGCCGCGTCGACGTCGGGTCCTACTGCTCGGTCCTGCCGCTGTACAACCCGATGGAGTTCGCCGAGTCGTGGGCGGCGATCGACCAGCTGTCCGGCGGCCGGGCCGTCGTCGCGGTCGGCGCCGGCTACAACGAGGACTACCTGCGGTTCTACGGCGTCGGCAAGGAGGGGTACCGCAAGCGGTTCGTCGAGGCGGGACAGATCCTGCGGCGCGCCTGGAGCGAACGCCGGCCGTGGTCGTACGAGGGTGAGATCTTCACCTTCCGCGACGTGTGCCTGCTCCCCGGGCCGGTACGCGAGGGGGGCCCGCCGATCTGGGTGGCCGGTCAGGGGCCCTGGGCCGTCAGGCACGCCGCCGGGACCGGGGACGGGTACGCCGGCGATCCCTTCCCGATCACGCCGGAGTCGTGGCGCGAGCGCGTCGAGACGGTACGGGACGGTGCCGCGCGGCGCGGCGCTCCGGCCCCGGAGGTGGTCCTGATGCGCCACGTCTACCTCACCGACGACGCCGGCGAGTGCGACGCCGTGATCGAGGAGGTGTGCCTGCCGCAGTTCCGGTTCTACGAGGCCGCCGGGTTGCTGCGGGGCCGGCTGCCGGACGGCGTGGCCGTCGACATGGACATCGCGCGCGACACCGTCATCGTCGGCGACGCCGAGCGGTGCGCCGAGCGCCTCGCCGCGTTCACCCGGGACTACGAGGCGACCTATCTCATCCTGAAGATCATGCGTCCGGCACGCCTCACCCGTGCCGCCGAACTGGAGATGGTGACCGCGCTCGGAGAGAAGGTGCTCCCCGAGGTCGGCCGCTGAGTCCCCCCGCCGTGACGGCACGGCGGGGGCCGTACGAACCACTGGTCCCACGCCGGGACGCGGGGAGCGACCGGCGCTCGATCCGCTCACCCTTTCACCACGGCCGCCGCCGGGAGAGATCCCGGTCGGCGGCCGTTCCTTGTCTCCGCGGTGGTCCCGGCGGCCGTCGTGGCCCTCGTCATGTGCCGGTTTTCTTGCGTGACATGCACATGCGGACCGTACATCCCTCGATGTCCGTTCTTGACGCGCGAAAAGGCGAAGCGATATCGTCCCACTATGAGGAACTAGAACCACAATATGGTCCAGTTGGTGGGAGGAAAGTCCATGACGGTGCGGAATTGGCGAGTTGGAGCGGTGGCGCTGCTGGCGGCCGGTCTGCTGGTGGGGTGCGCTGACAACAAGCAGGCCGGGGACGAGCCCGCGGACGCCGCCACTGCCACCGCCGGGCAGCAGATCAGCCTCGGGGTGGGGGTCGACCCAGCCTATTCGCCGTTCTACCTGGCGAGTCAGGAGGGCCTTTTCACCAAGGCGGGACTGGACGTCAAGGTCATGCAGTACCAGGAGGGCACGGGAGGGCTCGACGCCATCTTGGCCAAGCAGGGACAGGTGGCGGCCAACACCGAGTCCAGCCTGCTGAACCGGGCCACCCGCGGCGACATCAAGGCCCTGGCGGTGTTCTCGCAGTCCCCGAGCTTCATCAAGCTCGTGGCCCGCAAAGGCATCGGCGACGTGACGCAGATCAAGAAGTACGGGGTGGTGAAGGGGACGGTCAACGAGTTCGCCACCAACAAGGTGCTGTCGGCCAAGGGCATCGCCAAGGACGACGTGACGTTCGTCAACGCCTCACCCGCCGAGATGCCGGCGCTGCTGGAGCGCGGTGACGTCGACGGCTACATCATGTGGGAGCCGTGGCCGAGCCGCGGGGTCGCCGGCGGCGGCAAGATCCTCCTCACCAGCGGCGACATCGGCTACACCTACAACCTCGTCCTGGACGTGGACGGCGCCTGGTACGAGTCCAACAAGGACGCCGCCAAGAAGATCGTGGACGTCCTGGCCGAGGCCTGCGACACGATCACCTCCGATCCCCAGGCCGCGGGGACCGCCACCGAGCAGGCCATCAAGGTGCCGGCCGCCGAGGCCGTCACCCTGCTCGACGGCGTCCAGTGCAAGGTCAGGGACTTCACCGACGAGGACGTCGCCAACTACGGCGAGATCGCGAAGTTCCAGCAGGAGAACAAGATCGTGGACAAGGCGGTCGACGTCGATTCGGTCCTCGTCCGGGGAGTGGCGTGACGACCGGCGCCACGGCGCGGCCCGGCTCCGGGATCCGGATCCAGGCGGTCGACATCCGCTTCGGGGACTTCGCCGCCGTCAGCGGCGCCGACCTCGACATCAGGGCCGGGGAGTTCGTCTGCCTGCTCGGCCCGAGCGGATGCGGCAAGTCCACCCTGCTCAACGCGGTCGCCGGCTTCGTGCCGCCGGCCGCGGGGCAGGTGCTCGTGGACGACACTCCGGTCGGCGGCCCCGACGTGTCGCGCGGTGTGGTCTTCCAGAGCGGCGAGGCGCTGTTCCCCTGGCTCACCGTGCGGCAGAACGTCATGTTCGGGCCCCGCATGCGCGGCGTCCCCAAGGCCGGCCAGGCCGAGCTCGCCGAGCGGTACCTCGCGATGGTCGGCCTCGCGCACAGCGCCGACAAGATGCCGGGCGAGCTGTCCGGCGGCATGCGGCAGCGCGTGCAGCTCGCCAGGGTGCTGGCCAACGAGCCGTCGCTGGTGCTGATGGACGAGCCGTTCGGCGCGCTCGACGCGCAGACCCGGCAGGTCATGCAGGTGGAGCTGGACCGCATCTGGCGCGCGTCCGGCAAGACCATCGTGTTCGTCACGCACGACATCGGCGAGGCACTGCTGCTCGCCGACCGGGTGGTCACGATGACCGCCGGACCGGCCGCGCGGATCAAGGAGATCTACCCGGTGGACCTGCCGCGTCCGCGCGACCTGACCGACCCCGCCTGCGCGCGGCTGTACCGGGACCTGCGCGACGACATCGGCGCCGAGGTGGCCCGCACGCTGCGCGCGCAAGGGCTGGACGACGGCCACATGCCGGGAACCGGAGGACCTGATGGCGGTTGACCTGGAGTCCACCCCGAAGCTGTCCGCGCCGCCGGGCCGCGCGGGACGGCGCAGGCGGGTGCCGGGGTTCGTGTACCCGGTCGTGTCGGTGCTGCTCGGCCTGCTGATCTGGAACCTCGTCAGCATGAACTACACGTCGTTCTTCCTGCCGTCGCCGAAGCTGACGTGGGACGGCGCCGTGGAGCTGATCAAGGACGGCACGCTGTGGCAGGCGATGACGGCGTCGTCCGGCCGCATCTTCGCCGGCTGGGCCCTCGGCGTGGTCGTCGGCGTCCCGGTGGGGCTGCTGACGGGCCGCATCCAGTGGCTGCGCCTGATGCTGGACCCCTACATCCAGTTCTTCAGGTTCGTCCCCCCGATCGCGTTCGTCACGCTCGCCATCATCTGGCTCGGCCCGGGGGAGTCCTCCAAGATCGCGCTGATCTTCTACACCAGCGTCTTCATCGTGGCGCTCAACACCCTCGCCGGTGTGCTCGCGGTGGACGAGCTGCGCCTGCGCGCGGCGCGTTCGCTCGGCGCGGGCCCGGTCCGCACGCTCGTGTCCGTGGTGCTCCCCTCGACGGTCCCGTACGCGGTGACCGGCGCGCGCCTCGCCATGGGCAACTCCTTCCTCACCATCGTCTCCGCCGAGATCGTCGCCGCGCAGACCGGTCTCGGGTCGCTGATCTGGACGGCGCGCAACTACGCCAAGACCGAATGGGTGTTCGTCGGGATCATCGCGCTCGGTGTCCTCGGCTACCTCTTCGACTGGGTGCTGCGCGCGCTCACCCGCGCGACGCTGCGCCGTTACGGCGTCAACGGCTGACTCGCGAAGCCGGCACACGAAAGGGTCACATGTTCTTCATCGGGGTCGACATCGGTGGCACCTTCACCGACGTCATCGTGTACGAGCCCGCCACCGCGCGGCTGCGGGAGGCCAAGACGCTGTCCACGCCGGCGGACCCGGCGCGGGCCATCGTCGAGGGTCTCGCCAAGATCGGCGTCGACCTGGCGGCGGCGGGCCGGTTCGTCCACGGCACCACCCGTGTCACCAACGCGCTGCTGGAAGGCTCGGGGGAGCCGGTCGCGGTGATCACCACGGCGGGGTTCCGCGACGTGCTGGAGATGGGTCTCGGCCACCGGCCCCGCCTGTACAGCGTGAAGGAGCCGCCCCGGCCGCCGCTCGTGCCGCGCCGCATGCGCCACGCCGTGCAGGAACGGATCATGGCGGACGGCACGGTGAGCGTGCCGCTCGACCTCGGCGACCTCGACCGGGCCGCCGACGCGATCGCCGCGGCGGGACCCGGCGCGGTGGCCGTGTGCTTCCTGCACTCCTACCGCAACCCCGAGCACGAGCACGCCGCCGCGCGCCGCATCACCGAGCGGTACCCGTCGGTCGTGTGCAGCGTCTCCTCCGACGTGGTGCCGGAGCACGGCGAGTACGAGCGGTTCACCACGACGGTGCTGAACGCCACGGTGCGCGGCGCCGTCAGCGAGTACCTCGGCGGTCTCGGCGGCGCGCTCGCCGACGGCGGCTACACCCGGCCGCTGGCCATCATGACCAGCAGCGGCGGCGTCGTGTCCACCGAGCAGGCCCGCAGGTTGCCGATCAACCTGGCGTTGTCGGGACCGGCGGGCGGCGTCGCCGCGAGCGTCCACGTCGCGGCGCGCGCCGGCTTCGGCAACGTGATCACCTGCGACATCGGCGGCACCAGCACCGACGTGTGCCTCATCAAGGACGGCGCGCCGCTGATGACCAACCACGGCCAGATCGCGGGGTACCCCAACAAGACCTTCCAGCTGGAGATCAACACGATCGGCGCCGGCGGCGGCTCGGTGGCGTGGCGCGACGTCGGCGGCGAGCTGCGCGTCGGTCCCCGCAGCGCCGGCTCCACCCCCGGCCCCGCCGCGTACGGCAGAGGCGGCACCGAGCCGACCATCACCGACGCGCACCTGCTGGTCGGCCACCTCGACCCGCGCGCCAGCCTCGGCGGCGAGGTCGGCCTGCGGACCGAGCCGGCCCGCGACGCCATGGGACGGCTGGCTGAGGAGTTCGACGGCGTCGGGGACGTCGAGCTGGCGTACGGCGTGCTGCGGCTCGCCACGATCAAGATGACCAGCGCGATCAAGGAGATCTCGGTGGCACGCGGCCACGACCCGCGTGACTTCGTGCTGATGCCGTTCGGCGGCGCCGGGCCGATGCACGCCACCGCGCTCGCCGACGAACTCGGCATCGTGCGCGTGCTGGTCCCCCCGGTCCCCGGCAACTTCTCCGCGCTCGGCTTCGTCACCGCCAGAGCCCGGCACGACTACGTGCGCACCGCTCTGGTGGCCGCCGACGACGCCGGCCTCGACGTCGTCCGGTCCCTGGTGGAGGAGATGCGCGAGGCGGCACGCGAGCAGATGAAGACCGAGGACGGCCTGGACCCCGGTGAGATCGGGTTCGCGGTCAGCGTCGGCATGCGGTTCCGCGGCCAGAGCTTCGACCTCGCGGTCCCGGTGGCCGAACTGCCGGCCACGGCCGACGAGCTGGTCGAGGCCTTCCACGCGGCGTACGCCGAACGGTACTCCTACGTGCGCGGCGGCCACCCGGCCGAGATCGTCAACTGCCGGGTCACGGCGTTCGGCGCCGAGCCGGACGTCACGTTCCCGCCGCCGGACCCGGCGGCCCCCGCGAGCGGCGAGCCGTCCCGGATCTACGGCGCGGACGGCTGGGCCGAGGCGACGGTGTGGCGGCGGGCCGCGCTGGCCGAAGGCACCACCTTCGAGGGACCGGCCGTGGTCAGGGAGAGCGGCAGCACCACGGTCGTCGGCGCCGGCTGGACCGCGACGGTCGACGGGGACCGCAACCTGCTGCTCGTCCGCTCATGACCGCGCTGGACCGGATCCTGCTGGAACGCGCCGCTCGCGAACCGGACCGGCCGCAGTTCGCCTTTCCCGAGCTCGCGGCCCCGCTGACGGTGGGGGAGTTCGCCGGACTGGCCCACGGCGCCGCCGCGGCCCTGGCCGCGGAAGGGGTCGGCACGGGGGACCGGGTCGCGGTGTGGGCCGAGAACGGGCTGCCGTGGCTGGTGCTGCTCGCGGCGGCGGCCTGGCGCGGCGCGACGCTGGTCACCCTGCATCCGGGGCTCGGCGACGGCGACCTCACCGAAGGCCTGCGCCGCTCAGGCGCCGGCCTGCTGCTCGCCGCCACCCGCATCCGCGGCGAGGACGTCACCGCGCGGGCCCGGCGGCTGCCGGTCCGGGTCACCCCGTTCGACCAGGACGCCGGGCCGGACGCGCTGACCGGCCTGCAGGGCTTCGGCCGTCCCGTCCCGGCCCCGGCCGCCGATCCGGACGCGCTGCTCAACATCCAGTTCACCTCGGGCTCCACCGGGACCCCGAAGATGGTGGGTCTGTCGTCGCGCGCGCTGGTGCGCAACGCCGGATGGACCGCGGCGGCGGCCGGCATCGGCGGCGGCGACGTCGTCGCGTCGCCGTTGCCGCTGGCGCACGCGGCGGGGCTCGGCAGCGGGGCCGTGCTCGCGCTCGTCACCGGCGCGCTGTGGGTGTCGGTCCGCCGGTTCCGGCCGGACGACGTGCTGGCGCAGATCGAGCGGCACCGCGGCACCGTGCTGCAGATGGTGCCGACGATGGCCACGATGCTGTGCGAACGGCTGGCCGCCGAGCCCGGACGCTTCGACGTCTCCTCGCTGCGGCTCGGCTACCTTGGCGGCGCGCCGTGCGACGCCGCGCTCCGCGAGCGCGTCACCCGCACCCTCGGCCTGGAGCGCCTCGCCATCGTCTACGGCCAGACCGAGGCGGGGCCGACCATCAGCGTCGACCCCGGCGACGGTTCCGTGCCGCCGGGGACGACCGGCCGGGTGCTGCCGGAACTGACCGCCATCGTCACCGCTCCCGGCGGCACGGAGCCCCTGCCGGACGGCGAGGACGGCGAGCTGCTCGTCCGCGGCGGCTGCCTGGCCGACGGCTACGTGGACGACCCCGCCGCCACGGCCGCCACGTTCATCCCCGGCGGCTGGCTGCGCACCGGCGACCTGGCACGCCTGGACGGGGACGTCCTCACGCTCGCCGGGAGACTCAAGGAGCTGATCATCAAAGGCGGGGAGAACGTCGCCCCCGCCGAGGTCGAGGCGGCTCTGACCGCCTGCGACGGCGTCGCGCGCGCCTGCGTCGTCGGGGTGCCGTCCCCCCGCTGGGGTGAGGAGGTCGCGGCCCTGGTCGTCGCCGAGCCCGGCAGGCCCGTGGACCCGGCGCGGCTCATGGTGGAGCTGGCCGGCCGCCTGGCCCGGCACAAACTGCCGACCCGGCTGGCCTTCGTCCCCGAGCTCCCCCTCCTGCCCTCAGGCAAGGTCGACGGCCGCGCGGCCACGCTCATCCTCGAAGGGGAGGCCTCGTGACATCCGGCACCTACGGCACCGCAGGCCGGATGGCCGGCGGGACCCATTGCACAGCGGACCACGGCGCCTGCGGTACCCGCGGGACCTGTGGCACAGCGGACCACGGGACCTGCGGCGCGGGTGACCACGGCGCGTGCGGGGCCTTCGGGACGTGCGGCACGGCGGGGGGCCTGGAGTCCTGTTTCCTGGACTCGCTGACGGTGACGAGCTTCTTCGGCAACGCCGAGATGCGCGCGGTGTTCGACGACCGCGGCCTCATGCAGTCGTGGCTGGACGTGGAGGCGGGCCTGGCCCGCGCGCAGGCCGGGCTCGGGATCGTCCCCACCGCCGCCGCCGACCGGATCACCGCGACGGCGCGGGTGGACCGGCTGGACCTGACGGCGCTGCGTGCCGCGGCGCGCCGGACCGTGCATCCGCTGGTCCCGCTGGTCAGAGCGCTGGCCGAGGCGTGCGGGGAGGAAGCGGGGGGCTATGTGCACCTCGGCGCGACCACGCAGGACGTGATGGACACCGGGTTCGTGCTGCGCGCGCGCCAGGGCCTGGACATCGTGGGACGGCAGGTCGGCGAGCTGGTCCGGCTGCTGCGGCGGCTCGCGCTGCGCCACCGCGACACCCCGATGGCGGCCCGCACCCACGGCCAGCAGGCGCTGCCGACGACGTTCGGCCTGCGGTGCGCGGTGTGGCAGAGCGAACTGCAGCGGCACCGCGACCGGCTCGCCGAGATGACGCCGCGGCTGCTGGTGACCAGCATGGGTGGCGCGGCGGGGACCATGGCGGGGTACGGGCCGAAGGCGTTCGCGCTGGAGGCGGCGCTCGCCGGCGAGCTCGGGCTGACCCCGGCGCGGGTCCCCTGGCACTCGGCTCCGGACCGGTTCGCCGAGTGCGTGACCGTGCTCGCGCTGATCGCCGCGACCGCCGAGAAACTCGCCAGAGAGGTGTACTTCCTCGGCCGCACCGAGATCGGCGAGGCGGGGGAGCCGCAGGGGGACGGTCAGGTCGGCAGCAGCACCATGCCGCACAAGCGCAACCCGATCAGATGCGAGGCCGTGATCGCCGCGGCGACGACGCTGCGCGCGCAGGTGCCGGTGGCGTTCGGCGCGATGGTCGCGCAGGACGACCGCGACATGGGGGTCGGCATGACCCTGTGGAAGCTGCTGCCGGAGTGCTTCATCCTCATCGGCGGCGCGCTGGAACGGCTCATCGAGGTAGTCGCCGGTCTGCACGTCGACACGGCGCGGATGCGCGCCAACCTGGACGTCACCGGGGGCCTCGTGCTGTCGGAGGCCGTCATGCTCCGGCTGGCCCCGCGCCTCGGCAGGGAACGGGCCCACTCCCTGGTGCACCGGATCGTGCGCGAAGGGCTGGAACGTGACATCCCCTTCGCCGCCATGCTGCGGACCGACCCCGAGGTGACGGCGGCCCTCGACACCGGCGAGCTGGAACGCCTGCTGGACCCGCTCTCGTACGTAGGCCACGCCGCGGCCCTGGTGGACCGCGCGCTGCTCGACTCGGAGACCCCATGAACGCACAGAACGCGCGGCCGACGGTCACGCTGACCGTCGAGAACCGGGTGGCGACCGTCACGCTGGCACGGCCGGCGCGGCGCAACTCGTTCGACCTGGACATGCTCGCCTGTTTCGAGGACGTCCTGCACCGGCTCGGCCGCGCGGACGGCGTCGAGGTGGTGCTGCTCACCGGGGAGGGCCCGGCGTTCTGCGCGGGGACCGACCTGGACGAGCTCGCGAAGCTGGACCCGGCGACCACGCTGCGCGTCCAGCACCGCACGGCGGACCTGGTGGAACGCTGGCACCGGCTGGAGCAGACCACGGTGACCGCGTTCAACGGCCCGGCCATCGGCTCAGGCGCCGTGCTCGGTCTGGCGTCCGACCTGCGGATCGCCGCCGCCACGACGTTCTTCGCCTTCCCCGAGGTGAGCTTCGGCATCCCGCTGACCTGGAGCGGCATGGCGATCCTCGCCGACCTCGCCGGCGCCGACCGCGCCAAACGCTGGGTCATGCTGGGGGACCGCCTCGACCGTGAGGAACTGCTGCGGCACGACCTCGTCATGTCGGTCGTCCCCGCCGACGGCCTGGCCGGCGCCGCCGCGCGGCTCGTCGACCGGCTGCTCGCCGACCCGCCGCTCGGCCGGGCCATGACCAAACGCGCCGCGCGGCTCGCGGGCCCCCGCTTCGAGGCCGTCGCCGCCGACCCCTACCTCGGCGCGCTCGGCGTGGCCCTGCGTCCCGGCGGCGCCTACCCCAAGGGGGGCCGGTGAGGGCCTACGAGGCGCTGGCCGACGAGCTGGTGGCGCACGGCGTCGACACGGTCTTCGGCCTCATGGGTGACGCCAACATGTTCCTGATCGCGGACCTCGTCGAACGGCACGGCGTGCGGTACGTGGCGGCGCGGACCGAAGGCGGCGCGGTGATGATGGCCGACGGGTACGCGCGCGTGACCGGCAGGACCGGTGTCGCGACCGTCACTCAGGGGCCGGGGCTGGCGAGCGCAGGCAACGCGCTGACCGTCGCGCGGCACGCGCGCACCCCGCTGCTGCTGGTCGCGGGGGACACCCCGGCCGAGGACCCGCTGCACGTGCAGAACTTCGACCAGGCGCCGTTCGCGCGCGCCACGGCCGGCCGGGAGATCACGGTCGCGGCGCCGCGCACCGTCCGCCGCGACACCGCACGCGCGCTGCGCGCCGCCGCCGAGCACCCCGGGCCGGTCGTGCTCAACGCCGGCATGGACCTGCAGGACACCGAGGTGGACCCGGCCGGCCTGCTGCCTGCCGCTCGCCGGCCGGTGTCCGCCGCGCCACCGGTGCCACCGGACCCCGAAGGCCTGGCCCGCCTCGCGGACGCGCTGCGCGCGGCGCGCCGTCCGGTGCTGCTCGCCGGACGCGGGGCCGAGGCCGCGCGCGGCGAACTGGTGGAGCTCGCCGACCACGCAGGCGCGATGCTCGCCACCACGGTCATGGCCGCCGGCCTGTTCGCCGGACATCCCTACCACCTCGGCGTGGCCGGGGGCCTGGCCAGGCCGCTCACCCGTGAGGTGCTGGCCGAGGCGGACCTCGTCGCCGCGTTCGGCGCCGGCGTCAACCGGTGGACCACCGACCACGGCGCGCTGTTCCCCCGCGCGACGCTGGCCGCCGTGGACCGCTCCGCCGAGGCGCTCGGCGCGCGCTGGCCGGTGGACATCGCCGTGCTCGGCGACGCCGCGACGGCGGCGCGGGCCCTGCGCGCGGAGACGGCCGCCGGTGGACGTCCGCTGTGGCGCACCGAGGAGCTGGCGGCGCGGATCGCGTCCGCCGGCCCGTTCGCCGGGATCACGTACGCCGCCGAGGACGGCAGGATCGACCCGCGCGCGTTCATGGAGATCTGCGCGAGGCGGCTGCCGCGCGATCGCACGACGGTCGTCGGGGTCGGCCAGTTCGGCGGATGGCCGAACCTGTTCCTCGACTCACCCGCCGTGGACCGGGCCTTCGTCGCGCCGTGGGACTTCGGCAGCATCGGCGTCGGGGTGCCGTTCGGCATCGGCGCCGCCGTGGGACGGCCCGGCCGGCCGGTCGTCGTGTTCGAGGGGGACGGCAGCCTGCTGACCGTGCTCGGCGAGCTCGACACCCTGGCGAGGACCGGCGCGCCGGTCCTCGTCGTGGTGCTCGACGACGGCGCGTACGGCGCCGAGGTGCGCAAACTCGCGCCGCGCGGCGCGGACACCGGTCTCGCGACGTTCCCGGGACGCGACCTGGCCGCCGTGGCGCAGGCGCTCGGCGTACCGGCGCATGTGGTGTGCGACGCGGAGTCCGCCGAGCGGGCCTTCGACGCGTCGCCGGCCGGTCCGGTGCTGATGCAGGTGAAGGTGGCGCGTGGTGTGGTCCAGCGGCACTTCTGAGCGAGGGTCAGCTGCCCCAGATGTCGCCGACTCCGTACCCGAGCTGGACCGACAGCTCACCGGCGGTGACGGTCGCGGCGGAGACCAGCTCCTTGACCCGGTCGTCGGTGAGCCGGAAGATCGGCCCGGAGACGCTGATCGAGGCGGTGACGGCCCCGTGCCGGTCGCGGACCGGCACGGCGATGACGCGCAGCCCTTCCTCGCTCTCCTGGTCGTTGAGAGCCCAGCCGCGCTCGCGGACCTCGGCGAGCATGCCGAGGAACTCCTCGATGTCACCGGCGGTGCTCGGCGTGAGCCGGGTCCACCTCGCCGGCGCGAGCAGCGCGCGGACCGCGTCGTCGTCCAGGTCGGTCAGCAGGACTTTGCCGGCGGCGCTGCACCACAACGGGATGCGCCGGCCGAGCCGCGACACCAGTTGCAAGGTGTGCGTGCCGGGGACCACGTCGATGGAGATGGCGTCCATGCCTTCGCGCAGCGCGAGGTTCACCGACTCGCCGGTCCGCTCGGCCAGCTCGCGCAGCAACGGCCGGGCCATGGCGTGCACGTCGAGCCCCGCGAGGTAACGCGCGCCGAGGTCGAACACCGTGACACCGAGCCGGTAGCCGCCGGTCTCCTCGTTGCGCCGCAGGAATCCGGCGTCGGTGAGCGCGCGGAACAGCCTGCTCGCCGTCGATTTGTGCAGGCCGAGCTCCCTGCTCACGTCGCTGACCTTGCGCTCGGGGGTGTCCCGGTGGAAGGCCAGCAGGATGCTCAGGGCCCGGTCCAGCGCCTGCGTGCCGGAGTCCCTGACCGGTTCGGCCGTCATGTCTGTGCGCCACCTCTCTTTGGTATGGTTCATATTATAGAGCTAGACCCACATTATGAAACAACTAGGAATCCGCAACCGCCGGGACGACCCCTGTGAGGCCGTGTATGACGCTGAACCCGATCGATCTGGAGGTCGTGACCGAGGGTCTGATCTCGATTGTCCGCGAGATGCGGCAGACCATCTTCCGCACGGCGCACTCCCCGGTCATCGCCGAGGCGCAGGACTTCTCCTGCGCGCTGTTCGGCCCCGGCGGCGAGATGGTCGCGCAGGGCCGCGACATGCCGGGCCACGTGATCGCGATGCCGGCCTCCGTGGCCGAGATCCTCGCCGACTTCCGCGCCGGGATGCGTCCCGGCGACCTCTACATGGTCAACGACCCCTACCGCGGCGGCAGCCACCTCAACGACGTCACCCTCATGGCGCCGGTGTTCGTCGGCGACGAGCTGTTCGTGTTCCCCTGCGTGCGGATGCACTGGGCCGACATCGGCGGCATGACCCCCGGCAGCGTCTCCGGCCAGGCCACCGAGATCCTCCAGGAAGGCATGCGCGTGCCGCCGATCCGCCTGATGGAGGCCGGCGAGGAGAACGCCGCGGCGTACAGCATCCTGTTCGCCAACGTCCGCATGGCCGACGAGCGCCGCGGCGACCTCGCGTCGTGCGTGGCCGCCTGCCGCACCGCCGAGCGCCGCCTGCGCGAGATGGTGGAGCGGTACGGCGCGGACGCGGTGCTCGACTGCGTGACGGCCAACATGGCCCGCACCGAGGCCCGCCTGCGCGACCGGATCGGCGACCTCGCCGACGGCACCTACCACTACGAGGACTACCTCGACCTCTACACCGACGGACGGTACGACGCCGCGCTCGTCCGCTGCGCGCTCACCGTCGAAGGCGACCAGATCACCGCCGACTTCCGCGGCTCCTCCCCGCAGGTCGCCGCCGTCGTCAACTCCTCGCTCGCGATGACCACCGCCGGGGTCTTCATCGCCGTCAAGTCGGCGCTCGACCCCGGCGGCATGGTGAACCACGGCGCGTTCCGGCCCCTCACCGTCGTCACCGACCCCGGCACCGTCGTGCACGTGACCTACCCCGCGCCGGCCAACGCGCACAGCGAGGTGCGCAAACGCGTCATCTCGGCGGTGATGGCGGCACTCAGCCAGGTCGCGCCGGACCTGGTCGCCGCCGACCAGTTCGGCACGACGTTCCAGAACCTCATCGGCGGCGTCGACGCCGGACGGCCCTACCTGTACTACGACTACCCGGCAGGCGGCAACGGCGGCTACCTGGAGTCCGACGGCCCGAGCGCGATGAACCCGGTCGACCTCGGCGACATCTCCACCATCCAGTCGGTGGAACGCCTGGAGAGCGAGATCCCGATCCTGGTGGAGGCGTGCGAGCTGCGGCCCGGCTCGGGAGGCGACGGCCTGCGCCGCGGCGGCCTCGGCACCCGCAGAGCCACCCGCCTGCTCGCCGGCTCCGGCTCCTACTCGGTGCAGACCGACCGCACCACCGTCCCGCCGTACGGCCTGGCGCTCGGCGGCCCCGGAGCCCCCACCGGCACCCACATCCTGCGCGACGGCGAGCGGATCGACTTCGACACCCCCGGCAAGGTCGCCGGGTACCCGATGCGGCGCGGCGACGTGCTGGTGATGGAGTCGGCCGGCGGTGGCGGCTTCGGCGACCCCCTCGACCGCGACCCAGCCGCGGTCGCCGCGGACGTGGCCGAGGGCTACCTCGACGAGGCCGCGGCGCGCGACCGCTACGGCGTCGTGCTGACCGGCGGCGAACCCGACGCGACCGCGACCGGCCAGGCCAGGCAGGAGTCGCGCGCCGCACGCCGGCGGCTGCCGGTCGCCGGCGGGGACCGTCCCGCCTACACCGGCGTACGCGGCAGGCGGCGCCTCGCGCGCACGGCCCCCGGCGGCGGGCTCGCCGACGGCACCCTGGTCGAACTGCACGGCCGCAACCCCGCGCCGCTGCGCGCCTGGATCGGCCACGACCCCGGCGTGCCGGCCGGCCTGATCACCCTCGACGACGACGCGCTGCGCATCCTCGGCCTCGGCGAGGGGGAACCCGCCGACGTCCGGGTGCTCGCGGACCCCGGCACAGGAGGCGCACGATGAGCAAGGTCTTCCGGCTCCCCGCACCCGGCGGCACCCACGGCCGCAGGCCGGCCCCCGCCACCACGCCGTCCCCGTCCGTGCCGTCGTCCCGTGGCCGCGCCGGGATCGTGGCCGGCTACCTCAGCCCTCATCCGCCGCACCTGGTGTACGCCGAGAACCCGCCGCAGAACGAGCCGCGCTCCGAAGGCGGCTGGGAGACGCTGCGCTGGGCCTACGACCGGCTGCGCAGGCGGATCAAGGAGGTGCACCGGCCGGACACGCTGATCGTGCACGCGCCGCACTGGATCACCATGGTCGGCCACCACGTCAACTGCGCGCCGAACCCCAAAGGCGTCTCGGTCGAGCCGATCTTCCCGCACCTGTTCCGCTACCACTACGACTTCCGTACCGACGTGCCGCTGGCCGAGGCCATCGCCGACGAGGCCGAGGGCCTGGGCCTCGTCACCAGCCGGATGCGCGACCCCGATGTGCGGGTCGACTACGCCACCATCGGCGCGCTCCACATGGTCAACCCCGACTGGGACATCCCCGTGGTGTCGCTGTCGGCCAACAACAACCCCTACTTCTACTCCGACGCGTCGCTCGGCGACATGGAGGTCCTCGGCGAGGCGACCCGCCGCGCCGTCGAGCGCACCGGCCGCCGCGCCGTGCTGCTCGGGTCCAACTCGCTGTCGCACCTGCACTGGCACGAGGAACCCGAGCTCCCCGAGGACATGGAGCGCGAGCACCCCTACAACAACCACCAGTACCGCTGGGACATGAAGCTGCTCGAAGCCATCAGGCGCGGCCCCACCGCGCCGCTCAAGGAGCTGATCTCCGAGCACATCGAGGCCACCGCCTCGGAGACCAAGGCCGGCAGCCTCACCTGGCTGCTCGCCGCCATGGGCTGGCCGCGGGTCCCCGGCGACGTCCTCGGGTACGGCACGATCATCGGCACCGGCAACGCCGTCGTCGAGTGGACACCTGAGGAGGACCACCATGGCTGAGCCGGCCGGCGTCGTCGCCGCCGCGATGCTGCCAGGCATGCCGCACCTGCTCGCCGCCGACCAGGCCCCCTCGTGGGCCGAGCTCGCCGGCGCCGCGCGCGAGGTCGGCGACCGGCTGCGCGCGCTGCGGCCCGACGTGGTGCTGCTGCTGTCCACCCAGTGGTTCACCGTGCTCGGCCACCAGTTCCAGTGCGACCCGCGCGTGTCGGGCCGGCACACCGACGAGAACTGGTACGCCTACGACTACGGTCACCTGGAGTACGACCTGCGGTTCGACGTGCCGTTCACCGAGCGGTGGGCCGGCGCCGTGGACGCGCGCGGCATGCAGGCCCGCCGCACCCGCTACGCCGGGTTCCCCATCGACACCGGTCTCATCGTGGCGTCCGCGCTGCTCGACCCGCGCCACGAGCTGCCGCTCGCGCAGGTCTCCTGCAACCTGTACGCCGGGCCGGAGACCCTCGCCGAGGTCGGCGCGGCCGGCGCGCGGGCCGCGCGGGACGCCGGGCTGCGTGCCGCCGTGGTCGTGGTCACCGGCCTGTCGTCCGGGCTGATCCAGCAGTGGATCGAGCCGCGTGAGGACCGGATCGCCGACCCCGCGCACGACCGGTGGAACACCCGGATGCTCGGCCTGCTCACCGAGGGCCGCACCGACGAGGCGCTCGCGCTGCGCGAGGACTTCGCGCGGCAGGCCCTCGCCGACAGCCAGTTCCGCGCCTTCGCCTTCCTCGACGGCGCCGGTGGCGCCTGTGGACCGGCACACCTGCACGCCTACGGCCCGGTGTGGGGGACCGGCGGCGCGGTCCTGTCCTGGAACCTGACCTGATCTGGCGATCCCTACAACACACTCCTGGAGGTTCAGTGCCGAACATGGCGGCGGGATTCGTGGAAGCCGAAGGCTTCGTCCCGATTTTCGATGCGGTGGACGCGATGGTGAAGGCCACCGAGGTCGAGGTGACCGGCGTGGTCCGGCTCGGCGGCGGCATCGTCGCGGTGGCCGTACGTGGTGACCTCGCCACCGTCGAGGAGGCGGTGGACCTCGGCGAGCAGGTCGCCGCGGCCAAGGCGGGCCGCTCGGTCCGTTCCATCGTCTTCGCCAGCCCGTGCGACGCCGTCTCGGCGCTCGCCGTGGACCCCCGGCTGCTCGGCAGCTAGCGGGGACCCGCTCCAGCAAGAAGGAGAGATCACGATGTCCAGTGACAAGGCGATCGGCATCGTCGAGACCCGCGGCGTGGTGGCGCTGTCCGCCGGGATCGAAGCCATGATCAAGACGGCGGACGTGCAGTGCGTCGCCGTGGAGCGCGTGACCAGCGGCTACCTCGCCGCGGCCGTGCAGGGCACCCTGGCCGCCGTGCGCCAGGCCGTCGCGGCCGGTGAGGCCGCCATCCGGCAGCACGGCGAGCTGCGCAGCTCGCAGGTCTACCCAAAGCCCGACCCCGTGACCGCCGCGCTGCTCGACGACCCCCAGCCGTCGCGGATCCGCGAGGTCATGGCCGGGCTCCCCGGAGCGGCACGGTGATCATCGCCGACGTGGTCGGCAAGGTCTGGCCCGACCGCGTCCTTGAGTCCCTGCGGGGACGGCGGCTGGTGCTCGTCCGTGAGCGGCCCGCCGGCCCCGACCGGGTGGCCGTCGACCTGCTCAACGCCGGCATCGGGACCACTGTGCTGGTGGCGACCGATGAGGCGGCCGCCGCGGCCACCGGCGAGCCGGCCTGCGACGCCGCCGTCGTCGCACTGGTCGCCGACCCGGCCCCGGGAGGCACGCGATGACCGTCACCACCCTCGATCCGGGGCTCATGGCCGGCCGCCGCGCCGGGCCCGCCGGCGAGCTGCGCAACTACGTCGGCGGCCGGTTCGTCTCCGGCGAGGGGTTCTTCGAGAAGGCGAGCCCCGTCACCGGCGAGGTCATCTGGCGGGTGGCCGAGGCCGGCGCGTCCACGGTGGACGCCGCCGTCACCGCGGCCCGCGCGGCGCTGCGCGGCCCCTGGGGGAGGACCGGCGAGCAGGAGCGCGCCGCCGTGCTCCGCAGGATCGCCGCCGAGCTGGAGCGCAGGTTCGACGATCTGGTCACGGCCGAGGTCGCCGACACCGGCAAGTCCATCACGCAGGCCCGCACGCTGGACATCCCGAGAGGCGCGGCCAACTTCCGCGCGTTCGCCGACATCATCGCCGCCACCCCCGGTGAGACGTTCACCACGGTGACGCCGGCCGGGGGACGCGCGCTCAACTACACGGTGCGCAAACCCGCCGGCGTGGTGGCGATCGTGGTGCCGTGGAACCTGCCGTTGCTGCTGCTCACCTGGAAGGTCGCACCGGCGCTCGCCTGCGGCAACGCCGTGGTCGTCAAGCCGTCGGAGGAGACCCCGGGGTCGGCGACGCTGCTCGCCGAGGTCATGGCCGCCGCCGGTGTGCCGGACGGGGTGTTCAACCTCGTGCACGGCTTCGGTCCGGGATCGGCGGGGGAGCACCTGACGCGGCACCCCGGGGTGGACGCGATCACCTTCACCGGCGAGTCGGCGACCGGCAGCGCGATCATGCGCGCGGCGGCCGACGGGGTCAAGGCCGTGTCGTTCGAGCTCGGCGGCAAGAACGCCGGGGTCGTGTTCGCCGACGCCGACCTCGACGCCGCCGTCGAGGGGTCGGTGCGGTCGTCGTTCACCAACGGCGGCCAGGTGTGCCTGTGCACCGAGCGCCTGTACGTGCAGCGGCCGGTGTTCGAGGAGTTCACCGAGCGGCTGGCCCGGCGCGCGGCGGAACTGTCGTTCGGGTGGCCCGCCGACGAGGCGGCCGTGATGATGCCGATGATCTCGGCGGCGCACCGCGAGAAGGTCCTCGGTCACTACCGGCTGGCCCGTGAGGAAGGCGCGCAGGTGCTCACCGGCGGCGACGTGCCGGTGTTCGGCGACGCGCGGGACGGCGGCGCGTACGTCCGGCCGACCGTGCTCACCGGTCTCGGACCCGATGCGAGGACCAACCGTGAGGAGATCTTCGGGCCGGTGTGCCACATCGCGCCGTTCGACGACGCCGACGAGGCGTTCGCGCTGGCCAACGACAGTCAGTACGGCCTCGCCGCCACCGTGTGGACGCGTGACCTCACCACGGCGCACCAGGCCGGCCGGGTCCTCGACGCCGGGCTGGTCTGGGTCAACACGTGGTTCGTCCGCGACCTGCGCACCCCGTTCGGCGGGGTGAAGGCATCAGGCGTCGGCCGTGAAGGCGGCACGCATTCCCTCGCCTTCTACTCCGAGCTCACCAACGTCTGCGTCGACCTGGGGGAGACCACGTGATCAGCGAATTCGCGGCACTGCTGGACGAGGCGGCCCGTACCGCCACCCCGGTACCGGGCCGCGCCGACCGGCCGGATTTGGACCTGGACACGGCCTACGACGTGCAGGCCGCGTCGGTGGGGCTGCGGCTGGCGCGGGGTGAGCGGCCGGCCGGGGTCAAGATGGGCTTCACCAGCGAGGCCAAGATGCGGCAGATGGGGGTGAACGAGATGATCTGGGGCCGCCTCACCGACGCCATGCGCGTCGAGGACGGCGGCACGTTCGGCGTCGGCGCGCACATCCACCCGCGCGCCGAGCCCGAGATCGCGTTCCGGCTCGCACGCGCCCCCGGGCCCGGTGCGGATCCCGCCGCCGTGGTCGAGGCGGTGGCCCCGGCCATCGAGATCATCAACTCGCGGTACGTCGACTTCCGGTTCACCGTGCCGGAGGTGATCGCCGACAACGCCTCCGCCGCCGCGTTCGTCGTTGGTCCCTGGGTCCCGCTCACCGGACCGCTGGACGATCTGGACGTCGTGCTGGAGATCGACGGCGAGCCCGCGCAGAAGGGCTCCACCGCGGCCATCCTCGGCGACCCGCTGCGCGCGCTGACGGAGGCGTTCGACCTCACCGCGCGGCGCGGGCTGCGCCTGTCGGCCGGCGACATCGTGCTCGCCGGCGCGGCCACCGCGGCGGTCCCGGTACGGCCCGGCAGCCGCGTACGCGCACGGGTGGCGGGCCTCGGCTCCGCCGGTTTCACGGCCGTGCCGTGAGCGGCGGCCTGGTCCCCGGCAAGGCGACCCCCCGTGGCAGGTTCCCGCACGTCAAGGTCGCGGGCCGGCTGGTGTTCGTCTCCGGGACGAGCAGCCGCCGGCCGGACGACACCATCGAAGGCGCGCGCGTGGACGCGCTCGGCACCACCGACCTGGACATCCGCGTCCAGACCCGGGCCGTGATCGAGAACATCCGCGACATCCTGCGCTCCGTCGGCGCCGATCTCCCCGACTTGACGCAGGTCACGACATATCTGGTCTCCATGAACGACTTCGGCGGCTACAACGAGGTCTACGCCGGGTACTTCGACGAGTCGGGGCCGACGCGGACCACCGTCGCCGTCCACCAGCTACCGCACCCCCACCTGCTGATCGAGATGCAGGCGATCGCGGTGCTGCCGGAGGACTGAGAAGCCACCGGAAGGGGGCCGCGCCGCGGCCCCCACCGGCGCCTCTCAGACGGCGGCGCGTTCGCGTTCGGCGACGAGCTGCAGCGCCACGTCGATGATCATGTCCTCCTGGCCGCCGACGTACCCGGCCTCGCCGACCCGCTGCAGGATCTCGTGCGCGGGGACCCCGTACCGCTCGGCGGCGCGTTCGGCGTGCAGCAGGAAACTGGAGTACACCCCCGCGTACCCCTGCGTGATGGACGAACGGTCCGCGAACGGCAGGCGGTGCAGGAACGGCTTGACGACGTCCTCGGCCGCGGCGAGGGCACCCTGCACGTCCACGCCGGTGGGGATGCCGAGCCGTTCGAACGTGGCCGCCAGCACCTCGGTGGGGGAGTTGCCGGCGCCGGCCCCGAGCGCGCACAGCGCGCCGTCGATCTGCCTGGCGCCGTTCTGCGCGGCCAGCACGGAGTTGGCGACGCCGAGCGACAGGTTCTGGTGGCCGTGGAAGCCGACCTGCGCCTCGTGGCCGATCTCGGCGACCAGCGCCGTGATCCGGTCCTGCGCCTCACCGAGCACCAGAGCGCCGGCCGAGTCGACCACGTACACGCACTGCGCGCCGCCGTCCACCATGATCCGGGCCTGTGCGGCGAGCTCGGCGGGGCCGATCCGGTGCGACAGCATCAGGAAGCCGACGGTCTCCATGCCGAGTTCGCGCGCGGCGGCGAAGTGCTGGAGCGACACGTCGGCCTCGGTGCAGTGGGTGGCGATCCGCGCCACCGACGCGCCGGCCCCCTGAGCCCGCCGCAGGTCCTCCACCGTGCCGAGCCCCGGCAGCAGCAGCACGGCGATCCGCGCCTGCGTGGCCTCGTCCACCGCGGCGGCGACCAGGGAGATGTCGTCCTCGAGGGAGAAGCCGTAGTTGAACGACGAGCCGCCGAGGCCGTCGCCGTGGGTCACCTCGATGACCTCCACCCCGGCGCGGTCCAGCGCGTGCACCACGCCGCGCACCTGGCCCTCGGTGAAGCGGTGCGCCATGGCGTGGCTGCCGTCGCGCAGCGTCGAGTCGGTGATCCTGATCCGCTTCGGCGCGGTGTCCTGCGTGGCGGTCACGCGGCCACCTCCCTTTCTGCCAGCCGCTCACCCACGCGGGCCGCCGCGGCGGTCATGATGTCGAGGTTCCCGGCCCACGGCGGCAGGAAGTCGCCGTTGCCGCGGACCTCCAGGAACACCGCGACGCGCGCCATGCCGTTCCAGATGTCGCGCGGCGGGTCGAACTGCGGCTCGGCGCGCAACGTGTAACCCGGCACGTAGGCGGCGACCTCGGCGACCATCTGGTGCACCGACGCGGTGACGGCCTCGGTGTCGGCGTCGGCCGGCACGGCGCAGAACACGGTGTCCCGCATGATCATGGGTGGGGTGACCGGGTTGAGGATGATGATGGCCTTGCCGCGCGCGGCCCCGCCGACCTGCTCGATGGCACGCGCGGTCGTCTCGGTGAACTCGTCGATGTTGGCCCGCGTCCCCGGGCCGGCCGAGCGGGAGGCGATGGAGGCGATGATCTCGGCGTAGGACACCGGCACGACCCGCGAGACGGCGTGCACGATCGGGATGGTCGCCTGGCCGCCGCACGTGATCATGTTGAGGTTCGGCACACCGGACAGCGAGTCCAGGTTGACCGGGGGGCAGACGAACGGGCCCACGGCGGCGGGGGTGAGGTCGATCGCGGTGATCCCGGCCTCGGCGTACCGCGGCGCGTTGGCGAGGTGCGCCTTCGCCGAGGTCGCCTCGAACACCAGGTCAGGCAGCCGGTCCTGCGCCAGCAGCCAGTCGACCCCCTCGGCCGACGCGGGGACGCCGAGGTCACGGGCCCGCGCCAGGCCGTCGGACGCGGGGTCGACCCCCACCATGGAGTGGACCTCGACGACGTCGCCGCGCAGCAGCTTGACCAGCAGGTCGGTGCCGATGTTGCCGGGCCCGACGATGGCGGCGCTGAGGCGGCTCACCGGGCCTCCCCGGCGAAGCGCGCGGTGACCGACCCGATGCCGGCGAACGTCGCGGTCACGGTGTCCCCGGCGGTCACCGGGATCGCCGCGGTGATCGACCCCGGCAGCACGACGTGGCCGGCCTCCAGGCTGACCCCGCGCTCGCCGAGCGTGTTGGCCAGCCACACCAGCGCGTTGACCGGCGAGCCGAGCACGGCCCCACCGGCGCCGGTCTGCTCCAGCACGCCGTTCCTGTGCAGCAGGCAGCCGGCCATGGCGAGGTCCAGCGCGTCCAGCCGGACCGGCCGGGTGCCGAGCACCACGCCGCCGCTGGAGGCGTTGTCGGCGATGGTGTCCGCCAGCGTGATCTTCCAGTCCGCGATGCGCGAGTCGATGATCTCCAGCGACGGCAGCACGAAGTCCACCGCGGACACGGCCTGCGCGGCGGTGACGCCGGGGCCCTTCAGCGGACGGCCGAGCACGAACGCGATCTCCGGCTCGATCCGCGGCTGGAGGAACCGGCCCGTGTCGATCGGCGCCGCGTCCAGATGGAACATCGAGCCGGTCAGGTGCCCGTAGTCGGGCTGGTCCACCCCCAGTTGGCGCTGCATGGCGGCCGAGGTCAGACCCACCTTGTGGCCCTTGATCACCTCTCCGCCGCCGGTCCACCTGTCCACCTGCGCGAGCTGGACCGCGTACGCGTCGGCGAGCGTGATGCCGGGATGGGTGACCGTGAGCGGTGCGATCGCGGTGCGCGTGGCGTACGCGTCGAGCAACGCGGCCGCGGCCTTCTCCACGGAACTCGCGTCCATGGGCTTCCTTTCGTCGTCCTCCATGTCGGACCCTGGCGCGTCACGACCCGGCCCGGCAACACCGCCGTCCCACGTGACGGGACGCGGCAGGTAAATTGACGCCATGTCACCCAAGGCCACCGACGAGAGCACCTACCTGCGGCGGGTGGTCGCGGTGCTGCGGGCCTTCCGCGCCGACGACGACGGCCTCGGCCCGGCCGAGCTGGCGAGGCGCACCGGCCTGCCGAAGTCCACCGCGCACCGCATCGCCGCCGACCTCGCCGAGACGGGTCTGCTCGAACGCCACGGCGCCGGGACACGCCTCGGCCTGACCCTGTTCGAGATCGGCCAGAAGGTCCCCCGCCAACGCGTCCTCCGCGACGCCGCACTGCCGTACATGTCCGACCTGCGCGAGGCCACCCGGCAGACCGTCCACCTCGCCGTCCTGGAGGGCCACGAGGTCGTCTACGTCGAGATCCTCCCCACCCCCGGCGGCCCCGACCTCCCCTCACGCGTCGGCGGCAGGCTCCCCGCCGTGGTCACCGGCGTCGGCAAGGCCATCCTCGCCTTCTCCCCCGAGAGCACCGTGCGCGCCGTCCTGGAACGCGGCCTCCCGCGCGTCAGCGAACGCAGCCTCACCGCACCAGGCGTTCTCACCCGCGAACTCGACCGCATCCGCACCGACGGCGTGGCCTACGACCGTGAGGAGTCGGGCCCCGGCATCGTCTGCGCCGCCAGCCCCGTCCTCGCCCCCGACGGCACCGCGCTCGCCGCGCTCTCGGTCTCCGGCTGGAGCACCCACATGCGCACCCGTCACACGGCCCCGGCCGTCCACACGGCGGCCCTGGCCCTGTCCCGTGCCCTCAGCGTGCCGGGCCGCGAGGACGCCGCGCGCTGATCGGGCCAGGTGGCCGGACGTCCGGCAGCCGCCGGCCCCTCCAGGGACCGGCGGCTGTGTTCCACGGCGGCGTCGTCAGACGCGGGTCCACTTCTGGTTGTTGCCGCCGTTGCAGCTCCAGATGTGCACCTTGGAGCCGTTGGCCGTGGCGGCTCCGCTGACGTCGAGGCACTTGTTCGCGCCGACGGCGGTGATGCTGCCGTCGGAGTTGAAGCGCCACTTCTGGTTGTTCTGGCCGTTGCAGTCCCAGATGATGACGGAGCTGCCGTCGGCGGTGCCGGCGCCGTTCACGTCGAGGCACCTGTTGTTGACGCGCAGCTCACCGGAGCTGGTGGCGGTGAAGCGCTGGTTGTTACCGCCGTTGCAGTCCCAGATCTGCGCCGTCGCGCCGTTGCTCTGCGCGTTGCCGGTGATGTCCAGGCAGCGGCCCGAGCCGGTGCCCCGGAGCGCGCTCGTCGACGGCGGGTTGCCGGTGGGGGTCACCGTGGGGGTGGCCGTCGGGGTCGCGGTCGGGGTGGGGTTGGAGCCGCCGAACTGCGTGAAGAAGTTCCACACGACCTGCCTGGTCCAGGAGTTCTCGCCGGGCTCGAAGTCGCCGGGCCTGCCGTCCACGGGGTTCGGCGTGTGTCCCTGGTCGAACGCGGCCCACGCGACCGGGTAACCGGCGCGGCAGCCCGAGTAGTAGGTGACGACGTGCGACAGGCTGCCGGACGCGGGCTCCGGCGGGTTCTGCGCGGTGCAGCCGTTGTTCCTGACGAACCGGTCACGCAGCGACCGGCCGGTGGAGATGTTGAGCACCGGGTCCCGCAGGCCGTGCAGGCCGATGTACGCGATCGGGTCGTTGCCGCCGCTGCAGCCGCTCAGCTGGCCGCCGGAGTAGACCGCCACCGCGCGGAAGACCGAGGCCCTGGAGCAGGCGAGTGAGTAGCTCATGCCGCCGCCGTAGCTGAAGCCCATGGCGAAACGCTGCGCGGTGTCGACGCAGAGGTCCGCCTCGATCCGCCGGATCATGTCGTCGACGAACGTGATGTCCTCGCCGCCGGAGTTGGCCCAGCCGTTGTTGAAGCCCTGCGGCGCGACGAAAATGGCGCTGTTGTTGGATATCGCTCTGGTCCCGTAGTAGGACCACACGTATCCGCTGGTGCCGCCGGAGTCGACGTCGTTCATGGTGCCGCCGTTCCAGTGGAATCCGAAGATCAACCGGTACGGCGTGTTGTTGTTGTAGTTGTCGGGGATCCGCAGGATGAAACTGCGGTTCTTCCCGCTGGTCGTGATCGACTGCGTGCCGCTTCTCAGCGTCGGGGCCTTGCCGCATCCGGCGGTCGGCGCGAGAGCGGCCGACTTGGCGGCCGGCCGTGCCGTGCTGCTGCCAAGCGCCGACGGCGCCATGGCGAGGACGAGCAGCGCCGTTGTCGCGAGAGCGGTGAGGAGGGGTCTGTGCCTCGACATCACGCGAATTCCTTTGCTCTTTGCATGCTGAAACACGGGGACGAGATAGCCGTTCAGCTCCACGCTCTCCGAGGAACGGGACGCGCGCGCCGCCGGTTTACCGGGCTGTGGATCTCCCTGATATCCGGCCGGTGCGAGGGGGGTTTTCTCACGACCTTTTCAACGCTGGATCGCGTGTTTCTCCCGGACGGTGGAGTATGGCGTGTTAGCGCTCACTATGTGCCGCCTGAATCGATGTCTCCTTTCTGCGGAGGCGGCGGTGCGAGGTGCAGCGGAGCAAATATGACTGTCATGAGACCTGTCAAGGCCGGCCGGTTCCGGTGTCCCGGCCGTCCCTGTGCCGTGCTCCGCCGCTCCCCGTCTCTGGCCTGGGGAAGGTGCCGCGATGACCGCCGGTGCCGCGGATGAAAATTTCACCCGCGACACCGGTGATCGGCCGCCGGGGGACTCCTGTGCCGGTCGCTTGACGTAAGACGTCATACGAGTTACGTTCACACATCACCGGCCGCGAGGAGACCCCCGGGACGGCCGGCTCAGCGGTAGCCGGCGGCGATGATCTCGGCCTGGACGGCGTTCTCGGTGGCGTCGCTCGGGTAGCCGGCGACCATGGCGCCTTCGTAGAAGGTGCCGGCGCTGAGGTTCGCGCCGCCGTCGGGCTTGCAGCAGTCACCGCCACTGCCGAGGATGATGGCCCCCTGCTTCTTCATCGGGCTGTAGCCGTTGGGAAGCGCGCCGTCGTACAGCGTGTACAGGGTGCCGGACTGCGCGTTGCTGCCCTTGATGGCGAAGCGCGACGTGCCGTTGTTCTTGAGCGTCGCGGTGACGAACTTGTGGGGGAAGCCACGCTGGTTGGGGTTCCACGACTGGCTGCCGCCGGGGAACAGGCCCCACTCCAGGTCGGCCTGGACCCATGGGCCCGAGCCCTGGCAGCCGCCGAACCAGCACTGGGTGCTGAAGTTGATGGCGTCCATGGCGCCGGCGGCGTCGGCCTTCCGCGTGGTCTCGCTGTTGCCGTAGTCGAAGCAGCAGCCGTTGTTCACGTGGGTGCCGCTCGTCACCATGTACATGCCCTCAGGCGCGCTGCCGGTGGGGACGCCGGTCAGGTGGCCGTCCCGCCAGTAGCTGTTGCCGGGGTTGATGTACAGCGAGTACGCCTTGTTGCCGCCGACGGTCAGCGACTCGGTCGTCGCGGTCGCCGGCCTGCTCTGCGGGGAACCCGGGACCACGCTGGACCCCTGGTACCACAGGTCGTTGCCGCGTCCGGACTGGTCGTACACGACCGTGATGACACAGGTCGTGCCGGCGCAGAACGAGTCCTGGGCCGCGGCGTTGGCGACACCTCCCGCGGTCAGGACGGCGATGTTCCTCGTGGTGTTGTCGGAGGAACGCCTGACCTGGTACAGGTTGCCGTTGTAGGCGTTGTAGAGCGCGCGCGTCGTGCTGTGCGCCGCCACGCACGCCGTGCCGCCTGCGGCGTAGATGTCGCACGGCCGCGAGCCGGGAGGCGGCGGGGACGGCGTCACCGTCGGCGTGGGGGTCGGGCTGGGCTGGGTCCCGCCGGTGGTCCACTTCTGGTTGTTCTGGCCGTTGCAGGACCAGATCTGCACCCTGGAGCCGTTGGCGGTGCCGTTGCCGGAGACGTCGAGGCACTTGTTCGCGCCGACGGCGGTGATGCTGCCGTCGGAGTTGAAGCGCCACTTCTGGTTGTTCTGGCCGTTGCAGTCCCAGATGATCACGGCGCTGCCGTCGGCGGTGGCGTTGTTGCTGACGTCGAGGCACTTGTTGCCGTAGACCCGCAGCTCACTGGCGGTCGTCGTCGTCCACTGCTGGTTGGCCTGGCCGTTGCAGGTCCAGATCAGTGTCGTCGCGCCGTTGGCCTGGGAGGCCCCGTTGACGTCCAGGCACCGGCCTGAGGCGACGCCGACCAGCGGGGTCGTCGCGGCCGAGGCCGGCGCCGACCAGGTCAGGCCGGTGGCGAGGACGGTCGCCGCCGCGGCGGCGATCGACGCGAGGACGGCCGTCCGGCGGCGCCACCCGCGCGCCGCACGGCTCCGTCGTGGAACGGAGGAAGGCTGCATTGTTCGTACTCCTCGGAGGGAGAGCGAGGCGGAGACGGCCTCGTCTGGGGGCCGCGGTCACCTCGCCGGGGACGGAGATGGTGCCGTCATCGCAGAGACGGCCGCCGCGGTCACCTCCCACCGCGAGAGCCGCTTCGCGGCCGGTCGGCACCATCGGTGCGAATCGATTCGCCTGCGGTCTCGATGTGGTGCAGGACAGCGGTTCACGGCGAAGCACATATGAACGGCGGACCACGTGTCAAGATTCGCGATCGCCGGCTCAGCGCCGCGGGACCCCGGCCGCCTCTCTCATCGGCGACGCGCCACGACCGCCGGGACTCCTGCCGATGAAACGTTCACCCGCCACGCGGGCCATGCCGCGTCCGATGCAGTCGAATCGGTTCGCACGCGCGGACGGAGATTCAGGGGGACGAGGAGAAGAGCAGCTGCTGGATCTCCCTGCGGTAGTCGTCGAGGGTGTTGTCGATGTGCGTCGCCGCGGCCTGCGCGGCGGCCTCCGGCTCACCCGCGCGGATGGCCTGGTAGATGGCGTCGTGCTCCTCCACGGCCTTGGCGGCGTGTCCCCCGACCGACCCGCGCATGCCGATGAGGCTCGACTGCGCCTGCAACCTGCGGGCCTCGCGCACCGCGATCTGCAGGAACATGTTGTGCGACGCCGTGGCGATGGCGGTGTGGAAGGTGTCGTCACCGGAGTTGAACAGGTCCTCCTGGCCGGACTCGAAGCCGTGCCGGCACACCCCGGCCGCCTCCTCGATGGCCCGCAGCTCGGCGGGGGTGGCCCGCCGAGCGGCCAGCCGGCTGGTCTCCATCTCCTGGGCCCGGCGGAACTCGAACAACATGTAGATGTGGTCCAGGTCGGTCGGCAGGAAGAACGAGGCCCAGCGACCGGTGCCGAGCATCCCCTCGTCGTCGGCCACGTACAGGCCGCGGCCCTTCTGCGCGCGCACCCGGCCGAGCGCGGAGAGGATCTTCACCGCCTCCCGCACCACGGTGCGGCTGGTGCCGAGCTGCCTGGCCAGCTCGTTCTCGGTCGGCATGCGGTCACCCGGACGCAGGCGCAGCCGGACGATCAACTCCAGTACCTGCTCGGCGGCGACCTCGTAGCCGGGCCGGTATCCGCTCTCGCGTGAGGTGTCGGTCACGTGCATCCTCCTTGCCGTTCCCCTGCACAAGTATGACCGCTCAGCGGCCGTCTTCCCGAGATGGACCTGCGGCGACGTATCAGTACGACACATCTGAACGGTTCACCGGAGCGCGGCCCGCGCGACTCCAGCGTTGGGACGGACATTCCCGCTGGTGGACGACGAGTGGCGATTAACGACGGCCGGCACCGGCATGTGCGAAGCACGAAATAAGTGGGCTTAAGGTCTTGACGGGTACCGGTGATCCGAACGTAATTGGTACCGAGGTCTCAGAGGGCGAGCTCCTTCGGGAACCTCCGCGGCCGGAGCAGTGGGGCGGTCCCTGTCCGGCTGCGGGCTCCACCTCACCGAAGGCGACCTGCCTGAGGGGCGTGACCTGACCACACTCCTACCCTCCAAGGAATCACCGTGCGTTCATTCTCGTCCGTCACGGCGCTGAGACCGGTCCTGACCGGCCTTTTCGCCGCGGCGCTGGCCGCGGCGTACGCTCTCGCCGTCCCGGCAGGCGCGGCACTCGCCGCCACCACGACCCTGTACGCCGCACCCTCGGGGACCGGCACCGCCTGCACCTCCGCGCAGCCGTGCTCACTGACCTCCGCGCAGACGGCGGTGCGTTCCCTGAACGGCGCCATGTCCGGGGACATCGTCGTCGAGCTGGCCGACGGGGTGTACCGGCTGTCGGCGCCGCTGCGGTTCACCGCCGCCGACTCCGGCAACAACGGCTACACCGTCAAGTGGCAGGCCGCCGCCGGGGCGCGACCCGTCATCAGCGGCGCGCGGGCCGTGACCGGCTGGACGCAGGTCGACTCCGGCAAGAACATCTGGCGTGCCAACGTCGGCACCGGCCTCGACACACGCCAGCTCTACGTCAACGGCGCCATCGCGACACGCGCGCGCACGCAGGTCAACCGGGCCGACTTCACCGCGAGCAGCACCGGCATGCGGTTCACCAACGGCGCGCTGAACTACCTGAACAACCTGGCGAACCAGAACCGGGTCGAGATGGAGAGCGTGAACTCGTTCACCGACCGGTACTCACCCGTGCAGAGCATCAGCGGCGGCATGATCACGATGCAGCAGCCGGCGTGGAACAACAACAACTTCGGCTACGACACCTTCACCCAGCCGCACCGGGCCGGGCCGATGTACCTGGCCAACGCCTACGAGTTCCTCGACGCGCCGGGTGAGTGGTACCTCAACACCGCCAACGGCCAGCTCAACTACATCCCGCTCTCCGGCCAGAACATGAGCAATGTCTCCGTCGAGCTGCCGGTGCTGCAGTCGCTGGTGAACCTCGGCGGGACCTACGACGCGCCGGCGCACCACATCACGTTCGGCGGGATCACCTTCACCGGCACCACCTGGCTCGGCCCGAGCGGCAACCAGGGCTTCGTCGACCAGCAGACCGGCTCCTACATGACGGGGAACTGGAACTGGCCGGGCTTCACCACCTGCCACAACGGCTGCACGCAGTTCGAGGCCACGAGGCCCAACTGGAACCAGATGCCGGCCGCGGTGCAGGTGTCGGCGGCCAACAACGTCACCTTCACCGACTCCCAGTTCACCAACCTCGGCCAGACGGCCATCGGCATCGGCAACGACGCCAACGCGCACGCCAGCGGCGTGGGCCTCGGGGCGAGCAACATCACGGTGACCCGGTCGGAGATCGCGCGCAACTCGGCCGGAGGCATCGTGGCCGGCGGCGTGCGCGCCGACGCGCACCACCCCGGCGACCAGCGGATGGTGAACCGCAACATCAACGTCACCAACAACCGCATCCACGACCTCGGCATCGAGTACCGGGGCATCGTCTCGGTGCTCACCACGTACGTCACCACCACCGACGTGTCGCACAACGAGGTCTACAACCTGCCCTACACCGGTATGTCCATCGGGTACGGCTGGGGTGCCAACGACGCCGGCGGCAACAACAACTACGCCAACCGTGGCCTGTACAACTACCAGCCGCGGTACACCACGGCGACGACCGCGTCCGGCAACCAGCTCGTCGGCAACTACGTCCACGACGTCATGCAGCAGATGAACGACGGCGGCTGCATCTACACCCTGTCGGCGAACCCCAACGGCCAGATCAGGAACAACTACTGCCTGCGGACCAACGGGTACTACGGCGTCTACTTCGACGAGGGGTCCCGGTACTACTCGGTCACCGGCAACGTGTTCTCCAGCACCGGCACCTGGGCCACCGCCAACTACTGGGGCGGCGAGAACATGGGGAACTGGACCGTCACCGGCAACTGGTCGACCAACGGCAGCACCAACGTCACCAACGGCGACCGCGGCAATGTCGTCAACAACAACACCACGGTGAGCAACGGCAACTGGCCGTCGGGTGCGCAGGCCGTGATGGCGGCCGCCGGGCCGAACGGCACGACACCCTCTCCCTCCCCGTCGGCCACGCCGTCGTCGCCGCAGGACGGCACGAGCGCGATCCGGGGGGTCGGTTCGGGCCGCTGCCTGGACATCACCGGCTCGGCGCAGAGCAACGGCGCGACGGCGCAGATCTGGGACTGCAACGGCCAGGCCAACCAGCGCTTCACCGCCACGAGCTCCGGTGAGCTGCGCGTCAACAACAGGTGCCTCGACGTGAACGGCGCCGGCACCGCCGACGGCAGCTCCGTCATCATCTGGGACTGCAACGGCCAGAACAACCAGAAGTGGCGCTTCAACTCCGACGGCAGCATCACCGCCGTCGGCGCGAACAAGTGCCTGGACGTCTCCGGCAACGGCACCGCCAACGGCTCCAAGGTCCACATCTGGACCTGCCACGGCGGCAGCAACCAGAAGTGGACCCGCGTCTGACGGCACCTTCACCGCCTTGCCCCGGGACGGGATCCCCGTCCCGGGGCAAGGCGGCTCGCGGTGGCCGCCGCGGGACGGCGGCGGTGCTCATGCGGTCGCGGCCCATCGACGACGGCCCGAGCAGGAGCTGGCCGTCCGCGGGTCCGGACACTCATGAAAGTTTCAGCCTCATCAGGCGATGGCCTCGGGAAACATCGGGTCTAATCGCCTCGATATTGAACCGGCGCACGATGTGCGCCACGATCTACCGTGCGCACACTGGGATTTCCCCGGAAGACCGAAAAGTTGACGCGGGAAGTATCCGATGTGTGGGTGTTCGATCAACTGGATAAGCATGCTTGACAGTGATGTTGAGTAGACCTATTTTCGTCCCCGAATCGATTCGACCAGGGTCATATCGCAGGCCCGGCCGCGCCACGGGACATCCGCTGGGGGGCACCGGACCGCCGGTCCGGTGGCGGCGGCGTGCTCACCGGCGACCGGCCCGGTGAACCGCATGCGGGGCCCCGCACCACCTTGTTAGGAGAGCCCCGTGCATGACTCTTCTCGCGCCTCGGCGCCGAGAACCCTCGCGGCCGGTCCGGCCGCCCGGCCCGCCGGGTGGGCCGCGTGCTGAAGATGGCCGGCATCGGCAAGAGCTTTCTCGGCGTACGGGTCCTCGGCGGTGTCGACCTCGAGGTGGCGGCCGGTGAGGTCCACGCGGTGGTGGGGGAGAACGGCGCGGGGAAGTCGACGCTGATGAAGATCCTCGCCGGGGTGCACATCCCCGACGAGGGAACGATCGAGATCGACGGCGAGAGCGTCGCGTTCAAGCACCCCATCGAGGCGCGGCGGGCCGGGGTGTCGATCATCTACCAGGAGCTCACCCTGCTGCCGGAGCGCACGGTGGCGGAGAACGTCTTCCTCGGCAGGGAGCCCGTCCGGCGGGGGCTGGTCGACAGGAAGGCCATGGAGTCGGCGACGGCCGAGCTGCTGAGCTCGCTCGGCGAGGAGTCGTTCGGGCCGCGCGACCTCGTGCGCAACCTCTCCGTCGCGCGGCAGCAGGTCGTCGAGATCGCCAAGGCGCTGTCGCTGAACGCGCGGATCGTGGTGATGGACGAGCCGACCGCCGCGCTCGCCGGTCACGAGGTGGAGCTGCTGTACACGCTGGTGCGCCGTCTGACCGCGCGCGGCATCGCGGTCCTGTACATCTCGCACCGGCTCCCCGAGGTCTTCGAACTGGCCGACTGGATCACCGTGCTCAAGGACGGCGCCAGGGTCACCACCGCGCCGGCGTCGAGCCTGGACACCGCGGGCCTGGTCCGCCTGATGGTCGGCAGGGAACTGGACTCCTACTACCCGCCGCGCTCGGCGGAACCGCCGGGTGAGGTGCTGCTGAGCGTGCGCGGCGGCGGCAACGCCAGGCTGCACGACATCGACCTGGAGCTGCGCGCGGGGGAGATCGTCGGCGTGGCGGGCCTGCAGGGCTCGGGCCGTACCGAGCTGGCCAAGGCGCTGTTCGGCGCCGAGCCCTTCACCACCGGCGCGATGACGCCGCGCCGTCCCCGTTCGGTACGCCAGGGCATCGCCGCGGGGATCGGCCTCGTCACCGAGGACCGCAAGGCGGAGGGACTGCTGCTCAACCAGCGGGTGCGCGACAACGCGCTGCTCGTCGCGCGCGCCACCGGCCGGCGTCCCCCCGCGATCGAGAAGCTGCTCGAACGGGTGCGGCTCTCGCCGCCGCGACCGGCCCAGGAGGTACGGCTGCTGTCCGGCGGCAACCAGCAGAAGGTCGTGCTGGCCAAGTGGATGACCGTCGCGCCGCGGGTCCTGCTGTTCGACGAGCCCACGCGGGGTGTCGACGTCGGCGCCAAGGCCGCCGTCCACGACCTGATGCGCGAGCTGGCCCGCGACGGCATGGCCATCTTGATGATCTCCTCCGAGCTTCCCGAGCTGATCGGCATGAGCGACCGCGTCGTGGTCCTGCGGGACGGCCGCATCGCCGGGGAACTGCCCCCCGGGTCCACCGAGGAGGCCGTGATGCGCCTGGCGGCCGCGTCATGACCGAGCAACTGAAACTCAGGACCGTCCCGGCCGGGGACACGTTCTGGCGGCGCCTGTCCGCCGACCGGCCCGCGCGTCCGGTCTACGTGGCCCTGGCCCTGCTCGTCGTGCTCGGCTGGCTGCTGTTCTCCCTCGACGGGGTGCAGTTCCTCAGCCAGGAGAACATCGTCGGCATCCAGCAGCGGTCGGCGGCCCTCGGCATCGTCGCGGTCGGCCAGACACTGGTGATCCTCGCCGGGAGCCTCGACCTGTCGGTGGCCTACCTGATCAGCCTGACGTCGCTGGTGGCGGCCGAGATCATGGCGGGCTCCGGCGCGAACGTGCCGGTCGCGATCGCCGCGGTGCTCGCCGTGAGCGCGCTCGCGGGCCTGGTCAACGGCCTGATCGTCACCCGGCTCCGGGTGCACGCCTTCATCGCCACCCTCGGCGTCGCGCTGATCCTCCGAGGGGTGCTCGACCAGATGTACGACGGGCCGGCCGGCAGCGTGCCGGAGTCCTTCCAGCATCTCGGGTACGACCGCATCGGGCCGGTGCCGGTGTCGGCGCTGCTGCTCGTGGCGGTGGCCGTGGCGGCGGCGATCCTGCTCGGCCGGACCCGGCTCGGGTACCGCATCTACGCGGTCGGCGGGGACGCCGAGGTCGCGCGCCTGTCGGGGGTGCGCACCGGACGGGTCGTGGTCGCCGCGCACGTGCTGTGCTCGCTGTGCGCCGGGATCGCCGGGCTGCTGCTCGCGTCCCGGCTCGGCGCGGGTGCGCCGACGGTGGGGACCGACGGCGGGTACGACCTGGAGTCGATCGCCGCGGTCGTGCTCGGCGGCACCGCGCTGGCCGGCGGCCGCGGCGGGGTCGCGGGGACCGTCGGCGGTGTGCTGGTCCTCGCGGTGCTCGACAGCATCTTCAACCAGCTCGAGGTGAACTCCTTCGCCAAGGACGTCGTGCGTGGCGTGGTCCTGGTCGCGGCGCTGGCCATCTACGCGAGGCGGAAGTCATGAGACGCTCGCTGCCGATCTTCGTGGTGCTGGCCCTGCTGCTGGCCGCGATCGCGTTCGTCAACCCGTACTTCCTCGAACCGCCGGCCTTCCTCGCCTTCGTCAAGCGGGCCGCGCCACTGGTGATCCTCGCGGCGGGACAGTACTTCGTCATCGTGTCCGGCGAGTTCGACCTGTCGGTCGGTTCCCTCGTCACCGCCGAGGTGGTGATCGCGGCCCGGCTCATCGACGGCTCCGCGGAGGCGACCTGGCCCGTCCTCGGCCTGCTGATCGTCGTCGGTGTGCTCGTCGGCCTGGTCAACGGGGTCGTCACCACGCTGCTGCGCGTCCCGTCGTTCATCACGACCCTCGGGACGCTGCTGATCCTGTCCGGCGCGATCTTCCTGTGGACGGGTGGCGCTCCTCGTGGAGCCCTGTCGGAGGAGTTCCGCGCGCTCGGCCGGGGAAGCCTCGGCCCGGTGCCGTGGTCGGTTCTGATTCTTCTCGCGGTGGCGGCGGCGGCCGTGTACGCGATGCGCTCCCGTTTCGGTCACACGCTGATCGCGACCGGCGACAACGACAGGGCCGCGGCGCTGTCGGGTGTCCGCGTCGCGCGTGTGCGCACGGCGGCGTTCATGATCTCCGGGCTGTCCGCGGCGGTCGCCGCGATCCTGCTCGGTGGCTTCGCAGGGGTGTCGGCACAGGTCGGCCAGGGACTGGAGTTCCAGGCCATCACCGCCGTCGTGCTCGGCGGCGTGGTGCTCGGGGGCGGCCGCGGCTCCGTGGTCGCCGCGATGGCGGGTGCCCTCACCCTGGAGGCGTTGTTCACCCTTCTCAACCTCTACGGCGTCTCGGGGGCGCTGGAACCCGCCGTGCAGGGAGTGATCATCATCGCCGCGGTGGCGCTGGGGGCCCTGAACCTCCCGCGCCGCAGAGCCGCGGCCGTTTCGTGAGAAAAGGAAGAAGCATGCGTGCATATCCGCGGCGGGTCCTCGCCGTCGCCGCGCTGTCGGCGCTGACGTTGTCGGCGGCCGCCTGCACCAGCGACAAGCCCTCGCCGTCCGCCTCGTCCTCCGCCGCCGCGCCGTCCGACGCCGGCGCGGCCAAGGACAAGGGCACGGGGGAGCAGTCGAAGTTCTTCGTGCAGGCCGACTACGACGCGCAGATGGCCATGCGCAAGGCACAGCCGGAGGGCCCGGAGGGCAAGCCGTGGGAGCAGACCATCGACGCGCAGATGGTCGACACCGCCAAGTACAAGAAGGACGGGCCGTACAACCTGTGCTTCTCCAACGCCGCGGTCGACAACCCCTGGCGGCAGGTCGGCTGGAAGACCATGCAGGCCGAGGCCGGCCTGCACAAGGAGATCGCGCGCCTCACGGCCCTGGACGCCGAGGGCAAGGACGACAAGCAGATCTCCGACATCGCCGAGCTGCAGGGCAAGAACTGTGACGTCCTGATCGTCTCGCCGAACACCACCGCGACGCTCACCCCCGCGGTGGCGGGTGCCTGTCCCAAGGTGCCGGTCATCGTGTTCGACCGCGGTGTGCAGACCGACTGCCCCGTCACCTTCATCAAGCCGATCGGCGGCTACGCCTTCGGCGCCGAGGCGGCCGAGTTCCTCATCCAGAAGGTGCCGTCCGGCGGCAAGATCCTCGCGCTGCGCATCCTGCCGGGTGTGGACGTGCTGGAGACCCGGTGGTCGGCGGCGAAGGTCGCCTTCGACCAGAGCGGCCTCGACGTGGTCGGCGTGGAGTTCACCGACGGCGACGCCGCCAAGACCAAGAGCATCGTCAGCGACTACATCCAGCGCCACGGCAAGATCGACGGCGTCTGGATGGACGCCGGCGCGACCGCCGTCGCGGCCGTCGAGGCGTTCGAGGACGCGGGCCAGCCCGTGCCGCCGATCAACGGCGAGGACCAGCAGGACTTCCTGAAGAAGTGGAGCGACGCCAAACTCACCGCGATCGCCCCCACCTATCCGACGTACCAGTGGCGCACCCCGATCATCGCCGCACTCAAGATCCTCAAGGGGGAGCAGGTGCCGAAGGTCTGGAACCTCCCGCAGCCGACGATCACCCAGGAGAACCTCCCCACCTACCTCAAGCCGGGCATGCCGCCGCTGCACTACGCGCTGTGCGGGTGCGAGGACATGCCGGGCTACCCGGAGAAGTGGGGCGGCACGTCGTGATCGGCGTCAACACCTGGGTCTGGGTCTCGCCGCTCACCGACGGGACCCTGGCCCGCCTCGCGCCGCGGATCGCCGGCTGGGGGTTCGACGTGATCGAGCTGCCGATCGAGCGGCCCGGTGACTGGGACCCCGCCAAGGCGGCGGCCCTGCTGCGCGAGCTCGGGCTCGGCGCGTCGGTGGTGCTCACCATGCCGCCGGGCCGCGAGCTCGTCGGCGCCTCGCCGCCGGTGGTCCAGGAGACCCAGGACTACCTGCGGCACTGCGTGGACGTCGCGGTGACCGTCGGCGCGCCGGCGGTCTGCGGCCCCGCGTACTCCTCGGTCGGCCGGACCTGGCGCCTGAGCCCCGGCGAGCGGCGCGCGGTGTACGCCGAACTCGGGGCCGGCCTGAAACCCGTGCTGGAGTACGCCGCCGAGCGCGGCGTCCGGATCGGGGTCGAACCGCTCAACCGCTACGAGACCAGCGTCATCAACACCGTCGAGCAGGCACTCGAAGCGCTCCCGGAGGAATGCGGGCTCGCGCTCGACACCTACCACATGAACATCGAGGAGAAGGACCCCCTGGCGGCCGTCCGGCTGGCGGGGGACCGGATCGCGCACATCCAGGTGTGCGGCACCGACCGCGGCGCACCGGGCAGCGACCACTTCGACTGGCCCGGCTTCGCCGCCGCCGTACGCGACGTGGACTACCGCGGCCCGCTCGTCATCGAGTCCTTCACCGCCGACAACAAGACCATCGCCACCGCGGCGTCCATCTGGCGTCCCCTCGCCGCGAGCCAGGACGCGCTCGCAACGGAAGGACTCGCGTTTCTCAGAACCCTAGAAGACGTGACCGCCCGCCCGTCCTGAGCCGAGCCGGCTCATCGCCAACTCCCCCCGTCCCCAGGAGAACCCTCCATGCGAAGACCACGTTTGCTCCTCGCCTTGGTAGCGGCCTTGACAGGGCTGCTCGTCTCCGCGGCGCCACCACTGGCGAACGCGGCGGCCCCGGCCTTCAAGGTGCTGCTGTTCAGCAAGACCGCGAGTGGTGCCTACCGGCACGACTCCATCGCCGCCGGTATCGCGATGTTCCAGCAGATGGCGACGGACAACAACTTCACGCTCGACCGCAGCGAGGACTCCTCGGTGTTCACGTCCTCGGCGATGAACACCTACGACGCGGTCATCATGTTCCAGACCAGCGGCATGGTGTGGGACAACGACGCGCAGCGTCAGGCGTTCCAGTCGTACGTGCGCAGCGGCCGCGGCGTCGTCGCGATCCACAACGCCACCGACATGAACATCGAGTCCTCGTTCCCCTGGTGGGACCAGGTCGTGCTGGCCGGCGCGCACATGACCGCGCACTCGGCCACCGTGCAGGGCACCGCCAAGGTGGCCGACAAGGTGCACCCCTCCACCCGTGGCCTGCCTGACCGGTGGACGCGGACCGAGGAGTGGTACAACTTCGACAAGAACATGCGCGGCTCGGTGCACGTGCTGGTGACCGCCGACGAGACCACCTACGACGCCGGCGGCAGCAAGATGGGTGTCGACCACCCGATCTCGTGGTGCCACAACCCCGAGGGGGCCCGCGTGTGGGCCACCGCGATGGGCCACAACGCGTCGTCGTACTCCGAGGCGCTGTTCAAGCAGCACCTGCTCGGCGGCGTGCAGTGGGCCGCGGGTGCGGCGGCCGGCGAGTGCGGCGGCACCATCCAGGCCCGCTACCAGCGCGTCACGCTCGACGGCTCACCTGACCAGCCGATGGAGCTCGACGTCGCCGCGGACGGCAGGGTCTTCTACATCTCCCGCTCCGGCAAGGTCAACATGATCCCCGTCGGCGGCGGCACCCGCGTCATCGGCACCCTGTCGGTGTACGACGGCGGCGAGGACGGCGGCATCGGCATCGCGCTCGATCCGAACTTCTCCACCAACGGCTGGATCTACCTCAACTACTCGCCGTCCAACGGCGGTGAGGTCAACCGTGTCTCGCGGTTCACGTTCAACGGCTCCACACTGGACCTGTCCAGCGAGAAGAAGATCATCGAGGTCCCGGCGTACCGCAACGTCGACGAGCCCGGCCACACCGGCGGCTACCTGGCGTTCGGCCCGAACGGCAACCTGTACATCGGCCCCGGTGACGACACCAACCCCAACGGGTCGAGCGGCTACGCGCCGATCGACGAGCGGTCGGGCCGTGAGCACTACGACGCGCAGCGGTCCGCGGCCAACACCAACGACCTGCGCGGCAAGATCCTGCGCATCCACCCGGAGTCGGACGGCACCTACACCATCCCGTCCGGCAACATGTTCGCGCCGGGTACCGCGAAGACGCGGCCGGAGATCTACGCGATGGGCTTCCGCAACCCGTTCCGCTTCTCGGTGGACAAGGTCACCGGCTGGATCTCGGTGGGTGACTACGGCCCCGACGCCGGCAGCGCCAACAGCAGCCGCGGCCCCGAGGGCACCGTGGAGTGGAACCTCATCAAGCAGCCCGGCTTCTACGGCTGGCCGTACTGCGTCGGCAACAACATCCCGTTCAACGACTTCAACTTCGCCACCAACCAGTCGGGGTCGAAGTTCAACTGCTCGGCGGCGGTGAACAACTCACCGAACAACACCGGCCTCACCACCCTTCCGGCGGCGGTGCCCGCGACCATCTGGTACAACTACCACCAGTCGGCGGAGTTCCCCGAGATCAACTGCTGTGGCGGCGCCGGCCCGATGGGTGGCCCGTTCTACCGCTACGACGCGGCCAGCACCTCCGACCGCAAGTTCCCCGAGTACTACAGCGGCAACCCGTTCCTCTACGAGTGGAGCAGGAACTTCGTCAAGGAGCTCCGCCTCGACTCCAGCGGCAACCTGCTGAAGATCAACCCGTTCGTGGCGCCGATCGCTCCGCACGCGCCGATCGACATGAAGTTCGGCCCGGACGGCGCGCTGTACATGGCCGACTGGGGCAACGGCTTCGGCCACTCCAACACCGACGACAGCATCTACCGCATCGACTACGTCGCCGGTAACCGCGCACCCGTCGCCAAGGCGAGCGCCAGCCCCGACTCGGGGAGCGCGCCGCTCACGGTGGCGTTCTCGTCGGCCGGTTCGTCCGACCCCGACGGTGACGCCATCACCTACTCGTGGGACTTCGGCGACGGCACGTCGTCCACGTCGGCGAACCCGTCGAAGACCTACACCACCAACGGCACCTACACCGTCAGGCTGACGGTGCGGGACTCGACCGGAAAGACCGGCAGCATCACGTTGAGCGTCGTCGTCGGCAACAGCCGGCCGAAGGTGACCTTCCAGTCGCCGCCGGACGGCGGGTTCATCAACTTCGGTGACTCGGTGGCCTACACCGTGAACGTCACCGACCCCGAGGACGGCACGATCGACTGCTCCAAGGTCAACGTGACCACCGCTCTCGGTCACGACACCCACGCGCACGACACCGGCAAGTACACCGGGTGCACGGGGACGCTGGCCACCACCCTCTCGGGACACGACGAGGGCTCCAACGTCTACTACGCACTGCTCGCCGACTACACCGACCGCAGCGGCCTGCAGGGTGACACCGGCATCACGCTGCAGCCCAAGCACAAGCAGGCCGAGCACTACACCGGCTCCTCCGGGATCCGGGTCGTGGACGAGACCGGCGCCGAAGGCGGCCGGCGTGTCGGCGACATCTCCAACAACGACTGGCTCTCCTTCACGCCGGTCAACCTGACGGGGATCGACTCGGTGTCGTTCCGCGTCTCGTCGGCCTCCGCCACCGGAGGTTCCATCGAGCTGCGGGCCGACTCGCCGACCGGCACGCTGATCGCGTCCAGTTCCGTGCCGTCGACCGGCGGATGGAACAACTACGTGTCCCTGCCGGCGGCGACGGTCACCAACCCCGGCGGCACGCGCAACCTGTACGTGGTGTTCAAGGCTCCGACGGCGAACGCCTACGACCTCGACTCCATCACCTTCAACGGCCGAGGCGTCGCCACCGGTGGCAACCCCACCCCGACCCCGACCCCGACGCCGACCCCGACGCCGACTCCCACGCCGACCCCGACGCCGGGTGGCACGAGCCAGCTGCGCGGTGTGGCGTCCAACCGGTGTCTCGATGTGAACGGCGCGTCGCAGAACAACGGCGCCGCGGTGATCATCTGGGACTGCAACTCCGGCAACAACCAGAAGTGGACGTCGACGGCGGCCACCGAACTGCGGGTCTACGGCAACAAGTGTCTCGACGTGAACGGCGCGGGCACGGCCGACGGCACCGCGGTGATCATCTGGGACTGCAACGGCCAGAACAACCAGAAGTGGCGCCTGAACTCCGACGGCAGCATCACCGCCGTCGGCGCGAACAAGTGCCTGGACGTGGGTGCCACCGCCAACGGCACCACGGCCCGCATCTGGACCTGCAACGGCGGCAACAACCAGAAGTGGACCCGGATCTGACGATCCGGACATGACGCCCCGCCCCGGGGCCGGCCCGCATGCTCCCGCGGACCGGCTCCGGGGCGGCGGTCCTTCCGGAGCCTTCGACGACCCGGCCGTGTTCAGTCGAGTTTGTCGATGAAGGTCTTGAGCTGCCGGACGTTGCGGCACTCGTAGACGCCGTCGCAGTGCCGCGCGTAGGCGCTCATCACCGAGTCGCCGCTGTCCCAGGCCGCACGGGGCTCGGGGTTGAGCCAGTACACGTGGCCGGCCCGCTGGTGGATGAGCCGCAGGGACTCAGCACGCGGCGCGTGGTAATTGGTGCGCGCGTCGCCGAGGACCAGCACGGTGCTGCTCGGGGTGAGCCCGGCACCCCAGCGGTTCCAGAAGGTCTGGAAGGTGTTGCCGTAGTCGGAGCGGCCGTCGAGCCAGACGCCTGCCGCGGCGGCGTTGATCTCGGCCGCCGCGTCGGCGATGTGGGACGTGCGGCTGAACACCTCGGTGACCTCGTCGACGCCGTCGACGAAGACGAAGCTGCGCACCGCGGCGAACTCCGAGCGCAGCGCGTCGACGAGCTGCAGGGTGAACGTGGCGAACGACGACACCGAACCGGAGATGTCGGCCACGACGAGCAACTGGGGCTTGGACACGTGCGGACGCCGGAACACCGGCTCGGCGGGGACGCCGCCGGTCGACATCGACCGCCGCACCGTCCTGCGGAAGTCCAGCGCGCCGCGCCGGTTGTGCTCGCGTCTGCGGGCCAGGCGGCTCGCCAGTTTGCGCGCGAGCGGCCGTACGGTGGCGCGCACCGCCTCCAGTTCCCCCCGGCCCGCGGTGAGGAAGTCCACGTCGTCCGGCAGGGGGGTGCGCAGCGTGCGGGCCACCGCGCCGGCGCCGCGGTCGGCGACCAGCCGTAGGCGGATCTGCGCCTCCACCTCCGCTCTCAGCCGGTCGAGCAGCTCCTCGGCCCGCTCCGCGGCGATCCGCCGGCCGAGCTCGTCGTGCGCCTGGTCCTCAGCCGTGTCCTCCTCCGGCAGCAGGCCCGCGAGGACGGCGTCCTGGTCGAGGGCCCGCATCGTGCGGAACAGGTAATAGGTGCCGGCGACCGGCTGGCCGGGGACGATGCGCGCGTGCCGGTCGACGAGGACACCCGCGCCGAACCGTACGGTCGTCATGTCCTGCGCACGCAGCGCCTCGATCAGCACCTGCCGCATCGCGTCGTCGTCGAGGTCGGCGAGGCGCGGCGGCGGGCTCACGGGGCCGGCGTCCTCGGCGTCCGGCGCCGGCGGCGCGAAGAACAGGTCGAACACGGTCTCGAAGGCGTGCTCGTGCTCGTGCTTCTTGACCAGTGTGGCGCGCAGCGCGGACTTGACCTCGCCGCGCTCGGCGAGCGCCACGTGGCGCAGCGCGCGGACGGCGTCGATCTGCTCCGACACCGACACCGGCACACCGATCGTCCGCAGCTCCCTGACCAGGCCTTCGACGGCCGTCAGCACGGTCCCACCGTGAGGCTCGTCATGCCGGGATCACCCCGAGCTCGCGCGCGGCCAGCACGATGTCCGGCTGGTGCTTGAGCAGGACGTGCAGGTGCGCGCCGACCGACTCGGCGCCGGCCGAGGTCGCGCCGAGCAGGACCAGCGTGCGGGCCCAGTCCAGGGTCTCGGAGACCGACGGCCGCTTCTTCAGGTCGAGCGCGCGCAGCGAGCGGACCACCTCGGCGACCCCCGTCGCGAGCTCCTCGCCGATCCCGGGGACCCGCGCGAGGACGATGTCCCGCTCACGCTCCACCGCCGGGTAGTCGATGTGCAGGTACAGGCAGCGCCGCTTCAGCGCCTCCGACAGCTCACGCGAGTCGTTGGAGGTCAGGAACACCTGCGGCGTGCCGCGCGCGGCGACGGTGCCGAGCTCGGGGATGGAAACCTGGAAGTCGGAGAGCACTTCGAGCAGCAGCGCCTCGGTCTCGACGTCGAGCCGGTCGACCTCGTCGATGAGCAGCACCACCGGGTCCTCGGCGCGGATGGCCTCGAGCAGCGGCCGGGTGAGCAGGAACCCCTCGCTGAAGATGTCGTTCTCCAGGTCGTCCCAGCCGGCGCCGTCCCGCGACGCCTGGATCCGCAGCAGTTGCTTGCGGTAGTCCCATTCGTACAGCGCCTTGGCCTCGTCCAGCCCCTGGTAGCACTGGAGCCTGATGAGGCGCGCACCGGTCGCGCGCGCGACCGACTTGGCCAGCTCGGTCTTGCCGGTGCCGGCGGGGCCCTCCACCAGGATCGGCTTGCCGAGCCGCTCGGCGAGGAACACGGTGCCCGAGATCTTCTGGTCCGCGAGGTATCCGGTGTCCCGCAGCCGCCGGGAGACCTCCGCCGCGGACTCGAAGCGGCTCGTCGCATGCGTCTCTACCACCAGTGGCCACCTTCTCCGTGCGTAGGACACCAGAAATATTAGATAGGAAAACAACTATCAAAGTAAGAGTGGCCGGGTCAACGGCACGGCGCGGCCGGGTGCGCGCGGCCGGGGGAGCATTGACCCCTCATGACTGTGTAGATAGTTTTAGAATTGTCTAATCACATGAGGTGAAGGAAGGCACAGTGAGGGAGCTCAGATGGATCTCGACCTGACGGCGGACCAGAAGCTCTTCCGCACCACCAGCAAGAAGTTCCTGGACACGGAGACCCCGCTGACCAGGGTGCGGGAGCTGTCCGAGAGCGCGGAGGGGTTCGACCGCGACTGGTGGAGCAGAGGCGCGGAGCTCGGATGGGCCGCGATGCTCGTCCCCGAGGAGCTCGGCGGCGGCAGCGTCTCGGGGGAGGGCCTCGCCGACCTCGCCATCGTGGCCGAGGAGATGGGACGCATGGTGACCCCCGGCCCGCTGATCGCCACCAACGTCGTCATCGCCGGCCTGGTGGCCGCGCGGGAGACCGGCGGTCCCGGCCACAGCGCCGACATCGAGCGCCTGGCGGCGGGGGAGGCCGTCGCGACCTGGGCCGTCTACGAGCCCGGCACGCAGTGGCGGCCCGGCCGGCCCGGCGTCACCGCCAGGGCCGGCGGCGACGGCTACGTGCTCGACGGCGTCAAGGACCGGGTGGAGGCGGCCGGCCAGGCCGACCTTCTCCTGGTGACCGCCGGCACCGAGGACGGGCCGCTGCAGTTCCTCGTCGAGACCACCGCGCCGGGGGTCACCGTCACGCCGTCCGACGGCCTCGACCTCGTCCGCAGGTTCGGTCAGGTGCGTCTCGACGGGGTGACGGCCGGCCGCGACGCCGTGGTCGGCACGCCGCGGAGCACGCCGGAGATCCTTGAGCGGCAGCTCCAGGTGGCCCTGGTGCTCCAGTGCGCCGAGACCTGCGGCGCCATCGACCGCGTCTTCGAGTTCACCGTGCAGTGGGCCTTCGACCGCTACTCCTTCGGCCGTCCGCTGGCCTCCTACCAGGCGCTCAAGCACCGGTTCGCCGACATGCGCACCTGGCTCGAGGCGTGCCATGCCACCACAGGAGCCGCGGCCCGCGCCGTGCAGGCCGGCGCCGCCGACGCCGCCGAGCTGGTCAGCGTGGCCAAGGCGTACGTCGGCGCGCGCGCGACCGAGATCGTGCAGGACTGCGTGCAGCTGCACGGCGGCATCGGCGTGACCTGGGAGCACGACCTGCATCTGTACCTGCGCAGGGTGACCGTGAACCGCGCGCTGTACGGCACGCCGGACGACCACCGGCGCCGGATCGCCGACCTCCTCGAAGTCTGACCGGGAGAACGAGATGGGTGACATGGAAGACGTCGAATCGTTCCGCCTGCGGGCCCGCGCGTGGCTCAAGGAGAACATGCCCCGCGTGCCGGAGCGGCACGGCCCGCCGGAGAGCGGTGACGACGACCAGGAGTGGCTGCGGGCCCGCGAGCTGCAGAAGATGCTGTACGCCGGGGGGTTCGCCGGGATCTGCTTCCCCGCCGAGTACGGCGGCCTCGGCCTGACCCCCGCGCACCAGCGCGCCTTCACCGAGGAGTCGCGCGGCTACGAGATGCCGCTGCTGCTCAACGTCCCGACGTTCTCGATCTGCGCGCCGACCATCCTCGACATGGGAAGCGAGCAGCAGAAACGGGACCGCGTCTCGGCGGCCGTCAGAGGCGACGAGGTGCTCGTGCAGTTCCTCAGCGAGCCGAGAGGCGGCTCCGACCTGGCCGGAGTGATCACCCGGGCCACCAGGGACGGCGACGTGTGGGTGCTGAACGGCGCCAAGACCTGGAGCACCAGCGCCTACGCGGCGGACTACGCGCTGTGCCTGGCCCGCACCGACTGGGACGCACCCAAGCACCGTGGACTGACCATGTTCCTGGTCAAGGTGCACCAGCCGGGGATCACGCTGCGCCGCATCAAGATGGTGAACGGCTCCACCGAGTTCTGCGAGGAGTTCTTCGACGACGTGATCCTCCCCGCCGACTCGGTGGTCGGCGAGGTGAACGGCGGCTGGGCCGTCGCGTCCCGGCAGCTCGTCCACGAGCGCACCGCCGTCGGCGGCGGCTCGCCGTACGTCAGCGGGGAGGGCAGGGCCAACCTGCACGGTCCCGAGTACGACTTCGCCGACCTGGCCCGCCGCACGGGGCAGACCGGCGACGTCGCGGTCCGCGAGCTGATCGGCGAGGCGCGCATGATGCGCCGCGTGCAGGAGCAGCTCATCGACCGGGTGATGTCCGGGCTGAACAGCGGTCAGCTGCCGCCGCCGGCGGCGTCGATCATCCGGCTGTTCCACGCGGAGACCGACTGGAAGAACGCCGACATCGGGGTGCGCATCGGCGGGGCCGACGTGGCGGCGGGTGCCTTCGGCGACCATGGGGGGCTGGACTACGGCCACTATTACCTGTCGCGGCAGGGGGCCAGCCTCGGTGGCGGCAGCACCGAGATGTCGCGGAACATCATCAGCGAACGCATCCTCGGGATGCCGAGAGAGTACGCCGCCGACCGCGACGTGCCGTTCAACCAGGTCTCCCAGGGCCGCACCTGAACGACCCGCACGACGAGGGCGGGCCGGCCGGCCCGCCCTCGTCCATATGTACCTCTGTGCACCTCTGCGCGCCGTCCCGCCGGCGGCCGGTCACCCCGGCCGCCGGCGCGCGTCTCAGTGCCGGCGCTCCGGTGCGCGGACCAGGCACAGCGCGTCGACCGCCACGAAGCCGTCCGGGGTGAAGACGAGCGGGTTCAGGTCGAGGGACTCGATCCACCCGCGGCCGGACACCGCCAGCCGGCCCGCCGCCACGAGGATCTCCGCGAGCGCGTCCAGGTCCCACGCGGGCCGGCCGCGGAAGCCGTGCATCACCTTGGCGTCGGCGAACTCGTCGATCAGCGACCGCGCGTCCCGCGCGCTCAGCGGCGCCATGCGGCCGCCGACCCGCTGCAGCACCTCCACGAAGACGCCGCCGAGACCGAAGACGACCAGCGGCCCGAGCTCGCTCTCTCCCTGGACGCCGATGAACGCCTCGCCGAGGATCTCGACCTGCGGCTGCACCGCCACCAGCGGCGGCAGCCCGTGAACGGCCGCGAGCGCGCGCAGCTCGGCGACCGCGTCACCGAGGCCGTCCGCGGTCACCCCGAGGCGCACCGCGCCGTGCTCGGTCCGGTGCGCGACGTCGGCGAGCTTCACGACGTACGGCCCGGGGAACGGCGCGCCGGTCACGTCGTCGCCGGCCGCCACCAGGTGGTAGGGGGCGATCGGGACACCGGCGGCGCGGATCATCTCCAGCGTGGGGCCGAACGGCAGCATCTGTCCCTCCGCCACCGCGACCGTCGCCACGTCGGGCCTGCGGGTGCTCGGCGGGACGGGGGTGTCCTCACGCCGGGCCGCCTCCTCGCGGTGACGGACGAACGCGCCGAGGGTCTGCAGGCCGCGCAGGGTGGGCCGCAGGCCGCGGCCTGCGGCGACCTTCCCCGAGGGCAGCCGGTCCAGGACGAACCGGCCGGGGGCTCCTGAGCAGTTGGTGACGACGAACGGCTTGCCGGCGTCCTGTGCGGCCTTGGCGAACTCCTCCACGAGCTGGACGGTCGAGTCGCTCTCGTCCTCGTCGGCCAGCGGGTGCAGGTACAGCAGCGCGTCCGACTCGGCGCAGGTGGCGTACCTGCGCACGACCTCGGGCCAGATCGCCGCGCCGAAACCGGTGGTGTCCAGGGGGTTGGCCACGGTCACGCCGGGGATGTTGTCACGTACCCAGGGTTCGAGTTCGCTGAGCGGCGGGATGCTCATGCCGTCGGCCTCGGCGAGGTCCACCGAGAGCGACGCGAAGCCACCCGTCATGGTGATCACGCCGAGTCCCTCGACCGCGGACCAGTTGGCCGGGTCGAGCTGCTCGAACAGCGCGAGCCGGTCGACGAGCTCCTCGGGGTCGGCGACCACGGTGACGCCGGCCTGGCGCAGCGCGACGTCGTACACCCAGGCGTCGCCGGTCAGCGCGCCGGTGTGGGAGGCCGCCATCTGCTGGGAGCGGTTGCTGCGGGCCAGCTTCAGCACGGCGATCGGCTTGCCGGCCTCGGTGGCGCGCCGCGCGGCGGCGAAGAACGCCGCGGGCCTGCGGATCTTCTCGACCACCAGGCCGATCGCGCGCGTGTCGGGGTCGGCCGCGAGAAAGTCCACGTAGTCGGCCAGGTCGGTGACCGCCTCGTTGCCGGCGCTGATCAGCAGGTTGAGCCCGCAGCCGGGGTGTTCCCACGCGGCCATGGCGACCCCGCTGAGCAGCGCGCCGCTCTGCGACACCACGGAGATGCCGCCGGGCCGCCGCTTGTGCGGGCTGGCGATCGTCAGGCTGACCCGCCGGGGGACGTTGATGAACCCGAGCCCGTTGGGTCCGACGACCGGCATGCCGGCGCTGCGCGCGGCGGTCACCATGCGGCTCTGCAGCGCCGCGCCGTCCGCACCCGTCTCGGCGAACCCGCCGGCGATGCACACCAGGCCGCCGACGTCGAGGCCCGCGGCCTCCTCGACCAGCAGGGTGCTGCGCTCTGCCGCCATCATCGAGATGATCGCGTCGAGGGGACGGCCGATCGAGGTCAGGTTCGGGTGGGTGGGCCGGCCGAGCACGGTGGCGTGCTTGGGGTGGACGAAGAAGACCTCCGCGTCCCCGTCCAGGGTCGGGCTGACGTAGTCCCGGAAGTTGGAGGTGTCGCTGAGCCCGACGACGGCGATGGTGCGTGGCTTCAACAGACGGTTCAGGGCCTCATGATCGGCGGTGCCGGTCCCAGCGTTCACAGTCACCTTCCGCACGGCAGACAACAGTTTGAGACTTATGAATGTATCGACATGCTAGGGCCGTGTCCCGCCGGGGTCAACGGCCGCCGAGCGTACGGGCCGCCTCCCGGCCGTCCGCCGCACGCCGCTCGGACGGCGGCCGATCGGCGAGGGTGCGGCAGGGGAAGGGTTGACGGCGGGGGAAATCATTCGATAGTTCTACAAATTATATGTCGTCACAACGGCGTCTGGAGGCACACGTGCCAGAGACCAACATCTCCGCCGCGATGCGGGAGGCCATCGGTGGCGAGCTCGGCCGCCGGGTGAGTTTCCCGGTGGCGGAATCGGACATCCGGCGATGGGCCATCGCAGTCTACTGGCCGGGTCCGCCGCCACCCCTTTTCTGGGACCAGGTGTACGCCGCGGGCAGCCGGCACAAGGGAATCGTGGCCCCTGAGGATTTCAATCCTTTCGCGTGGATGTCGGCGGAATCATCGGCCCGCGAGGACGAAAGCGCCGACGCCAACGACCCCGACCGTACCGAGCTGCTGCTCGGCATCCCGGGGCCGGGACTGAAGTTCCAGCTCAACGGTGGCGTGAGCGTGGAGTACGGCGAGCGGATCAGGCCGGGGGACGTGATCACCGGCGTCAACCGCCTGGAGTCGTACACCGAGCGGGAAGGCCGGCTCGGCCTGATGCTCATGACCGTCACCGAGGACACCTGGACCCGGGCCGACGGCACGCTCGTCAAGCGCAGCCGCAACACTCTCATCCGGTACTGAACGGAGCCGTCATGCCGACCATCGACATCGGGCAGGAACTGCCGGCTTTCACCCGGGAGACGGGTCTCGCGACCTGGAACCGCTACGCCGCCGTCAACGACGAGTTCGTGCCGATCCACATGGACGACGAGGCGGGCCGCGCGGCCGGTTACGCGTCGGCCTTCGGGATGGGCAACCTGCAGTGGGCCTACCTGCACAACGCGCTGCGCGACTGGATGGGGGACGACGGCAGGATCGTCAGCCTGTCCTGCCAGTTCCGGGGGGCCAACACCAAGGGGATGACGCTGACCGTCACCGGCACCGTCACCGGGGTGCGGGAGGAGGACGGCACGCGTCTGGTCGATCTCGACCTGGCGGTCAAGGATCAGGAAGGCCGGACGCTCACGCCGGCCACCGCGACCGTGGCGCTGGACACCTGACGGGTGCGCACCCGCGGCGGTGTGGTGACCGCGACGGGACGCCGGGCCCGGCCCGGCGGCCACGCGGTCACCAGGACGGTCACCGGCCCGGCGGGCCGGGCCGGTTGGCCGGGCCGGCGGGTCAGTGGGTCACCAGGTCAGCAGGACGGCGTCCCGTTCCACGGGCTCGCCTCCGGAGGTGGCCACCGCAGGCGCGGCGGCCACGGCCGGCGCGGACGCGAGGCGGCGCCGGGTCGTCCGCCGGCGCTTGACCGCCTCGGACTCGTGGTCGATCCTGCCCTCCCGCACCGGACGCGGTGCAGGCGCGAGTGCCCAGACGTGGTCCATGATCTCGTTCAGCACGTCCTGGCGCAGGGTGTAGTAGTAGTTGCGGCCTTCCTTGCGCACGTGCACCAGACCCGCCTGCGTCAAGATCTTGGTGTGGTAGGAGATGGTCGGCTTGGAAACCGGCAGAGTCTCCTCAAGCGTGCTGCACGCGAGCTCGTCGACCTCCGCCATCTGGCGGATGATCTCCCACCGGATCGGATCGCCGAGAGCCTTGAAGATCTCGGTCGGCGAGCCGGCCACCGCGGCGCTTGCCTTCACGGAGTTCTCCTCCCCCTTGGGCCGGGCCCCTGTGCCGGCCACACTCACTTCTAGAATTAGCTACCTATCAATGTACCCTCTGCACGGGCCCCGCTCGAACCATTCATGTAAAGGTCAGATGAGATTCATGTTTCGGGCCGCCGTATCGTCGAACCGCCTCGATTTCCCCGGCGTGCACGGGGATCGCGGCTCTCCGGCGGGTCCGGCCCGGCACGCCGGACGGCCGCCGCGCCGGTGGCCCCCCCATGACCCGGGTCACCCTCCGTCGCCGGCCGGTAGCGGCCGCGGGGGTGTGCAGCGGACGGCTCCACCGATACATTTGATACATTGAAAAATTTCGGTCAACCTCACGGGGGTGGGACCACGATGACATCCGAGACCGACGCGGCGGTCAGGGCCACCGACGTCTTCAAGGCGCTGGGCGATCCGGTCCGCTGGAGCATCCTGCGGCAGATGGCGCAGGCCGACGAGCTGGCCTGCCGTGTGCTGGAGGAGACCCTGCCGGTCTCGAAGCCCACGATCTCCTACCACATGCGGGTCCTGGTCCAGGCCGAACTCGTCTCCGTGCGCAAGGAGGGCCGCAACTTCTACTACACGCTGCGCAGGGACGTCCTGCGCCGGATCGTCGACGAGCTGTGGCAGGTGGCGCCTGAGCCCCGCCTCGTCACCGAGGACGGCCTCGACCTGCAGCCGGCGGCCCGCCGCCGCAGGCCGGCCGCGACGCCCCGCGCCGCCGACGCGCAGTGCGAGGTGGTCCTGCTCACCTGGTGACCCGCCTGCGGCGGTCTTGACGCGGCCCGCTGTATGTAGAAATATGCAGAAACATCGAACAATAGCTTCGAGGAGGCGGACCGTGACCGACGCGACCGGGTTCGAGCTGCGGCGCAACGACTACTCCCTCAGTGAGGACCAGGAGTCGGTGCGGGACGCCTTCGCTGAGTTCTTCACCGCCGAGTGCCCCGCGACCCGCGTACGCGCCGCCGAACCGCTCGGGTACGACGAACGGCTCTGGCAGGACCTCGTGAAGATGGGTGCGGTCTCCATGGGCCTGCCGGAGGCGGCAGGCGGGGACGGCGCCACCATGGTGGACCTCGCGCTGGTGGCCGAGGAGTACGGCAGAGTGCTCGCGCCGGTGCCGTTCGTGGAGGCCGTCACCGCCGCGCGCGCGCTCGCGCGCTGCGAGACAGAACAGGCCGCGCGGTCGATCACGGACACCATGGCCGGTCAGGCCCCCGCGACCCTCGCGCTGCACCCCGTGACCGCCGGCACGCGGCAACTGCTCCCCGCCGGCGCGATCGCCGCCGCCGTCGTCGCGCTCGACGGCGACGACCTCGTGCTGTACACGCGGGAGGACCCGGCGGCCCACGTCCCCAACCAGGGTGGCGCGCCGCTCGCGTGGTGGCGGCCCTCCGGCGCGGCCCGCGAGGTGCTCGCCACCGGCCCCGCGGCCCGCGAGATCTTCGACGCCGCGCTCGCCGAGTGGAAGGTCCTCACCGCCGCGGCCCTGGTGGGCCTAGCCGACGAGGCCAAGCGCCTCGGCGCGGAGTTCACCAAGACCCGCAGCACCATGGGGGTGCCGATCGGATCGCTGCAAGGGGTCTCCCATCCCCTCGCGACCGTGGAGATCGAGGTCTCCGGCGCGCGCAACCTGACGCGCAAGGCGGCCTGGTTCCGCGAGCACGAGCCGGCCGCGCGGCCCGAGCTCGTCCCCATGGCGTACGCGAACGCGGCACGCTGCGCCACCCTCGCGACCCGGGTCGGCCTGCACGTCCAAGGCGGGCTCGGCTTCACGCTGGAGTCCGACGTGACGCTGTACTTCCGGCGCGCCAAGGGATGGAGCGTGCTGCCCGGTGATCCGTCCGACGAACTGCTGGCGATCGGCGACGTGCTCGCGGCGTCCGCCTGAGCCGGAGAGGAACGGCCATGGATTTCTCCCGCATCGAGGTCGACGACGACCTGGCGGCGTTCGTCGCCGAGGTACGTGACTTCATCGCCACCCACGTCACCGAAGAGGTGCACGAGGAGGAACGGCGCACCGGCGGCAGCTTCAACCTCGCGCTGCACAAGGCGCTCGGCGCCAAAGGCTGGATCCTCCCGCGCCGGCCCCCCGAGCAGGGCGGCGCCGGCCTGGACCGGGTACGCGAACGGGTGCTGGAACTGGAGATGGAACGCGCCGGCGCACCCGACATCACGCTCGGCACGACCCGCCTGGTCCTGACGGCGGTGGAGAAGTACGCGGCACCGGATCTCGCCGCCGAGCTCGTGCCGAAGGTCGCACGCGGCGACGTCCGCTTCTGCCTCGGGTACAGCGAACCCGATGGCGGCTCCGACATCGCCGCGGCGCGCACCCGCGCGGTGCGCGACGGCGACCAGTGGACGATCAACGGCCAGAAGATCTTCACCACCGGCGCGCAGAACTGCCAGTACACGTTCCTCATCACCCGCACCGACCCCGACCTGCCGAAGCACAAGGGCCTGACGATGTTCCTGGTCCCGCTCGACTCGCCGGGAGTGGAGATCGGCCCCATCCACACCGTCGGCGGCGAACGCACCAACGTCGTCTACTACGGCGACGTGTGCGTGTCCGACCGCTACCGGCTCGGCCCCGTCAACGGCGGCTGGGGTGTGCTGCGCGGCCCCCTGGACGAGGAGCACTTCGGCGCCGGCCACGACGACGGCCTCTCCGACCTCGGCATCGGCTCCAGCTGGGCCCGCCGCCAGGAACGCGACGTCCGCGCCGCCGTCCGCTGGGCCCGCACCGCGCGGCGTCCCGACGGCAGCCGTCCCATCGACGACCCCCGCGTGCGCGCACGCCTCGGCCAGGCGGCCCTCGACGTCGAGGCGTCCCTCGCCACACCGGGTCCCATGGGCCGCGTGCGCGTCTCCGAGACCATGATCGAGGTCGCCGCCGGCCTGGTCGACCTGATCGGCCCCGAAGCCCTCCTGCCCCACGGCGCCGACGGCTGCCTGGAGGACGGCGCCTTCGACTACGCGCACCGCTTCGCGCAGGGAACCGCCATCTACGGCGGCACCACCGAGGTCTTCCGCAACATCATCGCGCAGCACGTCCTCGGCCTGCCGAGACCGGTCTACCCCGGCAGCAGGAAACTCGCCGACTCCCGCGGCTCCTGACCGTCCCCGTCCGGTCTCGTCCGCCGGACGACGTTCCACTCCGCATGCCTTCCCGGCCAGGGATCCACTCGAACGGCCTTGTGGCCGAGTGGACCCTTCGGCACGAGTCGTGCGGTCAGACGACCCCTCGCTCGCGCAGATCGCTGATCTCCGCCTCCGGCAGGTCCAGCCACTCGCGCAGGACCTCGGTGGTGTGCTCGCCGAGGCGGGGTGCCGGCCGGCGTACGCGGGCCGGGGTGACGCTCAGCCGCAGCGGCGGGCCGGGCTGCTCGGCCGGCGGGAGGTCGGGGTGGCCCGTCTCCACGACGAACCCCCTGGCGCGGTGCTGCGGATCGCGGGCCACGTCCTCGCCGTTCTGCACCACCCCCGCCGCGATCCCCGCGCGCTGCAACAGCATCATCGCCTGATGCGGGGTGTGCCGTGCGGTCCAGGCGCGGAGCGCCTGCTCCAGGCGATCTCCGGCGGACACCCCGAGGAACGCGCCGAGCGTCGCGGCGTCCGCCTCCCCGGTCAGCTCGACCGCCACCCAGGCGTCCTCGCCACGGCACGGGAACACCCCCGACAGCGCGGCCCCCGGCACGGCGTTCCCCGCAGGCGCGGGGTCGTCCCCGTTGACCAGGTACTCCAGCAGCAGCGGCCCCATGACGGCCGCCGCCGTCTCGGTCTGCGCGAGGTCGATGTGGGACCCGAGCCCGGTACGGTCGCGCTGAGCGAGCGCGGCGAGCACGGCGGCGACGCCGTGGATCTGCGCCACGTGGTCGTAGTGCGTGCCGTGCGCCGCTCCCCACAGATGGGTCAGCCCGGTGAACGACGAGATGTTCGACCCGTAGGCGTAGTACCCCGACCGCGGCCCGGTCCTGCCGTACCCGGAGATCGACAACATCACCAGCCGCGGATTCACCGCCGCCAGCCGCTCGTACCCCACCCCCCACCGGTCCATGACCCCGGGCCCGAAGTTCTCGATGACCACGTCCGCCACCCCGGCCAGCCGTTCGAGCACCTCGACGGCCCCGTCCCGCTTCATGTTGAGCACGATCCCCCGCACGCTGCGATTGAACGCCGCGAACATCGTCGACGTGCTCGCCCCCGACGGCTCACGTCCCGGCGATTCCCCGGCCAGCCCCAGCCGCCGCACGTTGTCCGGACGATCCCGTCCTTCGACCTTCACCACATCGGCCCCGAGCTCGGCCAGCACCGACGACGACACCGTCCCGGCGATCGCCGTCCCGAACGAGATGACCCGCAGCCGCTCCCTCTCCCCGATGGCCCCGTCAGGTCCCCGTGACTCATGAGGTGGCGGGGGCCGGTGCGGTGTGGGGGTTCCCTCGGGTCTCTGGGGTTGTTCAGACCGCCTCGCCGACTTCTCTGAGCTTTCCGGCTCCTGCTTATACGCGGACATGTGGGATTTCTTGGATAGCTCAGACAAGGCCCGCCTCCTGCCACTCCGCCGGCTCGTTCGCGTCGTGGCCGAGCCGGTCGATGTACTCCTCGTCGTTGTGCTCGCCGGTCAGTGGCGCGCGGCGGGGATGCTCGGTGAACAGCGGCACGGTGGCGCGGAACGGCCAGGCCGGCATGGGGAGGCCGCTTGTGTCCGTCACGCCGCCGCGTGCGCGTACCTGCTCGTCCTCGGCGAACTCGCCGATCGTGTTGATCGGGCCGCACGGCACCCCGAGGCGCTGGCCCTCGCGCACCAGGTCACCCCGGTTCGCGGCGCCGACAAGAGGTTCGATCACCGCGGTCAGCTCGGCGGCACGCGGGGCCCGTGCCGCGGGGTGGGCCAGCGCGGGATCACGCAGTGCCTCAGGCGAGCCGATCAGTTCGACGAAGCCGTGCCAGTGCCGGTCGGTCCACACCTGGAACTCGACATCGCCGTCACGGCACCGCCACACCCCCGACGGCGGGGTGCCGGGGGCGGGTCCCCGGCCGGTCAGGTGGCCGGTCGCGGTGTAGTGGGCCAGGGAGCCGTCGGTCGCCGTCATCACCTCGTGCGCGGACAGATCGAGCACCTGGCCGCCTGACCTGCCGCGCTCGCGCAGCGCGGCGAGCACCGCGACCGCGAGCCACGCGCCGACCTCCGCGTACTTCTGCTCACCGGGGATCACGACCGGCGGCCCCTCCACGGGCCCCTGCGTGTGCATGCCGCCGCTCATCGCGTGCAGTGTCAGATGGGTGGCCCGGTAGGACCGGTACGGGCCGGTGAGCCCGAACGGTGTGACCAGGCAGACGATCGCGTCGCGCGGGGCCCAGCTCAGGGCCGGTCGCGCGGGGTCGAGGCCGGCGACGGGGGAGTGAGGGGCCGGGGACGTGACCACCGTGTCGGCGTCCCCTGGGCCGGCGTCGACCGTGCCGGGGTTCGCCGTGAGGCCGGCGATGGGGGAGAGCGGTCCTGGTGAGGCGATCACCACGTCGGCGTCGCGTGCCAGGTCGGTGAGCAGGGGGAGGGCCGCGGGGACGGTGACGTCGAGGGTGACGGCACGTTTTCCCGTGAACAAGTACGCGAACGGCAGTCCGTAGGCACTCGATGTGCCGGTGGGGAAAGGTGGCCGGCGGCGCAGTTCGTGGCCTCCTGGGGGCTCGACGACCAGGACGTCGGCGCCGAGGCCGGCGAGCAGCCGGGTGCCGTAGGCGGTCAGCTCGCTCGCCAGGTCGAGTACACGGATCCCCGTCAGCGGTGGCGTCGCGTCCATCGGCTACCTTCCGCAGGCAATGCTAGGATATATTTAAAAATATCACAGCATTCGCCGCGGCGCCTGGAGGCAGGATGAAGTTCGGACTGTCGTTGATGGGTCTGCGTCCCCGGTGGCACGGCACTGTCGCCAAGCACGCCGAAGACCTCGGGTTCGAGTCGGTGTGGATGCCGGAGCACCTGATCCTCCCCGCGGAACTGCCGCCGACCTACCTGTACTCCGGCGACGGACGGGCCCCCATCGACCCCGGCACCCCGCTGTACGACCCCTGGGTGATGCTCGCCGGCGTGGCGAGCGTCACCAGCAGGATCCGCCTCGGGACCAACGTGTACGTCCTGCCGCTGCGCCACCCGCTCGTGACGGCGCGCTCGGTCGTCAGCCTGGACCGGCTCTCCGGCGGCCGGGTCACGCTCGGGGCCGGTGTCGGCTGGCTGGCCGACGAGTACACCGCCGCGGGCCAGGACTTCCACACCAGAGGCAGCCGGATGGACGAGATCATCCCCCTGCTGCGCACCCTGTGGACGGCGAGGGAACCGGTCGAGCACCACGGCAGGCACTACCGGTTCGGGCCGGTGGTCTTCTCGCCGAGGTCGCTGCAACGTCCCTGCATCCCCATCGAGATCGGCGGGACCAGCGCCGCCGCGCTGCGGCGCGCCGGACGCCTCGGGGACGGCTGGATCGAGCTCGGGTCGGAGAACCACGAGGAACTGGCCGGCCGGATCGCGGTGATCCGGACGGAACGGGCCGCCACCGGACGCGCGCACCTGCCGTTCGAGATCACCTCGGGTGCCCCCGGGGACGCCACAGAGATCGAGGAACTCGCCGCGCTCGGGGTCACCCGGGTCGTCACCTCCTACCCGGCCGGCCTCGCGTCCTCCGTGGACGACGTGCTCGACTGGCTCGACGACTACTTCACGTCCGTCATGGCCAAGTGCTGACCGGTCCGCCGACGCTCCGGCACTTCGCTCAGCGTGAGTCGACGCGGCACGCGAGGAGCAGCACGCAGGCGAGGCCGGAGCCGGCCGCCAGGAGGAGCAGCGGCGCGCGGTAGCCGTCGAGTACGCCATGGAGGATCCCGAGCAGGACCGGCCCCCCGGCGGTGCCGCCGGTGGACACGAGGTTGAGCCGCGCGAACATGGGGTCGAAGCGTGGCAGGCCGTACACCGCCAGGGTGTGCAGCGGCATGAGCACCACGGCGTTGCCGACGGTCACGCCGAGGAGCGCCGCGCCGGCCACGAAAGCGGTCAGGCCGTCCGCGACGGCGGTGAGCACCAGCGACGCGGCCTGGAGCGCGGCGATGACCAGGCTGAACCGCAGCAGGCCGAGCCGGGCCGACACCGCGATCCCCGCGAGCCGGCCGCAGACGCTGGACACCGCCAGCGCGGTGAGCGCGAACTCGGCACCCTGGACGCCGCGGTCGTTCGCGATCGACAGCAGGTGGGTGATCGTCCCCACCTGGGACAGCATGAGCAGGCCGAAGGCCACACTGACGACGGGGAACGTCCACGCGGGCCAGGTGGTGCCGTCCGCCGCGGCGGCCCGCGCCGCGCCGGTCGAGGCGACCGGTGACCGGACGACCGGTGGCTCGCGTACCACGGCCGCGACGACGGCGACGACCGCGATGGTGAGGAGCCCGAGCAGGCCGGCGGCGGCCTCGAACCCGTACCGCTGGACGAGGAACACCGTTCCCGGCGGGACCAGGGCCCCACCCGCGGACATCCCGGTGGTGGCGATGGTGATCGCCTTCCCCGGTGCCGGATCGAACCAGCGTGCGATCAGCGACGTGCCGGGGACGACGGTCATCAGCGCGCCGGCGGCCCCCATGAGCGCGAACGCACCCCACAGCGCCGCCGCCGTGTCCGCACGACCGAGGAGGAACAACCCGGCCGCGGTCCCGGCCGCACCGACGAGCAGCATGGCGCGGACCCGCAGGCGCGGCAGCAGCCACGCGGCCGGTATCCCGCAGAGCCCGGCGACCACGAACGACGCCGTGGGCCCGAACGAGGCCGTGGTCAGGTCGAACCCCCGCTCGGTGGTGAGCGCGGTGATGTAGGCGGAGCTCGAGTAGAACCCGGCACCCGTGCTCACCGCCAGGACCACGAACACCCCGGCCACCGCGATCCAGCCCCGGACCCGCCGCCGCGCGTCCGCGAGCGCGGCGGCGTCCGCCGCGACGGCCGTGCCACGAACGGGGTCGTGGGTCGCGTCCGGATCGCAGGACACGTCGCGGGATGCCGGATCAGGTGTCACCGGAGTGGTCGGCCGGAGGTGTGCCTGCGGGTCACGACGACTCCGGTGCGCCGGAGGCGTCCATGACGGCGCGGCGTACCGGTGGGGCCTCGTTCCACGGGGTGACGCCGAACTCGGGGGTGCCGGCCGCGTAGCCGCCGGTGCGTTCGGCCCAGTGGGAGTGGTTGAGCTGGTGGATGGTGAAGCAGGCGTTGAGCGCGTTGTGGAAGCCCATGTTGTCGACGGTCTGGTTCACCGATTCCTTGATCATCAGTGCCGCCATGGTGTCGAGCCCCGCGACGCGGCGCGCGAACTCCAGGGTGCGCCGTTCCAGGTCGGCGGCGGGGAAGACCTTGCTCACCATGCCGAGCCGATGCGCCTCGACGGCGTCGATGGAGTCGCCGGTGAGCAGCAGTTCCTTGGCCTTGCGCGGCCCGAACTCCCACGGGTGGCCGAAGTACTCGACACCGCACATGCCGAGACGTGTGCCGACGACGTCGGCGAACTCGGTGTCCTCGGCGGCGACGATCAGGTCGCAGGCCCAGGCCAGCATGAGGCCGGCCGCGTAGACCTTGCCGTGCGTCTCGGCGATCGTGATCTTGCGCAGGTCGCGCCAGCGCAGGGTGGTGCGGAAGAAGTAGTGCCACTCCTGGAGCGCTCTGCCTTCGGCCGCGGGCCGCGTACCGCCGTTGACCCGCCTGCTCGGGTGCTGGCCGGGACCCTCGTTCCACTCCTCCTGGAAGAGCGATGACCCCATGTCATGGCCCGCGGAGAACATCGGCCCCGCGCCGCGCAGGACGACCACACGAACGGTGTCGTCGGCCTCGGCCGCGAGGAAGGCGTCGTCGAGCTCGACCAGCAGACCGCGGTTCTGCGCGTTGCGCGCCTTGGGGCGGTTCAGGGTGATCCGCGCGATCACGCCGTCGTCCAGGGTCTCGTACGTGATGTACCGGTAGCTCTCCAACGCGCACCCCTCCACACCCTTGTTTATATATTTTTAAAACTATAAAAAAGAGTATGGGCCGTCAAGACAGGCCCCGCGTCCGGCCCGGCCCGCACGGCCAGGCGCGCACCACCTCGCCACAGGAGCCGAGATGAACGACCAGGCCGCCGTCCCGTCACCGCAGGAAGCCGGCGGCGCCTCGCTGCCGGCGGCGTTCACCCTGGAGCGCCTCGGCGACGGCCGGTACCGCGCACCCAACGTGCCGTCCGCGCACCGCCAGGTCGTCTTCGGCGGCCAGCTCCTCGGCCAGCTGGCCCTCGCCGCCGAGGACACGGCAGGCCGGCCCGCGCGTACGGTCCAGGCGCTGTTCGCCAGGCCCGGATCGGTGACCGAGGAGACGACCTTCGCGACAGAGATCGTGCACGACGGACGGACCACCGGCAGCGTGACCGCACGGGCCGAGCAGCGAGGCCGCACCCTCTGCGTGGGCCAGGTCCTGCTGGACTCCGGCGACCCCGACGTCATCCGGCACGCGCGCGCCATGCCGGCCGTCCCCGGCCCGGACGAGGCCGAACCGGTGGACGCCGAGCCGGGTTCGCGGCTGCGGCTCGTCGGCGGCCGTGCTGTGCTGTCCGCCGAGCACACCGGGCCGGCCGAACTGCACGCGTGGGCCCGCTTCCCCTGCGCGCCGGACGGCGACGCGGGAACGCACCGCGCGCTGCTGTGCTGGTACACCGACGGCCTGCTGATCGGCACCGCGATGCGTCCCCACCGCCTCGGCCAGGAGATGGCCCACGAGACGGTGTCCACCGGCGTCCTCACCCACATGATCACGTTCCACGAGGAGTGCGACACCCGCGAATGGCTGCTCATCACCCAGACGAGCACCTACGCCGGCAACGGCCGATGCCACGGCACCGGCGCGGTCTTCACCGCCGCCGGCACGCTGGTGGCGTCCTTCGCGCAGGACGGCATGATCCGCGCCTTCCCCGGCGGAACCCCGCGCGGCGACACGCGGACAGCGATGTGAGAACGGCGCCGTGCGGCGAGGCAGAGGGGACTGCGCGTGCGGCGAGGCGCGGAGAGGACCGCGCCGCGCCGGTCCGCCGCCGGCCGGTCCCCGCCGGAGGGCCGGTCCGGAGAATCAGTTCCCGGTGAAGATCGGCGGACGGCGTTCGCGCTTGGCCTGGATGCCCTCATGCACGTCCGAGGTGGCCAGAGTCACCGGTTGCGCCAGCGCCTCCCACTGCAGCGACGCGGCCAGGCCGTGCGCGGACTGCTCAAGGCCCGCCTTGGTGAGGCGGGTCGCGATCGGGGCCGCGGTGGCGATCTGGGACGCGATCTTGAGCGAGTGGTCGAGGACGTCGTCGGCCACCCCGGTGATCAGACCCCAGGCCAGCGCCTCCTCGGGCAGCACCTCGCGGCCGGTGTAGAGCAGCTCGCGGGCCCTCGGCACGCCGACGGACTCCTGCAGCAGCCAGGTGGCCGCCATGCCGCCGTGGGTCCCGAGGTAGATGAACGGCGCGCTGAACCTGGCGGACGTCGCGGCGTACCGCAGGTCGCAGGCGAGCGCCGCGCACAGGCCCGCGCCGACGGCCGGGCCGTTGATCGCGGCGATCACCGGGAACGGCAGGTCACGCGGGGACAACCAGGAGCGGTAGAACGGCAGCATGCGCTCGCGCATGCGGTCGGGGGTGGTCTCCTGGGAGGCCCCCTGGTCGAGCCAGGACAGGTCGGCTCCCGAGCAGAACGAGCTCCCCGCCCCGGTGACGACGAGCACACGCACCCCGTCGTCCTCGGCGACCTGCGCGATCGCGGCCGTCCACGCGGCCGTGACCTCGGCGGTCATGGCGTTGCGGACCTGCGGCCGGTTCAGCGTGATCAGGCGCACGCCGGGTGCGGGCTCCTCAAGGAGGACGGCGTCGGTGGAGCTCATCCCCATCTCCTCCATCGGTGGCTGCGGCAGGCGTCCCGGCCGGCGCTCCGGCGCCGTGGGTGGGATCCGCGTCGATCCGCCCACTGTAGCGCCAGAGCACCGGTCCCTAGATCCGGTCGTGATGTGCTCACCGGCCGCCGAGCGGTTCGTACAGGGCCATCACCGGTGGCCTGCTGACGTCCATGGCGGGGCTCATGTCGAGCTCGCCGCCGGCCGCGGCCTTGTTGATGGCCTTCACCACCGCGGCGGGGTCGTCGGCCTCGATCTCGTAGACGGCGAGGTAACGCTCCGGCAGCGGCCGCCGGTCGGGGGACGCCTCGTACCGCGAGGCCCGCACGACGCCGGGCACGCGTTCGAGCAGCTGCGGGATGTGCACCTGGTCGTACCAGGAGTTGAAGTCGTCGTCCTGGCCGTCGACGGCGTTGGAGTGGACGAGAAGCAGTGCCTTGCGGGTCATCGGTGTCTCCTTGGGATCGGTGCGATGGGTGGGGGACGTGGGGGCCGGTTCAGCCGGCGGTGCGGAGCCAGACCTGGGTGGCGCGGTCGGAGCGCACGTCGCGGTCGCCGGGTGCGGCGGTGTCGAACGCCGTGAGCACCGCGTCGCGTACGGCACGGACCGCGCGGGGGCCGGCGCCGGGGAGCAGGCCGTCGACGATGCCGAGGCGCCGCAGGTCCGCGCCGGTGATCCGCATGGCGTCGGCCATCTCCCCGGCGCGGCTCGGGTCGCGGAACAGCACGACCGCCGCGGCCTCGGGGCCGATCACCGAGAACACCGCGTCGTCCAGCATGAACGCGCGGTCGGTGTAGCCGAGCGCGACCGCTCCGCCGCTGCCTCCCTCGCCGACGCACACCGACACCGAGACGCTGCGGGTGCGGGCCAGGGCCTGGAGGGTCCGCGCGATCTCGGCCGCGATGCCGCCGGCCTCGGAGCGGGGTCCCGGTTCGGCGCCGGGGGTGTCGATGAGCGTCAGGATCGGCAGGCCGAGCTGGTCGGCCAGCGCGATGGCCCGCTGGGCCAGCCGGTAGTCGGCGGGTCCTGGACGGGCCGCGCCGTCGGCGCGCGCGTGCCGGTCCATGGCCACCACCACGGCGCGGCGTCCGCCGACGACGGCGAGCCCGGCCCTGATGACGGGGTCGGTGCCGTGCAGGTCGACCCACGAGGAGCACAGCGCCGCGGCCCACTCCAAACCCGAGGGCCGCTTGCGGCTGCGCGCCTCGAGGAGGACCTGCCGGCCCGCGGCGGGTACGCCGCCGTCGCCGCGGTCCGGCAGGGGTACGGGGGGACGGCGCAGGTCCACGCGCAGCGGCCGTTCCCTGACGCCGAGCACCGCCTCCAGCCAGGCCGTCTCGTCCTCGCCGGTCACCACGGCGTCCACCAGCCCGGCCGCGTAGGCGGACTCGGCGGTGTGCGACGTCGGCGGCGGCGCCTGGCCGGTCACCTGTTCCACCACGCGTGGGCCACCGAACCCCATCACCGCGCCGGCGGAGGCGGCACGCAGGTCGGCCAGCGACCCCCAGGAGGCGTAGACGCCACCGGTGGTGGGGGAGCGGTACACCGCGGCGGTCAGCAGGCCGGCGTTGGCGTGCACGATGCGGGCCGAGGCGGTGCGGCCCATCTGGATGAGCGACACCATGCCTTCCTGGAGGCGCGCGCCGCCGGTGGCGATGAGCGCCACGACGGGGACGCGCAGGTCGGTGGCGCGGCGGAACGCGCGTGCGATCCGTTCCCCCGCGACGGCCCCCATGGTGCCGCCGAAGTTCTCGTACCTGCTCTCGATCAGGGCCGCGCGTGTGCCTCCGATCCGCACCAGGCCGGTCCGCACGGACTCGCCGGAGGTGCTTCCCAGCATGTCGGCGTACCCGGGGAAGCGAAGCGGGTCGGTGACGCGCAGCTCGGTGTCCCACCACGCGGAGACCTCGAACAGACGCGCCGCGCCGGCCACTTTGCCGTCCTCTTCGGTCCTGGTCACCTGCACCGTCCGAATAAGTTTGATAGAAATAAATCCATTGAAACATAAGTGAGGGGAGGACTCGATGTCCAGACCACCGGTGCTGCTGGTCCACGGACTGGCGTCGTCGTTCGAGCACGGCTGGCGCAGGACGGGGTGGGCCGACCTGCTGGCGGACGAGGGCCGGCGGGTCGTCCCGGTCGATCTGCCGGGCCACGGCCAGGCGGGCCGGTCCGCCGACCCGGCCGACTACCGCGACGTGGAGGGTCACGTGTCCGCGGCCATGGCCGGCGACCCCGTGGTGGACGCCGCCGGGTTCTCCGCCGGGGCCGCGATCCTGCTGCGCCTGCTCACCCGCGAGCCGGGCCGCTTCCGCCGCCTGGTGCTGATGGGGGTGGGGGACGGCGTCATGGAGGATCAGGACGTCGCCGCGCTCGCGGCGGTCATCGAGCAGGACACCGTCGACCCCGCCGACGTCACCTCGCGGCTCTTCCACCGGATGGCCCGCTCCGAGGGCAACGACCCCCGCGCGCTCGCCGCCTTCCTGCGGCGCGAGACCGGCCCTCTGGACGAGCGGCGGTTGCGCGAGGTGGACGTCCCCGTGCTGTTCCTGATCGGCGACCGCGACCCGGCGGGGCTTCCCGCGCGCCTCGCCGCCACGCTGCCACGCGCCGAGACACGGGTGCTGCCAGGCGCCGACCACTTCTCGACCTTGACCGACCCGCGCGGCATCCAGACCGCGCTGACCTTCCTGGAGGCCTGACCCCACCGCCCCCGTTCTCCCTGAGCGGGGGTGACACCGTTTCCGCGACCCGCGGCCGGTGACGGTCAGATGCTGATGCCGACCAGCTTGGTCTCCAGGTACTCCAGCAGGCCTTCCTGCGCGCCTTCGCGGCCGAGGCCGCTCTCCTTGGCGCCGCCGAACGGCGCGGCGGCGGAGGTGGGGTTGATGTCGTTGACGCCGACCATCCCGAACCTGAGCGCCTCCGAGACGCGCAGGGCCCGGCCGAGGTCACGGGTGTAGATGTAGGACGCCAGGCCGTACCGGGTGTCGTTGGCCATCTCGATCACCTCGGCCTCGTCGTCGAACACGATGACGGGGGCGATGGGGCCGAAGGTCTCCTCGCGGTAGATCTCCATCTCCGGGGTGACCTCGGTGAGGACGGTCGGCGCGTAGAAGTAGCCGCCGTCCACGTCGTCCCCGGTGAGCCGCGTGCCGCCGGCCATCACCTGGGCCCCCTTGGCCACCGCGTCGTCGACCTGGCGCGTCATGCGCCGGTAGGCGTCCTCGTCGATCAGCGGGCCGACCGTCACGCCGTCGGTGAAGCCCGAGCCGGCCCGCATCGCGGCGGCCCGGTCGCGCAGGGTCTCCACGAACCTGTCCTTGATCGACCGGTGCACGTACAGGCGGTTGGGGCAGATGCACGCCTGGCCGGTGTTGAGGAACTTCACCAGCGACGCACCCTTGGCGGCGTGCACGGGGTCGGCGTCCTCGAAGACGATGAACGGCGCGTGGCCGCCGAGTTCGAGTGAGACCCGCTTCATCTGGTCGGCCGCGCGGCGCGCGAGGAACTTGCCGACCTCCGTCGAGCCGGTGAACGTCAGCTTCCCGACGACGGGATCGGTCAGGAGCACCTCGCCGACCGGCGCGGGGTCCTCGCTGGTGACGAGGTTGGCGACTCCCGGCGGCAGCCCGGCCTCGTCGAGGATCCGGAACACCTCCACGGCGCACAGCGGGGTCTGCTCGGCGGGCTTGAGCACGATCGTGCAGCCGGCGGCCAGGGCCGGCGCCACCTTACGGGTGATCATCGAAATAGGGTAGTTCCACGGCGTGATCGCGCCTACCACGCCGATCGGCTGGTGCATCACCATGAACCGCTGGTCGGCGCGGGCCGAGGGGATGGTCCTGCCGTACGCGCGCTTGCCCTCCTCGGCGAACCACAGCAGGAAGTCGGCGGCGTACCGCACCTCCGTGCGCGCCGCGCGCAGCGGCTTGCCCTGCTCGGTCGTCATCAGCTTCGCCAGGTCCTCGGCGCGTTCGAGCATCAAGGAGTGCGCACGGTAGAGGTAGGCGCTGCGGTCATAGGCGGTCCGCGCGGCCCAGCCGGGGAAGGCCGTCGCCGCCGCGGCCACCGCCGCCGTGGCGTCCCCGGCGCCACCGGCCGCCACCCGGCCGATCAGCGCGCCGCTCGCCGGGTCGCGCACGTCGAACGTGCCGCCGGACGCGGCGTGCCGCCACTCGCCATCGATGTACAGCGACGCGACGTCGGAGGGTGCCTCCGCGCCTGGATTCGGGACAGTCATCGTCGTGCCCTCCGGCATCCGTAGCTCTCGTTTCGATAGTTTACTATGTGTCTAACTATCTTAGCGATGCCTCCGGGAGGTCCGCAGGACGTTGACCGGACCTCTTTTATTTCGATAGATTTATCATCATCAACTTGATCTTAGTGTCCGCAGGTCGTCCGGTCCCCCGGCCGCAGGCCCGCGCCGATGCGAAGGAGCGGATCGTCGTGCTGAAAGTGGTCGTGCTCGTGAAGTACACCCCCGACCTGACGGGGACCGTGCGGTTCGCCGACGACGGCACCGTGGACCGCGACGCGGTGGAGGGCCAGCTCTCCGAGCTCGACGAGTACGCCGCCGAGCAGGCGCTGCGTATCTCGGAGAACGGCGGGGCCGAGGTCGTCTACGTCACCATGGGCCCCGCCGCCGCGGCCGGCGCGCTGCGCAAGGCGTTGTCCATGGGTGGCGACCGGGCGGTGCACGTCCTGGACGACGCGCTGCACGGGTCGGACGCGATCGCCACATCGGCGGTGCTGGCCGAGGCGGTGCGCAAGGTGGGCCACGACCTGGTGGTCTGCGGCATGGCCTCGACCGACGCGGGGATGGGGGTGGTCCCCTCCATGGTGGCCGAGCGGCTCGGCGTCCCCCAGCTCACCTACGCGCGTGAGCTCACCCTCGCAGGCGACGAGGTCCGCATCGAACGCGAGACCGACGCCGCCGTGGAGACCGTGGTCGCGCCGCTTCCCGCGCTGGTCAGCGTCACCGACCGCAGCGGGGACCCGAGGTACCCCTCCTTCAAGGGGATCATGGCCGCGAAGAAGAAGCCGGTCGAGACCTGGACGCTCGCCGACCTCGGCCCGGACACCGGCGGGACGGGCCTGTCCGCCGCACGCTCGGCGACCCGATCGATCACCGCCAGGCCACCCCGTCAGGCGGGCCCCCGCGTCACCGACGAAGGCGAGGGCCAGGTCGCGCTGGCCGACTTCCTCGCGTCGCGGAAATTCATCTGAAGGAGCCTCGATGTCCCACGTTCTCGTTCTCGTCGACGCGGCCACCACGCCGGTGCGCAAGCCGGCGCTGGAACTGCTCACCCTGGCCCGCAGGTTCGGCACCCCCGCCGCCGTCGTCTTCGGCGCGGCGGAATCCGGGCTGGTCGAGCACCTCGGCCGGTTCGGCGCCGCCACGGTGTACGCCGTGGCGGACCCGGCCGTACACGATTACCTCGTGCTGCCGAAGGTCGAGGCGCTCACCGAGATCGCCGGCCGGATCGGTGACGGGCTCGGCGGCGTGCTGATCGGCGCGAGCCCCGAAGGCAAGGAGATCGCGGCCCGCCTGGCGCTGCGGCTCGGCTCCGGCATCATCACCGACGCCGTCGACGTCACCGTGGACGACGAGGGCACAGGCCCCGTCGCGTCGCAGTCGGTCTTCGCCGCCGCCTACACGGTGCGGTCGCAGGTCACGACGGGGCCACCGGTGATCGTGGTCAAGCCCAACGCGGTGACGCCGCAGGAGGAGCAGGTCACCCCCGAGGTCGTCAAGGTAGACGTCGCGTTCTCCGACCTCGCGCGCGCCGCGCGCATCACGTCCAGGACGGTACGGCAGGCCTCGGGACGTCCGGAGCTGACCGACGCCTCGGTCGTGGTCTCCGGCGGCCGCGGCCTCGGCGGCGAGCAGGCGTTCGGCCTGATCGAGCGCCTGGCCGACCAGCTCGGCGGCGCCGTCGGCGCGTCCAGGGCCGCCGTGGACGCCGGGTGGTACCCCCACAGTCACCAGGTCGGCCAGACGGGGAAGACCGTGGCACCCCAGCTGTACGTCGCGGCGGGGATCTCCGGCGCCATCCAGCACCGCGCCGGCATGCAGACCTCCAAGACCGTGGTCGTGGTCAACAAGGACCCCGAGGCACCCATCTTCGAGCTGGCCGACTTCGGCGTCGTGGGGGACCTGCACTCGGTGCTGCCGCGGCTCACCGACGAGATCGACCGCCGCCGGTCCTGACGGCCGGCGTGGAGCACAGCAGCCGGATCGGCACTGACGACAGGAGTGAGAGCGTGCAGATCAAGAGTGTCGGCGTGATCGGTCTCGGCACCATGGGGGCGGGGATCACGCAGGTCGCGGCCCACCACGGCCGTGAGGTGATCGGCGTGGAGCGCGACGAGGCGGCCGTCGAGGCCGCCTGGGGACGGGTGCGCGACGGGTACGCGCGCACGGCGGCCCGAGGCAAGATGACCGAGGCGCAGGTCGAGGAGGCACTCGGCCGCATCACCATCGTCACCGACCTGGCCGCCGTCGCCGGCGCCGACCTGGTGGTGGACGCCGTGTTCGAGGACGTCGAGCTCAAGCGGAACCTGCTCGGCGAGATCGACAAGCTCGTGCCGCAGGAGACGCTCATCGCCTCCAACACCTCCACGATCCCGCTGGTCATCCTGGCCGGCGCGACCAGCCGTCCCGAGCGCGTCGTGGGGCTGCACTTCTTCAACCCGGTGCCGGCCATGCGGCTGGTCGAGGTCATCAAGACCCCGGTGACCCTCGATGAGACGGTGGAGGCGCTGCGCCGCTTCGCCGTCGACCTAGGCAAGGACCCCGTCATCGTCAACGACGTGCCGGGTTTCGTGGGGAACCTGCTGATCGTCCCCTACCTGCTGGACGCGATCCGGGCCCACGAGCGCGGCGTGGCCCCCATGGAGTCCATCGACGCCGTCATCAAGCTGGGGTTCAACCACCCTATGGGCCCCTTCGCGCTCAGCGACCTGATCGGCCTGGACATCGTGCACGACATGGCCGCGTCGATGTACGAGGAGTACAAGGAGCCGAGGTACTTCCCGCCGACCCTGCTCAAGCAGTACGTACGCCTCGGCTGGCTCGGCCGCAAGACCGGCCGCGGCTTCTACACCTACGAGACCTGACCCCCGCGTGACCCTCGGAGCCCGTGCCGCGCATCCACACGGCACGGGCTCCGGCGTGCCTGATCACACGGCACGGGCTCCGGCTGCCTGGTCACACGGCATGGCTCCGGCGTGGCGGGCCGGCGCGATACGGGTTCGGCGTGGCGCATGCATGCGCGGTGCGGGCTTGGGTGTGCGGATTCACGTCGCACAGGCTTCGCTGTGCCGGTTCCGTGGATACGGGTTCCGGTGGTGAGGGAGGGCCGGAGGCGGTATGACCGCATGTCTGGCGGCGCTCGTTTCTCGCGGCGTACCGGTCACGTCTTTCGCGCCGAGCTTCTCGCGGTCTTTTCGGTGAACCGATAAATCCCTGCGAAAACGTGCGTTGCTATTCAGTCGGGCATTTCAGGGTCATCACACTGACAAAACCGATATATCCGGTACAACGTGGACACGCCAAGGCCCCTCCCGCGGCGCGGAAGGGGCCCTTCGCTGTCGGCTCAGAAGTCGGACTCGATGTCCTCCGCGAGCTTCGCGAGCTCCGGCTTGCCGGCCGGCCACTTGATGATCGGGACGTCGTGGATGAGGTTGTGGTTCGCGTCGGCCTTGAGCTCGCCGCAGGCCCCCTCCAGCGTCGTCTGCTCGATCGCCGTGGCGACCTTCTGCGGCTCGGAGGAACCGGCCTTCTCGACGGCGGCCTTCAGCAGGTAGACCGCGTCGTAGTACCGAGGCGCGTTGGCGTCGGTGGGCTCCTCGTTGTACGTCTTGCGGTACAGGTCCATGAAGTGCTTGGAGCGCTCACCGGGAAGGACGTACGGCGCGCAGGAGGACACCGACAGGACCTTGTCGGTGAGCAGGTCCTTGGGGATGAGCCCGCGTGTCGCGGCGGCGCTGACCGAGAATGTCATGATCGGCAGGTCGACGTTGTTCTGCGCCGTCTGCTTGACGATCAGCGCGTCGGTCGTGGCGTACCCCCACTCCCAGATCGCGTCGCTCCCCTTGGCCGCGAGCACCGGTTCGGTCAGGTCGGTCACGGTCGGCGGGACCGCGCGCTCGGTCGTGGTCACCCCCTTCGCCTTGGCGTCGGCGATGATGGCCTGCGCACCCTCGGTGGGGGCCGCGTCCTGGGTGTGGATGATCGTCAGGTTCTTCACACCGAGGTCGCCGAAGAAGTACGAGTTGGCGGCCAGCGCGTACTGCGTGGTCGTCGGGCCGAGCCGGAAGGTCAGCTTGGTGCCGAGGGACTCGGGGCTGGTGAGCTTGGCGAGCGTGCCGTGGATCACCGGCACCCCCGCCTTGTTGATGGCGTTCACGGACGCGCGCAGCCCGGAGGACACCCCGTAGCCGATCATGATCGACGGCTTGTACTCGATGGCGAGGTTGGTGGCGCGTACCGCCGCCTCCGGCGTGATGTTGGTGTCGAACTTCTTGTATTCGAGCTTCCTGCCGTTGATCCCGCCGGCCGCGTTGATCTCGTCGACCGCCAGCTTCAGGCTGTAGTCACCGGCCGTGAGGGCCTGTGGACCGGTGAGGATGTCCATGAAGGCGATCCTGATCGGGCCGGTCTCGGCCTCGCCGCTCTCGGCCGGTGCGCCGCAGCCGGCCAGAACGGCGCAGATCGCCAGGCCGGCGGCCAGATGACCGGTGGGCTTCTTCATCCGGTGACTCCCTCGGTACAGGTCCAGGTGCGACCTGGGTGGTGCGGTTGCCGCTGCTAGGGGGAACCTAGCCGCCTCCCGGCAAGTGGGTCAATAGATTTATAACTATAGAAATATATGCGTGATCCGCCGGTGCGGGACCGGTCCCTGTGGCCTGCTCGGGGAGGTCCTACGCGTGTGCGCACGATGGAGTCCCTGGTCGCGACCCCTGCGGTGGCGACCGGCAAGTTCTAAGTGAAAGTTATTGACCTATCGAACTATTAACGCTAGCGTAACCGCACTGAAAGCCGTGCGCCAGACCTAGTGGGGTGATACGTGGACCGCTTCGTCTCGATCCTGGCCAGCGGAATAACGTCGGGAGCCATCTACGCCTTGATCGCGCTGGGCATCGTCCTGCTCCAGAACGCGACCGGCGTCATCAACTTCGCTCAGGGTGACCTGCTGACACTCGGCGCCTACATCGGCTCCTTCTGGGTCGTGAGCATGGGCTTCGGGCAGTTGCCGATGTACGTCGTGGTGCTCGCGGCGCTCTTCGCCGTCGGGGTGCTGATGGAACGGGTCGGCTACGCGCCGCTGAGGAATCGGTCCCCCCTGACGATCGTCATCTCGACGTTCGCGCTGGGACTGGCGCTCCGCGCGGTGATCCTCCTCTGGCAGGGCAGCGACCCCAAGAACCTTCCCTCACCCGCGGGGGAGAACACGCTCAACGTGGCCGGCGCGGCGGTGCCGTACCAGTCCCTCATCACCATCGTCGTCACGGTGATCGTGGGGGGCCTGCTCTTCCTGGCCTTCCAGCGCTCGGCGCTCGGCCGCCAGGTCCGCGCGCTGGCCGCCGACCGTGAGGCGGCCCTGCTGCAAGGCGTCAGGGTCAAGCGGTTGTCGCCGGTGGTCTTCGGCCTGTCGGCGGCGCTCGCCGGCCTCGCCGGGGTGCTGGTGGCGCCGATCGTCTCGATCACCCCGACCCTGGGCTTCGGCCTGCTGCTGAGCGCCTTCGCCGCGGTCATCCTCGGCGGGGAGCGCCTCGGGGGAGTGGCCTTCGCGGCGATGCTCGTGGCGATGGCCCAGGCCCTGCTCGGCGCCTACCTCTCCCCGGGTTTCATCGACGCCTATCCCTTCCTGATCCTCGTCGTCGTGCTGGCCCTTCGCCCGCAAGGCCTAGTCCGGATGGTGAGCGGTGTCCGTTTCTAGAGTCGTCTCCGAGGACCGCGTCCCCACCGCCGGCGGCGCCACCGCCGCGGTCCCGCCACCCCCGGCCTACACCGCGCACCCGCTGCGCTTCCTCGCGATCTTGACCGTCGCCGCGTTGATCGTGCCGTTCCTGGCCGGTGAGAGCGCCTACTCCACCGATCTGCTGAACACGGCCCTGATCCACTCGATCCTGGTGCTCGGCTTCTACTGGTGCTTCAGCCTCGGCGGACGCTTCACCTTCGGGGTGTTCGCCATGTACGCCACGGGGGCCTACATCTCGGTGTGGGCCGGCAACCACCTCGGCGGGTTCTGGGCCGGGCTGCTGGTGGCCGTGCTCGCGACAGGTGCGCTCGGCTGCCTCATGCAGCTGGTGTTCGCGCGGACCGCGCTCATCTTCTTCGCCATCGTCACGATGGCGATCGGCGGGCTCCTGATCATCGTCTTCCGTGAGTGGACGTCGTTCACCGGCGGCTACGAGGGCCTGTCCGAGATCGCCACACCGTCGATCCTGGGCCTTCCGCTGGACACGGCGGAATCCCGGTACTACCTGATCCTCGGCATCCTCGTGCTGTTCCTGCTGGCCACCGCGCTGTTCCTGCGGTCACCCGCGGCACGCGACCTGCGGATGGCCAAGGACAAGGGCCCGGTGGCGGCGGTCGCCGGACTGCGGCCCAAGCATCTGCAGCTCGCCGCCTTCGGCGTCGGCTCGGCGATGCAGGGAGCCGCGGGCTCGCTGTACGCGCACAACTCCGGATACTTCAGCCTCGAAGCGTTCAACATCGACATCTCGCTCCTCGTGCTCCTGATGCTGCTCCTCGGCGGCATGAACTCGATGTACGGCCCGGTGATCGGCGCGGTGGTGCTGGTCTACCTGCCGGAACTGCTGCGCGGCGTGCAGGACTACGCGGACTTCATCTACGGCGTGGCGGTCCTCGTGATCGTCGTCGCGTTCCCGTCCGGGATCGCCGGGCTCAGGCAAACCGTCGAACGGAGGCTGCGCCGTGCTGGCAGCGCGTGACATCCGGGTGCGCTTCGGCGGCGTGGTCGCCGTCGACAAGGTCTCGCTCACCGTGCGGGACCAGGAGATCGTCGGCCTCATCGGACCGAACGGCTCAGGCAAGTCCACGTTCATCAACGCGCTCACCGGCCTGGTCCCGGCGGAGGGCAGCGTGGAGGTCGACGGCAAACCCGTCACCCTCGGCAGGCCCGGCGCGGTGGCGCGCATGGGGGTGCTGCGCACCTTCCAGACCCCGCAGGTGCACGACGAGCTGACCTGCCTGGAGAACGTCCTGGTCGGGTTGCCGGAATGGAACCTGCGCACGCTCGGGGCCGCCTGGCTGCGCCGGCCCTCGATGATGCGGGCCGAGCGCGGCAGGTGGCGCGGCGCGTACGAGGCACTGGAGTTCACCGGGCTGGCCGACCGGGCCTCGGCCCAGGCGGGGGAGCTGTCCTACGGCGAGCGCCGCCGGCTCGAACTGGCCAGGGTCTACCTCGGCAAGCCGGCGACGTTGCTGCTCGACGAACCCGCGGCCGGGCTCAACCAGGTCGAGTCCCAGAACCTCGTGCGGCTGCTGACCGAGTGGCGCGACGCCGGCGGACCGGCACTGCTCCTGGTCGAGCACAAGATCGACTTCCTGGAGGAGCTGTGCCATCGCATGATCGTCCTGGAGCTCGGCAAACAGATCGCGGCCGGGGAACCGGCCGAGGTCTGGGCCGACCCGCGCGTCATGGACGCCTATCTCGGATCGGTGGTCATCGATGCTTGAGCTGAAGGACCTGCGGGTCGCCTACGGCCACACGCAGGCGGTGGACGGCATCGGCCTCACCGTGGGCCCGGGGGAGGCGGTGGCCCTGCTCGGCGCCAACGGCGCCGGCAAGACCTCCACCCTGAGGGCGATCTCGCGGCTCCTGCCGAGCGACGGCGAGCTCACGTTCGACGGCGCCGACGTGTCCCGGCTCGCGCCGGAGGAGCTCGCGCGCCGCGGACTCGTCCACGTGCCGGAGGGCCGCCGCGTGTTCGCCAGCCTGACCGTGCACGACAACCTCCTGGTCGGCAGGACCGCGCAGGCCCGCCGCGACGCGCTGTTCTCACCGGACGACGTGTACGACCTGTTCCCCGCGCTCGTGCCGCTGCGCAAGCGGCACGGCTGGGCCCTTTCGGGTGGCGAGCAGCAGATGGTCGCGATCGGCCGCGGCCTGCTGGCCTCCCCCCGGCTGCTGATGCTCGACGAGCCGTCGCTCGGGCTCGCGCCGATCGTCGTCAAGGCGGTGTACCAGGCGCTCGCCGAGATCAAGCAGCGGGTCTCGATCCTGCTGGTCGAGCAGAACGCCACCCTCGCGCTGACCCTGTGCGACCGCGGCTACGTCCTGCTGTCCGGCCGGGTGGTGCTGTCGGGGGCCGCCGCGGAGCTCGGCGACCGTGAGGCCCTGCTCGACTCCTACCTCGGCCACGGCGGCGGCGCGGCCGGCGACAGTGACGACGGTACGACCGAAGGCGACCACAGGACCGTGGCCGACCCGGACGCGGCGGACGCCACGACCCGGTGACGGCGGCGGCACGGCACAACGACCTGGTGACGCGACGACCCGGCGGGCTCGTCACTCGCAGCAAGAGTCCAGTGAGGAGGAGCAGTGCGCAAGCAAGTCCAGAAGACAGGTGACTTCGGCATCGGCCTGATGATCCACTCGGTGCACATGACCGATGACGTGCCGGCCCTGAACAAGTTCTACGAGGAGGTGTTCGGCGGCCTGGTCTTCATGGGGGTCGACGAGCCCAACTGGCTGGAGGTCGAGGACCGCTGGGCCGGGCTGATCATGATCAGCGACCTCTGCATCGAGACGATGGCCCCGAACGTCCCGGTCGACCCGGCCAAGCCGGTCGGGAAGTTCTACACCAAGTACGGCAAGCACCTGCACTCGGTCGGCTACAAGGTGGACGACCTGGTGGGCCTCGGCAACCGCCTGATCGAGCAGGGGGTGTACATCGGGGCACCCGGCGGCGGCAAGATCCAGGAGATGGACCCCTCGACGGTCTACTTCTACCCGAGCCCCCGCGACATGTTCGGCCTGATGGCCGAGCTGTGCGCGATCGACATGCCGGACGACCCCCGTGACCTGGCCACCTGGTCCTCCCAGATGAAGATGTGGGAGCACGGTCATCCGCTCACCATCAAGCGCCTGGCGTACATCACCCTCGGGGTCAAGGACCTCGACGCGGCGGTGGACACCTACGTTAACAAGATCCAGGCCGTCCCGGTGTCCAAGGGTGTCGACGACGAGGCCAGGGCCCGGTACGAGATCGTGCAGCTCGGCGACTGCCTGCTCCAGATCGCGCAGCCCCTGGAGGCCGACGGCGACCTCGGCAGGCACGTGGCGCGGTGGGGCAACATGATCTACGGCATCACCTTCAAGGTCGCCGACCTCGACTCCGCCGAGAGCTGGCTGGCCCGCAAGGGAGTGCGGACCACGCGGGTCAGGCCGACCATGCTGGCCGCCGACCCCGAGGACTGCTTCGGCGCGCCGTACTTCTTCACCACCGAGAGCATCGACAACGACCCGTACGAGTCCTGAGCCGGCGGGGTGCCGGCAGACGGGGCGTCCGCCGCCGAGGGGGGTGGCGGACGCCGCGGCGGTCCTGTCGCCGTCCTGGCGTTCTGCGGGATGACCGTCGCGTTCATGCAGACGATCATCGTCCCGGTCCTGCCCCGGCTGCCGTCCCTGCTCGGAGTCTCGCCGGAGGCGGTGTCCTGGCTGGTCACCTCGACACTGCTGTCCGGCGCGGTCGGCGCGCCGCTGTTCGGCCGCCTCGGCGACATGTACGGCAAGCGGCTGATGCTCGTGGTCGCGATGACGTCGCTGGTGGCGGGGTCGGCGCTCGCCGCCGCCGGCGGCACCTTCGGCTCGGTCCTCACCGGCAGGGTCCTGCAGGGCCTGTCGATGGCCGTGATCCCGCTCGGCATCAGCGTCATGCGCGACCACCTGCCGCAGGACCGGATCGGGACGGCCGTCGGCTTCATGAGCTCCACCCTCGGCGTGGGTGCGGCGATCGGCATGCCGGTGTCGGCGCTCGTCGTCCAGTACACCGGCTGGCGCACCCTGTTCGCCGGCGCCACGGCGCTCGGGCTCCTGTGCCTCCTGCTGATCGTCACACTCGTCCCCGGTGCCGGGCCGCGGTCCGGCGGACGGTTCGACGCCGCAGGAGCCGCCGGCCTGACGGTCGCGCTGCTGTGCCTGCTGACCGCCGTCTCCCACGGAGGGGAGTGGGGCTGGGCCAGCCCGCCGACGGTCGGGCTGTTCGCCGTCGCCTTCGCGGTGGCGCCGCTGTGGGGCCTGCACCAGTTACGGGTGCACCGGCCGCTGGTCGACCTGCGGATCTCCGCGCGCAGACCGGTCCTGCTGACCAACGTCGCCGCGATCCTGGTCGGCTTCGCCATGTACGCGGGTTTCCTCGTCACGTCCTTCCTCCTGCAGGCCCCGGTCGCCACCGGGTACGGCCAGGGGGCCTCGCTGGTGACGTCCGGCCTGCTGACGATGCCGGGGGGAATGGCGATGGTCCTGTTCTCGCGGGTGTCCGCTCGCCTGTCCGACCGGCGCGGCCCGCGGTTCTCCCTGGTGACGGGGGCCGTCCTCATGGCGGCGTCGTACGCCTTCTACGCCGTCGCGCACCAGCGCGTCTGGCAGGTCGTGCTCGGCGCGACGCTGGTGTCCATCGGCACGGCGCTGGCGTACTCGGCCATGCCGTCCCTCATCATGCGGTCGGTGCCGGTCACCGAGACCGCGTCCGCCAACAGCGTCAACGCGCTGATGCGCTCGGTCGGCACGTCGTCGTGCAGCGCGGTCGTCGGCGCGCTGCTGTCCGGCATGACCATGACGATCGGCGCCGACGTGGTGCCGAGGGGCCAGGCGTTCGTGCTGGTCTTCCTGATCGCGGGCCTGTCCGCGCTCGGCGGCGCCGTGGTCGCGCTGCGCATTCCCTCGTGACGGACGTGGCCGGGGAACGGCATTTCATATAAGGTTTTGCAAATATCGAAATATGTGAGAAGGGAGAAGACAGTGCTCTGGACGGCCATCGTGGGCCTCATCGGGACCCTTGTCGCTCTGGCCCTCGTCGCGCGCCGGGTGCTGTTCCTCTACCGCCTCGCCATGAGCGGTCAGCCGGCGCCTGAGCGGGTGGCGTACGCCAGGCGGAACGCCGGTGCGGAGCTGAAGGCGCAGCTGGTGGAGGTGTTCGGTCAGCGCAAGCTGCTGAAGTGGACGCCGTCGGGTGTGGCGCATTTCGTGGTGTTCTGGGCTTTTGTGATCCTGGCGACGGTGTACCTGGAGGCGTATGGCGCGTTGATCCAGGGTGCGGTGACCGGGACGCCGGACTTCCACATCCCGCTGGTCGGCACGTGGCCGGTGCTGGGGTTCGCGCAGGACCTCATCGCGGTGGCGTGTGTGGCCGGTCTGGCGGCGTTCGCCGTGATCCGGGTCCAGAACGCGCCGAGGAAGCTGGGCCGTGCGTCGCGGTTCAGCGGGTCGCATCTGGGTGGTGCGTGGCTGATCCTGTTCATGATCTTCAATGTGATCTGGACGTTGTTCCTGTTCCGGGGTGCGGCGATCAACACCGGGAACTTCCCCTACGACAGCGGCGCGTTCGCCTCCCAGGGTGTGGCGGCGCTGCTGCGGCCTTTGGGGGAGGGTGCCAACGAGGTGCTGGAGCCGGTAGGGCTGCTGCTGCACCTGGGGGTGATGCTGGTGTTCTTGGTGATCGTGGTGAACTCCAAGCACCTGCACATCTTCACCGCGCCGCTGAACGTGCTGTTCTCCCGCCGTCCCGACGGTCTCGGCGCGGTCCCTCAGATGCGCAGCAACGGCGAGGTGCTGGACTTCGAGGAGGCCGACCCCGACACCGATGTGTTCGGCCGGGGGACGCTGCAGGACACCACGTTCAAGGGGTTCTTGGACTTCTACACCTGTACCGAGTGCGGCCGGTGCCAGTCGCAGTGCCCGGCCTGGAACACCGGCAAGCCGTTGTCGCCGAAGATGCTCATCCTGGACCAGCGCGACCACGCCTTCGCCATCGCCCCCTACCTGCTGGCGTCCGAGGCCGAACGGGAGGACCTGCCGCAGGACGTGCTCGCGCTGGCCGGTAAGCCGCTGGTCGGGGAGCAGGGGGTGATCCACCCTGATGTGCTGTGGTCGTGCACCAACTGTGGTGCGTGTGTGGAGCAGTGCCCGGTCGACATCGAGCACATCGATCACATCATCGACATGCGCCGCTACCAGGTCATGATCGAATCCAGCTTCCCCTCCGAGGCCGGGGTGATGCTGAAGAACCTGGAGAACAAGGGGAACCCGTGGGGGGTGCCGGAGGTCAAGCGGGCCGAGTGGATCGAGGAACTGGCCTCCCGGCAGGTGGATCCGATCGAGGTCACCCTGATCGAGGACACCGTCCCCGACGGCATGGAGTACCTGTTCTGGGTCGGCTGCGCCGGCGCGCTGGAGGACCGCGCGAAGAAGACCACCAAGGCGGTGGCCGAACTGCTGCACATGGCCGGGGTCCGGTACGGGGTGCTGGGGCCGATGGAGGCCTGCACCGGCGACCCGGCGCGGCGGCTCGGCATGGAGTTCGTGTTCGACATGCTGGCCCGGCAGAACATCGAGACCCTCAACGAGGCCGGTGTCACCACGATCGTGGCGACCTGCCCGCATTGCTTCAACACCCTGGCCAACGAGTACCCGCAGCTCGGCGGGACGTATGAGGTGGTGCATCACACGCAGCTGCTGGCCAAGCTCGTCGAGGAGGGCCGCCTGACGCCGGTCACCCCGATCGAGGAGAAGATCACCTACCACGACCCGTGTTTCCTGGGCCGGCACAACAAGGTGTACACCCAGCCGCGCGACATCATGGCCAAGGTCCCCGGCGTCACCACCCAGGAGATGCACCGCTGCAAGGACCGCGGGTTCTGCTGCGGCGCCGGCGGCGCACGCATGTGGATGGAAGAACGCATCGGCAAACGCATCAACACCGAACGCGTCGACGAGGCCCTGACCACCGACCCCGACCGCGTGTCCACCGCCTGCCCCTTCTGCCTGGTCATGCTCGGCGACGCCATCAACGAGAAGAAGAACACCGGCGAAGCCAAACCCACCCTCGACGTCGTCGACGTCGCACAACTTCTAGTGACCTCGGTGAAGGGTGAGCGCGCACCCACGGCCTGACCGGCAAGCCGGGCCGGGGGTCGGTGGCGTGCGCGGTGCGGCCGTCCCTGGACTACTGCGTCCGTGGTCTCCTTGCGTCGTCGGTCTCCTCCGTCTCCCCCCGGTGAGCGTGGGATACTGACCGCTGCACCGCGGGGACGGAGGAGAGTGTGAGAGTCGGCCGGGCCGAGCTGGAGTCCTTCCGTGGCGGCACCCTGCCGGACCTCCTCGGGCCGAAGGTGCGGCTGCTGTTCGCCGGCATCAACCCCGGGCTGCGGACCGTCGCCGTCCAGACGCACTTCGGCCGGCCGGGGAACCGGTTCTACCCCGCGCTGTACCGGGCCGGCATCGTGGACCGGCTGATCGACGTGACCGACGGCATCTCCGCCGCCGACACCGAGCACCTGAAGGCGCAAGGCATCGGCATCACCAACATCGTGCCGGTCGCCACCGCGCGGGCCGACGAGCTGACCACCGAGGAACTCGTGGCCGGAGGCGAGGCGCTCGCCGAACGGGTCCGGCTGGTCAAGCCGGACGTCGTGGCGATCCTCGGCGTCACCGCCTACCGCGCCGCGTTCCGCCGGCCGAAGGCCGTCGCCGGCCGGCAACCCGAGGACATCGGCGGCGTACCGTTGTGGGTGGCCCCGAACCCCAGCGGGCTGAACGCGCACGAGACCGCCGCCAGCCTGGCCGAGGCCTACCGCGAGGTGGCCCTCGCCGCAGGCGTCCCGCTGTTCCCGCCACCTGAGGTCTGAACACCGGCGTGGCCTCGCGCCAATCGCGTTGCGATACGTGACGGCCGGTGGTTATGGTGTGCCGCAACGCGTTGACGGAGACGAGTAGCCGTCGGGCCGGGCAGGTCGGAGAGAGCCGCCGGGAGTTGCGAAGGCGGCCCTGCCCCCGCCGGTGAAGACCCTCCCGAGTGCGGGGAGGAACGGCCGCCGGCCCAATGCCCCGCCGGCCGGCCCCCGTCACCGGGCCATCGAGGCCGCCGGCCATGCGTCCGGCGGCGAAAGTGCGGTGGCACCGCGAGTTCCCTTCTCGCCCGCACTCCCAAGGGATCACCACTCACTGGCAAGAGGTTTGTGATGATCTCCACGTCCACGACCGTTCCCGCCACCCGCCGGGTGCTCGCCGCCGAGCTTCCCGGTCTGATCGGCGCACAGGTCACCCTCCAGGGCTGGCTGCACCGCAGGCGAGGCCTGAAATCCGTCGTCTTCCTCGTGCTGCGCGACCGGTCCGGCCTCGCGCAGGCCGTGTTCACCGGGCCCGGCGCCATGGCGGCGGCCGCAAGGCATCCGGAGGAGACGGTCCTCCAGGTCACCGGCACGGTGACCGGCAACCCGCAGGCCCCCGGCGGCGCCGAGCTGACGTCCCCGTCGGTGACGGCACTGTCCGGCCCCGCCGAGCCGCCACCGTTCGACCTGTACCGGCCCACGGTGGCGGCGTCCCTGCCGACGGTGCTCGACCACGCGCCGGTCGCGCTGCGCCACCCGGTGCTCCGCGCGCCGCACGTGATCTCGGCCGCCTCGGTGGCCGGGTTCCGCGCGGCGCTGGACGGGCTCGGGTTCACCGAGATCCACACCCCCAAGATCGTGGCCTCGGCCACCGAGTCAGGCGCCGGGGTGTTCGCCGTCGACTGGTTCGGCGACCGGGCCTACCTGGCGCAGTCGCCGCAGTTCTTCAAGCAGGCCATGGTCGGGGTGTTCGAACGCGTCTACGAGGTCGGCCCGGTGTTCCGCGCCGAGCCCCACGACACCGCGCGCCACCTCGCGCAGTACACCTCCCTCGACGCCGAACTCGGGTTCGTCGCCGACCACAGGGACGTGATGGCCGTGCTGCGCGACGTGCTCGCCGGCATGACGGATGCCGTACGCCGGCGGGCCGGTGACGCGTGCGCACTGCTCGGCGCCGAGGTGCCGGACGTGCCGGAACGCATCCCCGAGATCCACTTCACCCGCGCGCAGGACCTCCTCGCCGCGCACACCGGCGACGACCCCCGTGGCGAACCCGACCTCGCGCCGGCGCACGAGCGGTGGCTGTCGGAATGGGCCCTGCGCGAGCACGGCAGCGAGTTCCTGTTCGTCACCGGCTACCCCATGGCGAAACGACCCTTCTACACCCACCCCGACCCCGCGAGCCCCGCGCACTCCAACAGCTTCGACCTGCTGTTCCGCGGCCTCGAACTCGTCACGGGAGGCCAGCGTCTCCACCGTCACGAGGACTACCTGGCCGCGCTGGCCGGCCGTGGCGAGCCGCCGGCCCCCTACACCGGCTACCTCGCCACGTTCCGCCACGGCATGCCTCCGCACGGCGGCTTCGCCATCGGCCTGGAACGCTGGACGTCCCGCCTGATCGGGGCGGCCAACATCAGGACCGCCACCCTGTTCCCCCGCGACCTGCACCGCCTCACCCCCTGACCTGCTGCCTGAGCGGTACTCGCGCCGCGGACGTCCCCGGGACGTCCGCGGCGCGTGGCGACGGTGCGCCGCCGCGGGCACCGTGCCGGTTCTGGGGTGGAAACGGAAGAGAACGGGGCCGTTCGTGTTCCGTGGCCGATTTCCCGGCGCGGGATTTTATTTATTTGACAAGTAAAAGAACTCGTGTTCCTCGGGAGCGGCGATCGCCGGACGTGTGCCGCCTTTTGCCCGTTCCCTGGAACCGTGGTGCCTGCCGCGCGGGACGGATGTGAAGCGGCGCCGCCTGTCATCGATGATGACAGCGTTCACGGCCGCATAATTGCCTGCCGGTCGCGGTCCTTCTCTCCGCGTGCACAATGGGCCGGGGCGTGAAAGCGGTCAGCCGGTCAGCGGTGCCGTGAGCCGGCCCTCGAGCAGGGCTGTTCCGAGCGGCGAGACGGAGTGCAGCACGGCGGCGCCGTCCCTGCGGGTGGTGATGAGGCCGGCCTCGCGCAGCACGCCGGTGTGGCGGCTGATGGACGCCGGGGAGGTGCGCAGGCGGCGGGCCAGCTCGGTGGTGGTGGCGCCGTCGCCGAGCGCGTCGAGCACGGCGGCGCGGGTGCGGCCGAGCAGCGCGGCGAGCCCCTGGGGGTCGGCGGCGGCAGGGGCGAAGCGGTGCCGCCGCTCGATGGGGTAGATGAGCACCGGGGGCAGCACGGGGTCGGCCAGCGAGATCGGCACCCGCTGGCAGAAGTACGACGGCACCAGCCGCAGCCCCCGTCCGCCGAGCCGCAGGTCGCGGTCCACGTCGTAGTTGACCTCCAGCACCGGCGGCACCCACCGCATCAAGGGCCGCAGCCCGGCGAGCAGCCCCTCCACCCCGCCGCCGAGCAGGTCGTGAGCTCGCTGCGCTCGGTCGGCCGCGACCGCGCCGTGGACGACCGCGTGGTACGGCGTGATCGCCGCCTCGTGGTAGTCGCGCAGCGCGTGGCCCACGGCGGTCAGCACGGCGGTGTCGCCGTCGGCCAGCGGCCGGGCCCACGCCGGCAGGTCGTGGTGGCGGCCGAGCCGCGCCAGCTCCGCACGCAGGCGGCGCCGCGGCGTGGACAGCAGCGCCTCGATGCCGTGCTCCAGCCCTGCTTCGGACTCCGAAGGGGTGAGGAAGTCGGGGAAGTACGGCCCCGGCGGCACCAGCGTGTCCAGCAGGCGTGCTCCGGGCCGCATGCGCGCGAGCCGCGCCGGATGCGCGCGCAACTGGCCGAGCCAGGGCCGGAACAGCGGTTGCGGTCCGGTCTCCCGCAGCCGGAAGCGGCTCAGCACCACCTCCCACAACGGGTCGGGTGCCGCGGCGACCGTGGTGCGCGCCAGGTCGTCGGCGGTGAAGTGGATACGCAGTGTCCCCATCGTTCCCCCGTGGGATGTCGCTGCGGTCGTCACGCCTGTTTCCCCTTCCTTCATTCTGGCGTAACATGCCGAAAATCGCGGACACGGAACTTCGGCGGGGGTTTTTCCCGGGATTCAGACAGCCGTTGAAACGTTCCATTTCGTGCAGTGGCACTGGATGGCCGCGCGTGTGTCCGCGGTGTCACCAGGAGGTTTCCGCGGAGGCGTAAAACAGGTTCCTTCACGGCTCGTCACACTGGAAGATGGAAGCGTTCGGGGGCGGTTCGGCGGATTATTCCGTGACGGCCGGACAAAGCGGTTGACGCGATGTCAGGGGACCGTGGCGCGGAACGGGGGTCCGCGTCACGGTCACCCGCTCCCGGTCCGGTCGCGACTCAGGAGAGGGCATTGCTGGACACTTCCTTGGTTCGGCTCGACGACGTGCCTGTCGAGGAGCGGTTCGACTTCTGGTGGGAGGCCGTCGCGAAGTCCGTGGTCTCGGTGGACGCCGTCAGCGAGCAGGCGTCCGACTTCTGGGCCGAGATGCTCATGGTCGATCTCGGTGTGGCTCGCCTGTCCCGGGTGCGGTGCGCGCCGTTCGAGGCGCGGCGCACCACCCGCATGATCCGCAGGTCCGACCCGGGCCTGTACCAGCTCTCCCTCACCGTCCGCGGCCGGTCCGGCATCCGGCAGCTGCGCAGGGAGACCGCGCTCGGCCCGGGTGACCTGATGCTGTACGACACCTCCCGTCCGTTCCACGCCATGTCCTGGCCGCCGCACCGAGGCGCCGCCGAGGACGAGAGGAACGTCAGCGACGGGCTGATCCTCCAGTTCCCCCACAGCGCGCTCGGCCTGCCGCGGTCCGCCGTCGAACGGCTGCTGGCCGTCCGCATCCCGGGCCGTGACGGGGTCGGCGCGCTGCTGCGCACCATGCTGTGGCAGCTCGTCTCACGGTTCCGGAATCCGACCCCCGCCGACACCGTGCGGGTGTCCGGCATCGTGCTCGACCTCGTCACGGCCGTGCTGGCGCACGAGCTCGAGGCCGAGTCCGCGCCGGCGCTGCGTGACGCCGACCAGGTACTGGTCCTGCGCATGCAGGCGTTCATCGAGGAGCGGCTCGACGACCCGGCCCTGACCCCCGCCGTCGTGGCGGCCGCTCATCACGTCTCCCTGCGCCACCTGCACAAGCTGTTCGCGTCGCAGGCTCTCACCGTGGCCGGATGGATCCGCAGGCGCCGGCTGGAACGCTGCCGCCGCGACCTGTCGGACCCGCTGCTCGACGCCATGCCGATCCGTGCCGTCGCCGCGCGCTGGGGCTTCCCGAGCGACTCGCACTTCAACCGGGTCTTCAGCGCCACCTTCGGGGAACCCCCCGCAGCGTTCCGCCGCCGCAGCCGCGCACCCGAGGCCCGCTGACCCATGGACCCGGCATCCACGGAGCGGTCGCCGGCGGCCGGGCCGGCGACCGCCTCACCCGCGGCGGTCGTCCGGCCCCTCGGTGACCGCCTGACCCCCGGCCGCACCGGTCGTGCCGGTCGCGCCGTCCCCGTTCCCGGCGGCACGCGACCACGGCACCGCCGGCAGGCCGTGCCGCACCCGCAGGAAGGACCAGAACAGCGGCGCGGCGAGCAGCACCCCGAACAGGATCCACACGGTGGCCGTGTTGCCGACGCCGAACATCTTCAGCGCCGAGGCCAGCAGCACGAAGGCGAGGATCCGGCGGATCAGCCCTCCCGGCGCGCGCGAGGAGACACGCGACCCGATGTACACCCCGGGGATCGACCCGGCCAGCAGAGCGGCCGTGACGGAGAGCTGGAAGTCGCCGAAGAGCACATGACCGATCGCCGCCGACATCACCAGCGGCACCGCCTGCACCAGGTCGGTGCCGACGAGCTGGTTGGCCTTCAGCGCCGGGTACAGCGCGAGCAGCGCCACGATGATCAGGGAACCCGACCCGACGGACGTCATGCCGACCACCAGGCCGCCGATCGCGCCGACCAGCGCCGTCGGCAGCGGACGCACGGCCACGGCCGGCATGCGGACCGAGGCGGGCTCCCCGGGCCCGGCGGTACGCCGGCCGGTCTCCGTGGTGCGTCCCTCGGCCCGGTCGCGCAGCGCGAGGTAGCCGCGCACGGACAGCCCGCCGGCCGCGATGAGCAGCGCGACGCCGAGCGCGGCCTTGATGACGGCCTGCACGTCCTCGCCGTCGCCGAGTGCCCTGGCCACGAGCACCCCGGCGAACGCCGCGGGCACCGATCCGGCGCACAACCATCCCACCAGCCGCATGTCCACCGTGCCGCGCCGCAGGTGCACCGCTCCGCCGATGGGTTTCATGACGGCGGCGGCGACCAGGTCGCTCGACACCGCGGCCAGCGGCGGCACCCCGAAGAAGGTCACGAGCATGGGGGTCATCAGCGCGCCACCCCCCATGCCGGTGAGCCCGACCACGATCGCCACGAGGAAGGAACCGGCCGCCATGGTGAAGTCGAAATCCACCCGTACAACCTATTGGTATAGGGAGTTATCTCGGTCACCGTCCCCTCTGCCGGTTCCACCGGCCTCCGTCCCAGGGAGGCGGTCCCATGGCCGCTGACCGGCTCCGTCCGGTGCCGGACGAGATCGACATCAGCGTGCCGCACTCGGCGCGCATCTGGAACTACTGGCTCGGCGGCAAGGACCACTACCCGGTGGACCGGGAGGCCGGCGACGCGTACGCGCGGGTCTTCCCCGGAATCGTCGCGATCGCGCGCGCTCAGCGGTACTTCCTCGCCAGAGCCGTGCGGTACCTCGCGGCGGAGGCGGGGGTGCGGCAGTTCCTCGACGTCGGGACCGGGCTGCCGACACGGGACAACACCCACGAGGTGGCGCAGCGGGCCGCGCCGGACGCGCGGGTCCTGTACGTCGACAACGATCCGCTGGTGCTGGCGCACGCGCGCGCACTGCTCACCGGCACACCGGAAGGCGCCACCAGCTACGTGGACGCCGACCTGCGCGACCCCGGCCACATCCTGAAGGCCGCGGCCGAGACGCTCGACCTGCGCGAGCCGGTCGCGCTCATGCTGCTCGGCGTGCTCGGCCACCTGCCGGACCACGACCAGGCGCGCGACGTCGTGCGCGAGCTGATGGACGGGCTGGCACCCGGCAGCCACCTGGTGGTGGCCGACAGCACCGACACCGACGAGGCGTTCCTGCGGGCCCAGCGCCGCTACAACGAGGGAGGCTCGGCGCCGTACGTCCTGCGCTCACGTGAGCGGATCACCGCCTTCTTCGACGGGCTGGACCTCGTGCCACCCGGCGTGGTCGTGCTGTCACGCTGGCGGCCCGATGTCGGGACGCCGGAGCCGCACGAGGAGGAGCACGAGGTCTGCGGGGTGGGACGCAAGCCCTGACCCGGGACGAGGGTGCGATGACGCCGGTCCGGTACCGGCAGGCTGCCGGGTGTGCTGAAATTAGGGTCTTGTGACGGCACGCTGTTTGGGCTTTGATCGTACCGGAGAGTGATCATGAGCACCGTTCGGCCCGAAGGCGACATCGACGAGGACAGGATCCAGGACCAGCGGCCGTCGGGCCCCACGGTTCTGCGCATGGTCGTCGGCGGAGAGCTGCGCCGCCTGCGCGAGGCGTGCGACATCAGCCGCGGCGAGGCGGGGTACCACATCCGCGCCTCCGACACCAAGATCAGCCGCATGGAGCTCGGCCGCACCGGGTTCAAGATCCGTGACGTCGCCGACCTGCTCACCCTGTACGGGGTGACCGGCACGGCCGAGCGCGACACCCTGCTCACGCTGGCCGAGGAGGCCAACCATCCCGGCTGGTGGAGCGCCTACGGCGACGCCGTGCCGTCGTGGTTCGAGCCGTACCTCGGGCTGGAGCAGGCCGCGAGCGTGATCCGCTCGTGGGAGGTGCAGTTCGTCCCCGGCCTGCTCCAGACCGAGGCCTACGCGCGCGCGGTCGCCGGTCTCGCGCGCGGCCTGTCGGAGGAGGACGTCGAGCGCCGGGTGGCGTTGCGCATGCGGCGGCAGGAGATCCTGACCCGTCCCCGTCCGGTCAAGCTGTGGGCCGTGCTCGACGAGGGTGCGCTGCGCCGGCCGGTCGGCGGCCGCGCGGTGATGCGGGCCCAGATCGCGCACCTGATCGACATGGCGGCGCTGCCGAACGTCACGCTCCAGCTCATGCCGTTCAGCCGTGGCGGCCACGCGGCGGCCGGCGGCCCCATCACCATCCTGCGCATGGCCGAGGACCTCCTGCCGGACGTCGTGTACCTGGAGCAGCTCCACAGCGCGATCTACCCCGACAAGCCCGCCGACATCGACCTGTACTGGGACGTGATGAACCGCCTGAGCGTCGAGGCCGAGCCGGTGGACGTCACCCTGGGCAGCCTGCGGAGCATCCTCGACGAGACCTGAGCGAAGCGCGGCGGGGGTTCCGGCGGTAAGAGATCCCCTTGGCCGCGCAAAGGGATGGTCAACGGGTTCGACCTGCGGGAACGTACGCGTCTTGGCGTCGTCACCTGGGTGTGACACAACCCCCCATTCCTCACGTTGGTGCCATAACTTGATGAAATGGACAGCGATCGACTTCTCGGTGACCTTCTCCGCTCCAGACGTGTGGCGACCCTCCGGGACGCAGCCCCGCCGATCCATGCGGGCTGTCGCGCACGGACGGTGAGCCACGCCTCGGCATGGGGTTCCCCCGACTGCGGACCTGAGAGGTGAGCGGTGCGGAAAGCGCTTACCCTCCGAATCCCCCGGCCGGTCTCCATCCGGGCCCGCTACACGGTCGCCGCCGTCGTCACCAGTCTCGTCGTGCTGGTCTCGCTCGGCGTGTGCCTGGACGCCGTGATCCGCTACAAGGCCGTGGTGGACACCTTCGAGGCGACCAAGAGCGTGGCGAGCCAGTGGAGCGCGGCGGCGCGCGCCGGTCACGTACCGCGGGTGATCCCCGCGGTGGGGCCGGTCGATCTGATCCAGGTGGTGGACGACCACGGCCGGGTCACCCACGCCAGCGAGGCGGCGCGGGACGCCGAGCCGCTCAGCTCCGTACGGCCCCCCGCCGAGGACCGTTTCACCGAGGTGACGGTCTGTCCCGCGGCGATCGGGTGCGTGATGGCCATGGCCATCCGCGTCACCCCCGCGATGGACTCCCCGGTGGTCTATGCCGGGCTCCGTACCCCCGCCGTCCTCGCCTCCGGACACCTGGAGGCGGCCATCGGCGGCGGTGTGCTGCTGCTCACCGCGCTCGCGGCGTGGGTCGCGTGGGTGCTGGTCGGCCGCACGCTGACCCCCGTGGCGGCCATCAGGGCACGCATGGCGCAGATCACCGGCAGCGACCTGAGCCTGCGGGTCCCCGTCCCACCCGGCGAGGACGAACTCGCTCTGCTGGCGCACACCGCGAACGAGACCCTGGACCGCCTTGAGGACGCGCTGTCCCACCAGCGCCGCTTCGCCTCCGACGCCTCCCACGAACTGCGCACCCCGATCGCCGGCCTGCGCCTGCGGCTGGAGGAGGCCCTGCTGCACCCGTCCGAGGTCGATCCCCGTGACTCCATCACCGCGGCGCTCGCCACGGTGGACCACATGGAGGCCGTCGTGGACGACCTGCTGGTGCTGGCCCGCCTCCGCGCGGGGGACACGGTCTCCGGCGAGCCGTTCGACCTCGCCACCCTGATCGCCGAGGTGGTGGGGGACCTCGCGGGGGGAGTGCCGGTACGGGTGAACGTGCTGGACCACGTGCACGTGCGCGGCTCACGGGTCCAGGTGTCGCGCGTCCTGCGGAACCTGATCGTCAACGCACGGCGGCACGCCGAGTGCCAGGTGACGGTGACGGTCGACGAGCGCGACGGCGTGGCGAAGGTGGAGGTCGCCGACGACGGCGCGGGCATCGCTCCGGGTGACCGCGAGCGGGTGTTCCAGCGGTTCGTGCGCCTGGCGGACGGACGCCGCCGCGACCCGGGTGGCACCGGCCTCGGCCTCGCCATCTCCCGCGAGATCGCCGAGGCCCACGGCGGCAGCCTTCGGGTGGAGGATTCCGCGCGCGGCGCACGCTTCGTCCTGCGTCTCGACGCCGCCTACGTGGCGGCGGACATGTCCGCATCACTTGCCAGTTAGGTAAGGCAAAGCTAAGTTTCTGAGGAGTCCCCGATCCGACGGAAGGTCCTCAGATGACCATAGGCGCCGGCCTCGGCCTGTCAGGAGGGTCCCTTGCCGCCCTTGCCGGCACGCGGCACCACGAGGATCACCTCGGCGCGGCCGGCGTTCCCGCCTACCGGCCCTTCCACGTGCGGGTGGAGCGGGTGACGCGTCTCACGCCGAGCTTCGTCCGCGTCACGTTCGGCGGCGACGACCTGTGCTGTCTCGCCGCCGGCGGATCCGACCAGAGGATCAAGCTGGTGTTCCCCGACCGCGACGGCGGCTACGCGACCTTCCCCGCCGGGGAGGACTGGTGGGAGCCCTGGCGCGCGCTGCCGCCTGAGCGGCGCAACCCGGTGCGCACCTACACCGCGCGCGCGGTGCGGCCCCGGCGGCGGGAACTCGACGTGGACTTCGCTCTGCACGGTGACGGCGGCCCCGCCTCCCGGTGGGTGCTCGGCGCCGGCCGCGGCGCGCCACTGCTGGTCATCGGACCCGACTCGCGGCACGCGGGGCCGACGGCCGGCGCGGAGTGGTCGCCGCCGCGCGGAGCTGCGCGCCTGCTCGCCGCCGGCGACGAGACGGCCGCCCCCGCGCTGTCCGCCATCGCCGAGGCGCTGCCCGAGGGCCTGGACGCTCGTGTCCTGATCGAGGTGCCGGACCCCGCGGACGCCATGCCTCTCGACGTGCCGCGCGGCGTACGGGTCACGTGGCTGCCGCGCCGCGGGGCACGGCACGGGGACCTGCTGGTCCCCGCCGTCCGCGCGGCGGCACGCGCGCTGCGCGCGGGGAGGGCCGCCGCGGTCCCCGCCGAGGTGGCCGACCTGCCGCCGCGTCCGGGGGCCGGGGATGACGAGCCCCTTTGGGAGGTGCCGGGGGAGAGGGCCGCGGACGACGGCTTCTACGCGTGGCTCGCGGGGGAGGCCGGCGTGGTGAAGACCCTGCGCCGTCACCTGGTGGGGGAACTCGGGGTGGACCGGCGGTCGGTGGCGTTCATGGGCTACTGGCGCCTCGGGAGACCCGAGATCGACTGAGCTCCGGAGGCCGCCGGACGCGAACCGACGACCGGGGTGTGGCGAATGCCGTACGGCGGCGCGGACACGACCGTCCGCCTGTCTGGATATAAGCGCTGATCAGCCGAAATATTGCATCAGCCCTCGGTGGCGGCGTTCTCCGCAGGGGTATGGGACGAATCAATCCGTTCCCGGAGCACGTCGGAAAGGCGGTGAGGTCATGACCAGACCGACCGGCCTGGACACGCACCCCGACATCCTCGAGATGCGGGCCAAGTACGAGCGGGCGAGCTGGAGCGCCGGCGCGCAGGCGATCGACGGGCTGACGCTTCTCGCCGGGCTGTACCTCGCGATCTCGCCGTGGGTGGCCGGGTTCTTCGGCCTGCAGCGGATCACGGTGAGCAACCTGGTCACCGGCCTGTTCCTCGCGGCCCTCGGCGTGGGCTTCGCCTCGGCGTACGGCCGTACCTACGGGCTGACGTGGCTCGCCCCTGTGCTCGGGGTGTGGGCCATCGTGTCCCCCTGGATCCTGCGGTCGGCGACGACCTCGACGCTCTGGAACAACATTGTCACCGGTGCCGTCATCCTGCTGCTCGGCCTCGGCGCGATGGCGGTGGGAAGCCGTCCGGCGAGGATGCCGATGCGGTGACACGCGCGCGTTTTCCGTTAGCCGGCCGCCGCGTGGGGCACGCGGGTGGTACAGCCCGAAGAAAGGTGTGCCATGACAACCCTCAACGAACGGGAGAACGCGGCGAACCCGTACTCATCGCTCAGCACCGGAGAACTCGTCAAGCAGATGTCGGAGGACGTGTCGCGGCTGGTGCGCGACGAGATCCGGCTCGCCGCGCTGGAACTGTCCCGCAAGGGCAAGCGGGCCGGTCTCGGCGCCGGCATGTTCGGCGGAGCGGGAGTGCTCGCCCTCTACGGCGGTGGCGCGCTGATCGCCGCCGTCATCCTCGCGCTGGCCCTGGTCGTGCCGGGGTGGCTGGCGGCACTGATCGTCGGCGCCGTCCTGCTGCTGCTGGCCGGCGTGCTCGGGCTCGGCGGCAAGCGCCAGGTGTCCAAGGCCACGCCGCCACTTCCCACGCAGACCATCGAGAGCATCAAGGCGGACCTGGACGCCGTCAAGCAGGGGGCACACCGATGACCGAGATCGATCCCGCAGGGAAGGCGCACCACCCCACCGCCGGCGAGGTGGGTCTGCACCGCCAGGAACCCGGCACGGCGACCCCCGAGTCCGCAGGCCCGTCCCTGAACGTCCCCCGCACCCAGGCGCCGCACAAGCCGTACGTCAAGCCCGTGGTGAGCCACGGCCCGAGCGGCGACCCCCTGGCGGGACTGTCCGGTCCCGTCGGCGGGACGGACACCCGTCCGCAGACGGCGGATGTCGCCGAGGAGACGGCGCACCCCGTGCACCGTTCCGAGGAGGAACGGCTGCGCGACGAGATCGCGCAGACCCGAGAGGACCTCGGCCGCACGGTGGAGGCACTGGCCGGCAAGGCCGACATCAAGTCACGCGCGCGTGAGACGTTCGAGCGCACCCGCACGAAGGTGGCAGGCGCGGGGAACCGGGCCCGCAGCCAGACCGCGGTGGCCGCGCGCCGCCGGGCCGCCGATGTCGCCGAACGCCTGCGCGGCGCACCCGTCACCACCCGCCGCCTCGGCGGCAGGCGGCTGGACGGCCCGGACGCCGCAGGCGACCAGGACGGGACGCTCGCCGAGCGCGTGCTCGCTCAGGCGGAACGCCACCCGACGGTCCTGATCGCCGCCGGCGCCACCACCATGGCGGCGGCGGCCCTGACCATGTTGACCCGCCGCAACCCGCCGCGCGCACGCCGCCGCTGACGCCGCCGGTCCTGTGACCGGTCGCTTCGGCCGGTCACAGGAGGCGGGCCAGCAACATGCCGCAGCCTCCGGCCACCAGACCGGCGGCCACGCTGCCGGCCGCGTTGAGCACGGCGAGCAGCCGCGCGCCGGTCTCGGCCAGGCGCAGGGTCTCGTACCCGAACGTCGAATAGGTGGTGAGCGCGCCGCACAGGCCGGTGCCGAGCACCGCCATGAGCGTGTCCCCCGCCGGTAACGCGGCGAGGAAGCCCAGCAGCGCGGAACCGGCGACGTTCACGGTGAGGGTGCCCCACGGGAACACCGATCCGGTGCGGGCCTGCACCGCGCGGTCCGCGAGGTACCGCATCGGGGCCCCGGCGGCGGCGCCGGCCGCCACGAGCAGCGCGGTCGCGGCGCTCACGGTTCCTCCGCCTCGCGGCCGGCGTACCGGATCACCTCCACCGGGTCGAGCACCACCAGGCCCTCGGTGACGAGTTCGTCCAGGCGCGGCAGGAACGCGCGGATGCGCTCCTCGGTGTCGATCAGCACGACCGCGACCGGCAGGTCCTGCGACAGGGACAGGATGCGGGTGGTGTGGATGCGCGACGACGCGCCGTACCCCTCGATCCCCCTGAGCACCGTGGCACCCGCGAGCCCGTCCTCCCGGGCCCGGCGCACGATCTCGTGGTAGAGCGGACCATGACGCCACTGGTCGCTCTCGCCGATCAGGACGGTCAGGCGTGCGGCGGGGCCGTGGAGCTTCACGGCGACTCCTTCCGGCGGCGGCCGACGGCCGCGCGCGTCACGGCGGCCCCCGCGTGGACGGCGGCGAGGGCCGCGAGGAGGGTGCCGGCCAGGTAGGCCGCCGCCACGGCGGGGGCTCCCGCGGTGAGCGTGCGGCCGATGTCCACGACGTACCCGGAGAAAGTGGTGAACCCACCGAGCACACCGATGCCGAGGAACGGACGTACGAGAGGGTGCGGACGGGTCGCCTCGGTGATCACCACCATCAGGACCCCGATCAGCAGGCACCCGGTCACGTTGATCACGAAGGTCGTCCACGGGAACCCGCCGGGGGCCACGGGGAACGCCACCCCGAGGCCGTAGCGCGCGAGGGTTCCCACGACCCCGCCGGCCGAGATCACCGCGACGGTGCTCAGGCCGCCGGCGGGCACCTCAGTCGACCTCGGCGCTGCCGCTGACCCTCAGTTTGCGGCGCGCGCGCTCGTAGAAGGTGGTCGTGCCGAGGCGGACCACGCGGCCCGCGCCGCGTACGGCGCGGACGCTGACACGGTCTCCCGCCGTCAGCCGGCCCGCGACCGTGCCGTCCACCTCCACGGCGAGCCCGCCGCTCGCCGGCAGCAGGTCGAGGTCCACCTCCTCGTCGGCCGAGAGCACCAGCGCGCGGTTGAACGACGAGTGCGCGGCCGCGGGGACCACGAGGAAGCCCTCGACAAGCGGGGACACCAGCGGTCCCCCGGCGGAGAAGTTGTAGGCGGTCGAACCGGTGGACGTGGCGACGATCACCGCGTCGGCGGCGTAACGGACGAACGGGTTGCCCCCCACCGAGATGGCCACCGCGGCCATCCGGTCACCGGGGATGCGGGCGAGCGCGATGTCGTTGAACGCCGTGACGGTGTGCCCCCCGGGCAGCGTGGCGCGCACCGCCATGCGCGGCTCGACGGTGAACTCGTGGTTGTCGATGGCCGACAGCGCCGGAGGGAGCTCGCCGACGTCGATCTCGGCGAGGAAGCCCAGCTTGCCGAGGTTCACCCCGAGCACCGGAGTGGTGCGGCCGTACACCAGGCGCATGGTGCGCAGCATCGTGCCGTCCCCGCCGAGGCTGACCAGCAGGTCGGCCCGCTCCACGAGGGTCGCCGGATCGACGGCCACCGCGCTGCAGTGAATGCGGCCCACCTCGTCCGGCAGGCCGAGCACCGTGCCGTCCCGGGTGGCGGCCCACTTGACGATCGTGTCGATGGCCTCTTCGGAGTCGCGCGCCGGGTGCAGGACCAGCCCGACGGTTGTGACCATGCCCATGACGCCAACTGTACGGCCCGCGTCGTGCGCGTCCTCGCGGGTGCGTCCCGTCCGTGGCATGGTGACGAGGGGACACCGGAGGGCCGAGTGGCGCCGGTGCCGTCTCTCCCGGTCCGGCTGGACGTGACAACGCAGCCGGGGCCGCCGGAATCTGTAGTCACCACTATCTTCCGGCCCCGCCGGTATATGGTCCTGACACGCGAATCGGTGTCCGGGTGCGGCCAGCGGTTGGATGCCGCGCTGGTAGGTGCCGATAAAGGTTGCCTGGCCCCCGATTCAGTGGATAGTCACGATGCCGGGCCCGGCAATGCGGCATGCTGTTCCACACGTGGGAACCGACCGATGGCGGGTATATTCTTGGTGAGTCAAACTATGCTCCCGAAAGGAGTGGAGATGGCGACACAGATCCAGACGCTACTCATCGACGACCTCGAAGGCGGTGAAGCAAAAGAGACGGTCCAGTTCGCGATTGACGGGACCAGCTACGAGATCGACCTGAACGACAAAAACGCCAGGAATCTGCGGGAGGCCCTTTCGCCTTTCGTCTCCAGCGCTCGCAAGGCCGATCACGGCCAGGCCCGTGGCCGTAAGCGCGGCGCGGCCCAGCGTCCGGCGCGCGACAAAAGCTCCGAGATCAGGGCATGGGCCAAGGCCCACGGCCTGAACGTCAGCGAGCGAGGCAGGATCGCCTCCCACATCGTCGCCCAGTACGAAGCGGCGCAGTGAATGTTTAACCCGTCCCGCCTGGATTAGTCGCCCCGGCGAGCACGAGCGTCTCTTCGGCCCGCATCGGCGGGCCGCTCTCGTGGAGGCTGTGCTCGCATCGGGGATGCCGGCGGGACGGGGCGGCGGCCACCGGCCCCGCGCATCCGCTCTGGCCTGCGTCGATCCCCGCCTTCCCGGCGGGGCGGCCACGGCGGGCCGGTTCGGGTGGCTAGTGCTGACTTCAGAGAATTTGTTAGCTTGACCCCTATTCATTGCTCCATCCGAGGCTTAGGCGTCACGCCGGCCCGGCCGCGGGAGCAGGGGGAAATCCCGGCGCCTGGTCTCATCATCGGCACGTGATTCCGGTGATTGGGACTCCGTGCCCGCGCCGGCTCGCGCGGGCCACCGGGCTTCCGCGACGCCGCCGAGCCCTGTCAGGGTGTATGCGGGAACTTCCCGGGCTGCCAATGAGTAAAACGGTGTCACCCGGACGTGGCCGCGGCGCTCCTGCCGCGCTATTATCCGCCTCCAGGGCCCCGCCGGCCGCCGCCGCGACGGCTCCACGCCGTCCCTCCGCGCGGCTCGGCGCACCGCCGGCGGCCAATGTAATGACCACGGCGGGCCGTGAAAGTCTCAGGCAATTCTCAGGTCCGGGCCCAATCGACCCCGTCGCGCCGCCTCACGCTCCCCGTCCCATTCGGCCCTCCCACGCCTCCCGGCAATGCGGGTAACTCGTGGCCGGATAAGGCAATCCCCGGGGGTGCGATCGTTTCCCGGCCCGCTCCGACGTTCTGTAGTTGATATACGGAGGGGTCTTTTTGTCACCTTCTGTAAGCAACGTATGGCGCAATGTCGTGATTTCTTGTGCCACTGGAGATGGACGGCGGGCCGCGCCTCAGATGGTGATCCACTCCGTGACCAGGGTCAGGCCGCCGACCCGGCAGCGGAGGCTGAACGGCCCCGCCGCCACGTGGTCGCACGAGAACCGCCCCATCGCGTCGGCGGTCACGGTGACCGGCCGGCGTCCCCGCACCTCCACCTCCGCCGTCCCCGGCGGCATCACCTGACCGACGACCCTGGCGCCGTCGGCGGACACCGTGATCTCCACGTCCACGCCGGCCTCCCCGGTGCGGAAGGCCGCCACCCGCGGTCCGTCGTCGCCGCGTACCGTCCCCGCGCCGTCCAGTGAGTCGAACGCGAGCGCGGCCAGTTCGTCGTCCATGGTGCGCACCGTGAAGGCGTCCACGGCGGCCTGGAGCAGCTCAGGCGGCACCGGGTCGAGCACCGCCGCCGCCTCACGCAGCTCTCGTTCGAGAGCGTCGTCCGGCCCGGTGCCAGGGGGGGTCACGAGTCCCCTCGCTCCACGAGCAGGGCACGCAGGCGCCGCAGGCAGCGCAGCCGGGTGGGGCCGATGCTTCCCACCGGGACGCCGAGCGCGGCCGACACCTCCTGGTACTGCGGCGGCGGCGTGGCCATGAGGACGCGCAGCAGCCGCCTGCAGGTGTCGCTCAGCTCCTCGAACGCCGACCACAGCCGCCGCACCCGTTCGCCGTGGTCGGCGGCGTCCTCCGCGTGGAGCACGGCGTCCTCCGGCGTGCCGTCCGCCGACGGCCCGTCGAGCACCCACGGATCGCCGACCGGGGACTCCCTGCGAGCCATCCTGATGATCTTCAGGGACTCGTGCCTGGCCGTGGTCGCGAGCCACGACCCGACCTTCTCCGGCTCACGGATCCGGGTGAGGTGCTGCGCGAGCCGGAACCACGTCGTCTGGAACACCTCGTGCCCGTCGGCGTCGGACAGCCCGTGCGCGCGCGCGACCGACCACACCAGCGGAGCGAGCCGCTCGACGAGCGCCTTCCATGCGGCGGCGTCACCCTCGGCCGCGGCACGGAAGAGGGCACCGATGGCGTCACGATCCACGCGGACGATCCTTCTGGTGGGGATCATCATCGTACGCCGTCCACGACCCGCGCGACCCGCCGGCGGCGCGGCGGTCACACGTGCGGCAGCGGTGTCACCGGGACCGGGTTCCAGCCGGACGGCCGCAGCGCGCGGACCGGCACACCGCGCACCGTCGCGCCGTACGCCTGGAGCCGCATCAGATCCTTCGCGGCGGCCCTCGGGTCGCGCTCCCCGGTCGTCACCATGTGGTCGGCGATCATCGCCGCGACGATCGGCGTGGAGAACGAGGTGCCGCTCCACTTGGCCCTGCCGGTGAACGCCGCCTGGTCCGCGACCTGTGGCGATTCGCTCAGCGCGCCGACCCTGGCGGGGAAGCCGCAGGTGCAGTCGTACAGGAAAGGAGCGTCGTAGGACGCCAGGTAGCGGCAGCGCTCGAACGTCGAGTGCTGGTACCGGTACGGCTGCGGGCCGTCGGCCCCGAGGAACGCGCCGACCAGCCGCTCCCCGGGTGCGTACACCCGCACCCACTCGCCGTGATCGGTGAAACAGGCGCCTTCCCTGCCGTCCACCCGCAGCGCACCCACCGACACCACTCCGTCGTTCTCCGCGGGGTACCGCGCGGCGGCGGCCGGCCAGAAAGGGGCGTCACTGCCGTTGTTCCCCGCCGCCGCCACCAGCAGGGTGCCGGGATGGTCCTTCAAGGCGTCCAGGAACCACTCCAAGCCCATGAGCGGCGTGAACAGCCCGTTGGCCGCGCCGGCCGACAGGCTGATGATGTCGGGCCAGCCGGGCTCCAGCGCCGCAAGGAGCCGCTTGGCGAACTCCTCCTCCAGGACGCAGCCCGCGGGGGTCATCTTGTTGGACACCGTCACCCGCGTGTGCGGCGCCACCGCCTGGACCAGCCCCGCGATGAACGTGCCGTGGCCGACGTACTCACGCACGAACCCCGCCGGGTCGTGGGTGGGTGGCGGCCTGAGTCCGCTGCCGCCGGTGCCGGGAACTCCGGGGAACAGGGGACCACCAGGGCTCAACGGGCCGGCGCCGGGGACGAAGGGGCCGCCGGGGACCGGCGGAAGGGTGCGGTGCTCGGCGGCGCGGGGGTCCATCTCGTCGGCCGGCGCCGGCGGCACGACACCTCTCATCCAGGGGTGCATGGTGTGCAGGTCCTTGACGACACCGGTGTCGATCACGAGCACCGTCACCGGTGGCCGGTCCTCCCCGGCCGCGGCCGGGGCCGCCCGCACGGCGGGGTGGAAGTCCTCCCACGTCGCCTCCGGCTCGTCGGCAGGACAGGAGTTCACCCCGCCGGGGGTGATGGTCACCAGGTGGTTCCTGCTGGCGAGCTGCCGGCCGGCCCGGCCGTGCAGGCGTTCCAGGTCCCGCAGCGCGCCGACCACCCCGCCGTCGGGTGTGGTGGCGGTGTCCGGCGAGGCGACCGGGACCCGCAGCAGGCCGGAGGCCGGCCGGACCTCGGGGAGCCGGACCGGCTCACCCCGCCGTCCGCCGGTCGCGTTGAGCTCGTCCACCACCACGCCGGCCTCCTCGGCGCGGATCAGGAGGTAACCGCTCTCGTAGGCGTAGAAGGGGATCTCACCCGGCGGGCCGCCGACGAGCGTCGTCCCCATCGCCTCGGCGATGAACCGCAGCTGCTCATGGAATCGGTCGGGTGCCATCGGGGCTCCTCACAGGGTGGCCGGTCTCGCCGGACAAGAGTCACGTGCGGCCGGGCTGATACATCCCTGACCGATCGCGGACAACAGGAAACGACGTGGACGCCCCGAGACCCCACGTTTAGCATCTGGACCGTGGAGGGGGGAAGCGCTCCCGGTGATCCAGGGCCGCCGGGACCGGAAGACCTGCTGTCCCTGGTGTTCGCGCGTCCCGAAGAGGCCGTGGCAGGCGCTCGCGCGCTGCTCGGCGCGGCCCCCGCGCCGCACACCGCCTCGGTGGCCCATCAGGTGATCGGCATCTGGGAGCGCGACTTCGGCGACCTCACCGTCGCGCTCGGCCACCTGCGCCGGGCCCGCGCGCTGGCCCGGCGGTCCGGCTCGGCCGACCGGGAGGCCGACGCGCTCGCCGCGCTCGGTGTCGCCGTCGTCCACGCGGGCCACACCGGCCGGGGCCTCGCGTACCTGAACGCCGGGGTGACGCGGGGGAGCGGCCTCACCTCGGCACGGGTACGGTTCCGGCGCGCCAGGATCCTGTGGGTGCTCGGCCGGCACCGCGAGGCCCTGGACGATCTGCGGCCCGCGATCCCGGTGCTGCGCGAGGCGGACGACACGATCTGGACGGCACGCGCGCTCACGCTGCGCGGCCTGCTCCACCTGGCGTCCGGCGCCACCGAGCAGGCCGACCTGGACTTCGCCGCCGCCGAGCACCTGTGGGAACGCACCGACCAGGACCACGACCGCGCTGTCGCGGTGTGGAACCGCGGGGTGGCGGCCTTCCTCGCGGGGGACCTGCCGGCCGCGCTGCGCCACTACGACGACGCGGCCCGGCGGTTCGAGACGCTCGGCACACCGGGGTACGGCCTGACGCTCGACCGGTGCTTCGCGCTGCTGGCCGCCGGTCTCGCCGAGGAGGCCCGGCACGAGGCCGACCGCGCGGCGGCGCTCCTGGAACACACCCGCGGTCAGAGCACCACCAAGGCCGAGCTGATACTGGTGGCCGCGCGGGCCGCGACGGCGGCCCGCGACCCGCAGGCCGCGAGCGCGCGGGCCCTCATCGCGATCCGGCTGTTCGTCAGCCAGCGCCGCGGCTGGTGGGAGGCCCACGCGCGGCTCGTGCTCCACCAGGCGCGCCACGCCGCCGGCCGCACGTCGGGCCGTCAGGTGCGGGACGTCGCCGAGCTCGCCGTCCGCCTGCGGGACCTCGGCTCCCCGGAGGCCGTGCAGGCGTCCCTGCTGGCGGGCCGGGTCGCGCTCGCCTTCGGCTGGGCCGAGGACGCCGACAAGCATCTGGCCGAGGCCGCACGCGGCAGGCTGCGCGGCCCCGCGCAGGCCCGCGTCGCCGGATGGCTGGCGCACGCGCTGCGCGCGCAGGCCACGGGACGCCGCGCGGCGGTGTTCGCCGCCTGCCGCCGCGGGCTGGACGTGCTGGACGAGCACCGGCTCACCCTCGGCGCGGCCGAGCTGCGCGCGCGGGCCACCGCGCAGGGTGCCGAACTGGCCGCGCTCGCGCAGGAGGCGGCGCTGGCGTCGGGTGACCCGCGCAGGCTGCTGGTGTGGAGCGAGCGGTGGCGGGCCACCGCGCTCGCCGTGCCGCCGGTCCGGCCGCCGGACGACCCGGCGCTGCTGCGCGACACCGCCGCCTACCGCGAGGTCACCGGCCGGCTGGAGACGGCCCGTTCCACCGGCCGTCCCGCACCCGCGCTGGAGCGCGAGCACCGGCGGCTGGAGCGCGCCATCCGGGCCCGCACGCTGCGGGCCCGCGGTCCCGGCACGGGGGAGAGCCTCCGGTTCGACCCGCGCGCGCTGCTCGACCGGCTCGGTGACCGGCGCCTGGTCGAGATCACCGACGTCGGCGGAGTGGCGCGGGTCCTGGTGTGCGGCGCGGGAAAGGTGCGGGTGTTCACGGCGGGCCGCACCGCCGGCCTGGCCGCCGAGGTCGGCCACCTGCGCGCCGGGCTGCGGCGGCTGGCGTACCGGACGGCGGCCGGGTTCGCGGCGGAACGGCTCGCCGTGGTCGAGGCCGGGACGCGCCTCCTGCAGGAGACGCTGCTCGGCCCGGCCGTGCGCCACCTCGGGACGGGGCCGCTGCTGATCGTCCCGCCGGGGAGGCTGCACGGGGTGCCGTGGGCCGCGCTCCCCGCGCTGCGCGACCGGGTGGTCGGTGTGTCACCATCGGCGGGTGCGTGGCTGCGCGCCGGTGACGTCGTGCCGCCGGACGCCGCCGACGGCGCCGGGGTGGTGCTCGTCCGTGGGCCGGGGCTCGCCGGCGGCGGGGCCGAGGTGCCGTCCCTGGCGGCGCGGTACGGCGGCGCGTCCGTGCTCGGCGACGGCGCGGCCACCGTCGCCGCCGTGCTCAAGGCCATCGACGGCAGCCTGCTCGCGCACATCGCGGCGCACGGCACGTTCCGCGCCGACAGCCCGATGTTCTCCGCGCTGCGTATGGACGACGGACGGCTGACGGTGCACGACCTGGAACGCCTCGGCCGCGCGCCGTACCGGATCGTGCTGTCGGCGTGCGACTCGGGGTGGCTGGAGCCGGTCGGCGCCGACGAGCTGCTCGGCCTCGCCGCCGCGTTGCTGCCGCTCGGCACCGCGGGGATCGCGGCCAGCCTGGTCCCGGTGGACGACGAGGCGGCCGCCGCGTTGTCGGTGGCGCTGCACGACGGCCTGCGCGCCGGCCTCGGCACGGCCGAGGCGCTGCGCGACGCGCGCCGCGCGCTGCCCGACGACCCCCCGCACCGTGCCGCCGCTTGGTCGTTCACCGCCATCGGCGCCGCCTGAGCAGTTCCCGTCGGCGGTGCCGCCTGAGCCGTTCCCCGCCGTTCAAGGTCGCCGGTAATTAGGTAGCGGGGTACTCATGCGCGGACGGCGCCGCGTCCCCAGCCTGGTCGGTACGCCAGACCACGGAGGGGACCCATGACATCGGCCGGCGACGACCACGACGACTACGACGCACACCAGATCGGCCCGCACTGCGCGTCGCCGCCGCAGTCCGTGCCCGCGGAGGCCGCCGCCGTCAGCGGCGTCCGGCTCGCGGCACTGATCAGCGGCCGGCTCAAGTGGCTGAACGGCACCGTGCTGCACTACTACTTCTTCGACAAGGAGGAGGACGGCTCGACCGTCACCCTGGCCGACGGCGGCACCGCGTTCGTGTCCTGGGTGGGGGACCAGACGCAGCGCGCCGCCGTGCGCGCCGCCTTCGAGCAGTGGAAGAGCCTCGGCATCGGGCTGGAGTTCGCCGAGGTGACCGACCGCGCCGAGGCCGAGATCAGGATCGGCTTCATGCGCGGTGACGGTTCGTGGTCCTACCTCGGCCGCGACGCGCTCGGCATCCCCATCGGGGAGCGCACCGTGAACTACGGCTGGCGGCTGGACACCCCGCACGGCCGTACCACCGCGCTGCACGAGATCGGCCACGTCATCGGCATGCCGCATGAGCACCAGAGCCCGTTCTCCGGCCTGGTGTGGGACGAGGAGGCGGTCTACCGGGAGTTCTCGGGTCCGCCGAACAGCTGGTCGCGGCCGAAGATCTTCCACAACATCCTGCGCAAGCTCGACGCCTCAGAGGTGGACGGCTCACTGTTCGACTACCGATCGGTCATGGAGTACGCCTTCGGGCCCGGCCTGATCCTGGAACCCGAGGAGTTCCGCCGCGGCCTGGTCCCCCCGGGAGGGCTCTCCGCGGCCGACGAGGAGTTCGCGCGCCGCTGGTACCCCGGCCTCGCGCCGGCCGGCCCGCCGCGGCTCGCGGCGTTCACCTCGATGCCGCTCGGGCTGGCCCCCGGCCGGCAGGCCGACTACCTGATCATCCCCGAGGGCACCCGCGACTACACCGTGGCGACCTTCGGGGACAGTGACACCGTGCTCGGCCTGTTCGAGGAGATCGACGGCGAGCCGCGGTACGTGCGGGCCGACGACGACGCCGGGACCGAGCGCAACTCCACGGTGACCGCGCGGCTGGTCAAGGGACGCCGCTACATCGCCAGGGTGCGGCTGTACTCCACGAGGGGGTCGGGTCAGACCGCGATCATGTACTGGTGACGGCCCGCCGGCGGCATGCGGCGTGTCAACTCCTTCTCAAGAGCGCGGCACCCGAGGTAAGCCCAGGTGGGGGGTGGGTAGCCATCGGAGCAGTCGCGGGTGTCACGCGGGGGGAGAGGCGATGAGACGTGTAGGTGCCGGGCCGGTCCTGCTCAGAGGGCTGCGCGGGGTGCTCCTCGTGGGGCTGCTCGGGATGATCGGAGGCGGCGCGATGCGCTGGTTCTCCACGCGGCGCACCCGGACGGGGACCGGCGGCGCCGCGTCCCGGTGGTTCGTGGTGACCATCTACCGGCGGCCCGAGGAGGTCGTGCCGGGAGGACGGCTGCCTGAGCCGCTGGCGCGGTTCGGCGACAGCATCGAGTTCCAGGTGCGCGAGGCCCCCGGCGGCCGGGGCACCGAGCTCGCCGTCCGGCCGCTCACCCCGCCGGCCGGCGGGGTCGACCAGGTCCTCGCGCGGCTCGGCGGACAGCAGACGCGCCTCGCCCTGCGCCGTGCGCTGCGTGAGGCCAAGTGCCTGGCCGAGACCGGCGAGGTGCTGCGGGCCGAGCCGCCGCGGCCGCGGCCGGCCCCCGTCGACAAGGCGACGGACGAGGCGTTCGAGCGTGCCGGCAGGCGGCCATGAGAGCGCTGTGCTGGCAGGGGGTGAACGAGCTGTCGGTCGAGCGGGTGCCGGACCCGGTGATCGTCAACGCGCAGGACGCCATCGTCAAGGTCGGGCTCACCACCACCTGCGGTTCCGACCTGCACCTGATCGACGGGTACATCCCCGCGATGCGCGCCGGCGACGTCATCGGCCACGAGTTCCTCGGCGAGATCGTCGAGGTCGGCTCGCAGGTGCGCAGGCACCGCGTGGGGGACAGGGTCGTGGTGTCCTCGATCATCGGGTGCGGCCGGTGCTGGCAGTGCGAGAGCGGCATGTGGTCGCTGTGCGAGAACAGCAACCTCAAACCCGGCGTCACCGAGATGGCGTGGGGCGGGGACACGGCCGGCATCTTCGGCCACTCGCACGCCATGGGGGGCTTCCGCGGCAGCCACGCCGAGTACGTCCGCGTGCCGTTCGCCGACCACGGGGCCTTCACCGTCCCCGACGGGGTGGACGACATGAACGCGCTGTTCGCCTCGGACGCCGCGCCGACCGGGTGGATGGGGGCCGAGCTCGGCGGGGTGAAGCCCGGTGACGTGGTGGCCGTGTGGGGCTGCGGCGCGGTCGGCCAGATGGCGGCCTGCGCGGCGGTGCTGCTCGGCGCCGACCGGGTCATCGCGATCGACAGGCTTCCCGAGCGCCTGGCCATGGCCGAGCACCACATCGGGATCGAGACGATCGACTACTCCCGCACCGACGTCGTCGCCGAGCTCACCGAACGCACCGGCGGCCGGGGCCCCGACGTGTGCGTCGAGGCGGTCGGCATGGAGGCCGACGTCTCCGGCCTGTACGGCAAGGTGAGGAAGCGGGCCATGATGGGGGAGCGGCCCACGGCCGTGCGTGAGGCGATCCACGCGTGCCGCAAGGGCGGGTCGGTGTTCGTCCTCGGCGTGTTCGCCGGCACGGTGGACCGGTTCCCCCTCGGCGCCATGATGAACAAGGGGCTCACCGTGCGCGGCGCGCAGCAGCACGGCCAGCGGTACATCCCGCGTCTGCTCGACCTCATCGGCCGCGGCGAGCTGCGCACCAGCCACCTGGCGACCCACACCATGCCGCTGACCGAGGGCCCGCGCGGGTACGACCTGTTCAAGCACAAGAAGGACGGCTGCGTCCGCGCCGTCTTCCGGCCCTGGGCCTGACCGTCCGGCCCCGCCGTGCCGTCCGGCTCATCCGGCCGGACGGCGGCCGGCCGCGGGGTCGGCGCCGTGGCGGCGCAGCAGGGCACGCATGTGCTCCAGCTCGTCCTGCAGCTCCTTGACCTGCTGTTCCAGCTCAAGGACACGGCGGATGGCGATCAGCGTCATGCCTTCGTCCGACAGCTCCACGACGTACTGGACGAGGGTGATGTCGGCACGCGAGTAGCGGCGCTGGCCGCCTGGCGAGCGGTGCGGCCGTACCACCTCGAACTCGTCGAGGCGGCGCAGGAAGGCCTGCTGCACGCGCAGCATGTCGGCGACCTGGCCGAGGGAGTACAGCGGCGCGTAGTGGTCGTCGATCGGCAGCCGGGCCATGCGTGCCTCCAGGTGACGGCGGGCCGGCGCCGCCGTCCGGCGGCACCGGCCCGGTGCCTCGTGCGGGATGCGTCCCGTCAGGCGCGGAGCGCCTTGGGGTCGCCGCCGCGCTGGATCTCGACCTTGCGCGGCTTGGCCTTCTCCAGGACCGGGATGCGGACCTGGAGCACCCCATTGTGGTACGCCGCGTCGACGCGCTCGCTGTCGAGGTGCTCCGACAGGTAGACCCTGCGGGTGAACGTGCCCATGACGCGCTCGCGCACGAACACGCGGTCGTCCTCGCCGAGCTCCTCCTCACGGCGCGCGCTGACCGAGAGCACGCCGCGGTCCACGGTGACCTCGATGGACTCGGGGTCGATGCCGGGCAGGTCGAAGCGGAGCAGGACGTCGTCCTTGCGGCGCACCCCGTCCAGCGGCATGACGCCGTTCGCGCCACCCTCGCCGCGGGTGAACGCCTGGCGCGTCAGCCGGTCGAACTGCCGCTCGAACTCCTGGACGAAGGGGTCGATCGACGTGAGCAACATCTCCGGATCCTCCTCGCTGATCGGTGGCTTCGCTGATCGCTGGCTTTCAGTAAAGCTCCAACTACAGCTGTATGTTAACTCTCTCTTCGGCAGTAGGCAACTCCTCTTTCTGATGGGAGGTCATGTCGCTGACGGCGCGATCGGGGAATGCCTCACCTGAGGCACCTGCAACGGGAGGTGGTCGGCATGCGCGTCGGTGACGTCATGGGACAGGTCGCCATCGCGGTCGGACGGGACACGCCGTTCGCGGACCTGGTGGAGACGATGCGCCGGTTCAAGGTCGGCGCGCTCGCCGTGGTCGACCGGCAGCGCAGGCCCGTCGGCGTGGTCCGCGCCGACGACCTGCTGCTGCGGGACACCGGCCTCGCCGGGCCGCGCGAGCCGGGCCGGGACGAGCACGGCGAGCAGGCGACCGCCTCCGGCCTCATGACCAGCCCCGCGGTCACCGTGACCGCGGGCAGCGGCGTCAGGGAGGCGGCCCGGATCATGCACGACAGGGGAATCCGGCAGATCCCCGTGGTGGACGACGTCACCGGCCGGCTCGTCGGCATCGTCGACCAGGCCGACCTGCTGAAGGTCTTCATCCGGTCCCCGGCCGGCCTCGACGCCGAGATCGCCGGCGTCGTCCGCGGAGCGGGTGTGCTCCCCGGCACGCTGTCCGCCGCCGCCTGCCACGGCACCGTGACCCTCGACGGCCACGTTCCCCGCCGCTCGCAGGCGGTCCGCGTCACTGAAGGCGTCCGCGCGCTGGACGGCGTCACCGAGGTCCGCTCGCACCTGACCTACGAGCACGACGACCTGTCCCCGGCACCCCCGCGGATCGCCATCTGACGCGGTCCCCCACGCGATCGCCGGCTGTCGTCGTCAGACGGCTCTTCCCGGGGCATAACTCCTGGTGAGGGAGGGGATCGCGTGGCGGCACAGATCGTGGTCGGAGTGAACGGCTCGGCCTCGGACGCGGCGGCCGTGGACTGGGCGGCGGACGACGCCGCGCGCAGGGACGCGCACCTGAAGATCGTGCACGTCCACGAGCCGTGGTCGTACGAGTTCCCGCTGAAACCGGCGCCGGGGTCGCGCGACAGCCACACGTCCTACTGGCGCTCGGCGCTGGCCGCCGCCGCGAAACGCGTGCGCACCCGCACTCCCGGCACCGACGTGAGCGTCGCACTGATCACCGGCGCCGTCACCGAACGCCTCACCACCGAGTCCGAGCACGCCGACGAACTCGTCCTCGGCGGCGAGGGACGCGGCGGCCTCGCCGCGCTGCTCCTCGGCTCGGTGGGCCGCGCCGTCACCTGCCGCGCGCACGCGCCGGTCGTCGTCGTCCGCCGGCCCCGCGCCACCGCGCACGACCGCGTCGTGGTCGGCTTCGACGGCTCACCGGCGTCGGAGGCCGCACTCGCCTACGCCGCGGACCAGGCCCTGCGGCGCGGTGCGTCCTTGCGCGTCATCCACGTGCGCTCACCCCTGCGGCGCGCCTCCGCGCCGCAGGTCGCCGAGACCCTCCGCGAGCGCCTGGAGGCATGGCGTGCCGCGCACCCCGGCCTGCGCATCACCGCGCGATCCCTGCGAGGCCACCCCGCACTCACGCTCATCCAGGCGTCCCACCACGGCGATCTGCTGGTGATCGGCACCCACACCAAGACCGGCCACGCGCACCTCGGCTCGGTGGCGCACCACGTGCTGCACCGCTCCGACTGCCCCGTGGCCGTGATCCACCCCGGCCACGGACCCGGGACGGCCGGCGGAGGCGAACCGGGTCAGGCGTGACCACCGGCCATCTGCGCGACGTCCTCGGCGGCGTCACCGGAGAGCTTGGACGACAGGTCGGCCAGCGCGCGTGCGGCGGCCAGCTCGTCGCCGATCTCGGGGACCGGGTGGTCCACCGGGTTGCGGCGCGCGTGACCGAGGCTCTCGTGCCGCTCGCCGGTGTCGGTGAGCAGAACGGCACGGGCGACGGTGCGGTCGTCGTTGTCGTCCTCGGTTATGTGGATCTCCACGACCCATTCCTTGGCGTGCATGCTGCACCTCCTCCTGCTCGCCTCCAGTCTCTCACCCGGCGTCCTGCGCGGCCCGCAGGGATGCGGCGACCTGCGCGGGAAGCTCGGCGAGGCGGTGCGCGGGGAGCTCCAAGGGGGTGGCGTCCCCGGCCCAGGGAGCGGCCTCGGCGACGACGGCCCGCGCCTGGCGTTTGGTCAGGCCCTGGTGCGCCTTGATGAGGGCCTCGCGCCAGGTGTTGGCGAGCTTGCCGTGCGCGTTGTCCAGGACGCGCCGCAGCACCAGGGCCGCCGGATCCCGCGGCTCGGCACGCCGTACCGCGTCGATCCCCGTGCCGGTCACGGTGAGGTCGTAGACCGCCGACAGCGGGCCGCCGGCGGCGACCAGAGCGGGCCACAGGTCACCGTCGCGGGCCTCGCGCACGGCGGCGAGCACCCGCACGTGCGCGGCGCGGCAGGCCAGCAGCAGACGGGGCACCGCCGGTCCGAGACCGGGGGGGACGGCAACGGCGACCCGGCCGGGGGAGGAGGCGTAGGGCTTGGCCAGCCACACGGAAAGGCGGACCCTCGGGGTGCCGGGCAGCAGGTCGGCGGGCCAGTCACCCACCAGGACGCCGGGGGTGAACCCGCCGGTGAACGCCGCGCCGGCCGCCGCCTGGTGGGACTCGACCGACTGGGGGCCGTGGGTGTAGATCGCGGTGGCGAAACGCGCGGCCCGGGTCGCGGCGGCGGGACGGGACCTCGTGGTGGGACGCAGGACGTACAGGTCGGCGGCCGAGCCGATGGCCTCGGCCCCGAAGTACCGGTTGAAGTCGGGGTACATCGCCTCGGTGACCAGGTTGAGGTCGTGCAGCGCCGACTGCACCTTGAAGGCCAGCATGGGGCTGCGCTCACCGGCGCCGTACGCGAGGAGCACGCGCGCGGTGCCGATGTCACCGACGGCTTCCACGGCCCTGGCGGCGAACAGGCCGATCCCCTCGGGGGTGTACGGCGGGTCGGTGACCACCAGGTCGGCCTGCTCGCGCACCGAGGCGGGGAGCCCGAGACGCAGGTCGGCCCACCGGGTGCGGACCGTCAGGCCCGCCTCGCCGGCCCGCGCCGCGATGTACGCGAGCACGCGCTCGTCGACGTCCACCACCGTCACCTCGGCCTCGGGGTGCAGCATCGCCACGGCGAGCGACGTCAGATCGTGGTCGCCGAGGCACAGGACACGCGCGCCGGGCAGCCGGAACCGCGCGCCGAGCAGCAGCGCGCGGGACACCACGGTCTGCGGGGTCGCCGACACATGGTCGAGCGCCTGCCGGCCGCGCGGCGCCTCGGCGATCAGCGCGGCCATGCGCGCCACCACGTCGCCGTACCCGCCGAGCAGGTGATCGACCGGGCCCGCGGGCCCGGCGTCCGGCGGATCGCTCAGATCGCGGTACGCCGCGGCCTTGTCCGGCGGCAGCCGGAAGCGGTCACCCGACCGCTCAAGGTCCAGCTCACGCAACAGGGCCTCGACACCGCGCCGCGAGGTCGCCGTGGCCCGCACCAGCTCGGCGAGCGTCCACCACGAGCCGTCCGACAGCAACCCGATCGCCGCGCGCAGCCGCCGCGCGTCCACCCCTGCCTCGGCCAGCAGCTTGCCCGCACCCTCCGACTCCACCGGGCAACCCTACCGGCGGCGAAGGCACGTCACGATCCGGCGGCCGGGCCCGGTTCCGGCGTTTCCGGGTACGCGACGGCGGCGCGGCGTGACTAAAATCCTCGAGGGTGCGCCACGGAGCGTACGCGAGAGGTCGCACGGCGTGCCGGGGGGTGGGGCCGTGGCGCCGCGAGGAGCGCGAGAAGGCTGGGGGACGGTCGTGCTGCACGGTGTTGACGTGTCCAACTGGCAGGGGGCGGTCGACTGGGCCGGGCACGCCGGCGACGGTGTCGGCTTCGGGTTCGCCAAGGCCAGCGAAGGCACCGGGTTCACCGACAAGTGGTTCGCACGCAACTGGGCCGCGATGCGGGAGAACTGGCTGGTCTGCGGCGCCTACCACTTCGGCCACCCCAAGTCCGACCCGGTGGACCAGGCGCGGCACTTCCTCGACGTGGTGGACGCCGCGGGGGGTCTGCGGCGTGGCGACCTGATCGCGCTGGACCTGGAACGGTCGGGGCATCTGCCGCCGCGCGAGGTGTCGGCGTTCGCCAGGCGGTGGTGCAAGGTCATCTCGCTCGTCACCGGGGTCCGGCCGGTGATCTACACGTTCCTCGCCTTCGCCAGGAAGGGGAACTGCCAGGGCCTGCAGGACCACCCGCTGTGGATCGCCGCGCCGAGCCACCCGAAGGGCCGTCCCGTGGTCCCCGCGCCGTGGCGGCGCTGGACCATCCACCAGTACGCGCACGGCTCCACCGACCGCAACGTCTTCCGCGGCACCCGCGCCGAGCTCGCCGCGCTCGGCTACCAGCCGCGCCGCCTGACCTGACCGTGGTGCGCGGCCCGGCCGCGCCTGACGAGATCTCCTGGCGAGATAACGGGAGGCGATTCGGCGGTACCATCGGGCACGATGATGGGAAAGCCCTTCTAGACCTTGGAGTGACCGTGCCCGCCGCCCTCGAAATACGCATCACCCTCGCCGGAGCCGAGCGTGTGGTGGCGGCGGGGACGACGGCCGGCGAGGCGCTCGGTGCCGACGGCCGCACCGTCGTCGCGGCCCGCGTCAACGGTGAGCCGCGCGACCTCGCGAGCGAGGTCGCCGACGGCGACGTCGTCGAGCCCATCGACATCGCCTCCCCCGAGGGCCGGTCCATCCTGCGCCACTCCACCGCGCACGTCATGGCCCAGGCCGTCCAGGAGCTGTTCCCCGAGGCCAGGCTCGGCATCGGCCCCCCCGTCGAGAACGGCTTCTACTACGACTTCGACGTCGCGCGGCCGTTCACCCCCGACGACCTCAAGCGCGTCGAGAAGCGCATGCGCGAGATCGTCAAGCAGGGCCAGCTGTTCTCCCGCCGTCCCGTCTCCGACGAGGACGCGCGCGCCGAGCTCGCCGCCGAGCCGTACAAGCTGGAGCTGATCGGACTCAAGGGTGGCGCCGCCGACGAGGAGAGCGTCGAGGTGGGTGGGGGTCAGCTCACCATCTACGACAACCTCGACCCCTCCTCCGGCGAGCTGTGCTGGAAGGACCTGTGCCGCGGGCCGCACGTGCCGTCCACCCGGGTCATCCCGGCGTTCAAGCTCATGCGCTCCGGCGGCGCCTACTGGCGGGGCAGCGAGAAGAACCCTCAGCTCCAGCGCATCTACGGCACCGCGTGGGAGTCCCGCGACAAGCAGGACGAGTACCTCCACCTGCTGGCCGAGGCCGAGAAGCGCGACCACCGCAAGCTCGGCGCCGAGCTCGACCTGTTCTCCTTCCCCACCGAGCTCGGCTCGGGTCTCGCGGTGTTCCACCCCAAGGGGGGTGTGGTGCGCCGCGTCATGGAGGACTACTCGCGCCGCCGCCACGAGGAGGCGGGGTACTCGTTCGTCAACACCCCGCACATCACCAAGGAGAACCTCTTCCAGCTCTCCGGGCACCTCGGCTGGTACGCCGACGGCATGTTCCCCCCCATGGAGCTCGAAGGCGCGCGCTACTACCTCAAGCCGATGAACTGCCCCATGCACAACCTGATCTTCAGGTCGCGGGGCCGGTCCTACCGTGAGCTGCCGCTGCGGCTGTTCGAGTTCGGCAGCGTGTACCGCTACGAGAAGTCCGGCGTGGTGCACGGCCTGACCCGCGTGCGCGGCATGACCCAGGACGACGCGCACATCTACTGCACTCGCGACCAGATGCAGGACGAGCTCAAGAGCCTGCTGCGGTTCGTGCTCGGCCTGCTGCGCGACTACGGCCTCGACGACTTCTACCTGGAGCTGTCGACCCGCGACCCCGACAAGTCCATCGGCACCGACGAGGTGTGGGCCGAGGCCACCGAGGCGCTGCGGGCCGCCGCCGAGTCCGAGAAGCTCGACCTGGTGCTCGACGAGGGCGGCGCGGCGTTCTACGGGCCCAAGATCTCGGTGCAGGTCAAGGACGCCATCGGCCGGAGCTGGCAGATGTCGACCATCCAGGTCGACCTCAACCTGCCTGAGCTGTTCGAGCTGGAGTTCCAGGGTGACGACGGCGCGCGGCAGCGGCCCGTCATGATCCACCGGGCCCTGTTCGGTTCGGTCGAGCGATTCTTCGGCGTGCTGGTCGAGCACTACGCCGGCGCGTTCCCTCCCTGGCTCGCCCCCGTGCAGGTCGTCGGCATCCCGATCTCCGACGCGCACGTGACCTACCTCCAGGACGTGGCCGAGCGGTTGCGCGCGCGTGGCATCCGGGTCGAGATCGACGCCTCGGCCGACCGCATGCAGAAGAAGATCCGCAACGCGCAGAAGTCCAAGGTCCCGTTCATGCTGCTGGCCGGCGACGACGACGTGTCCCACGGCGCGGTGTCGTTCCGCTACCGCAGCGGCGAGCAGAAGAACGGCGTCGCCGTGGCCGACGCCGTCGCCGAGATCGTCGACGCCGTGGAACGCCGCATCCAGGTCTGACCGGTCCTGGTCCGCACGGACCATATGGGGTCGTGCCGGCCCCACGCGTCACCGTCCTCGGACAGGGGTACGGCTGTGCGGGGCCGTGGCACCGTCCCTGCAAGGGACGTGCCGTTGCGCCGAGCCGTGGCACCGTCCCCTGGGGCGGTGCCGCGTGGCCCGCCGTCCTATGCTGCATGGCATGCAGGAGTCGATCGAGCAGTCAGGCGCGGGGGATCCCGACAACTTCCAGCGGCTGTGGACGCCGCACCGCATGGCGTACATCAAGGGTGAGGGCAAGCCCACGGGCACCGGCCCGGGGGAGGGGTGCCCCTTCTGTGCCATACCCAAGATGTCCGACCAGGACGGCCTGACCGTCGCACGCGGCTCCTCGGTGTACGCCGTGCTGAACCTCTATCCCTACAACTCCGGCCACCTGATGGTCTGCCCCTACCGCCACGTGGCCGACTACGGCGACCTCGACGAGCCGGAGACCGCCGAACTGGCCGACTTCACCAAGCGGGCCATGTTCTGCCTGCGCAAGGCCAGCGGAGCCCAGGGGTTCAACATCGGCATGAACCAGGGCCACGTGGCCGGCGCCGGCATAGCGGGTCACCTGCACCAGCACGTGGTCCCCCGGTGGGGCGGCGACACCAACTTCATGCCGATCGTCGGCCACACCAGGGTCCTGCCCCAGCTCCTCAAGGACACCAGAGAGATGCTCGCCGGCGCCTGGCCCACCTGAGCGGCGCGCGGTACCGGCTCGATCCCGCGCCGGTACCGGATGGCCCTGTGCCGCCGTACCGGCCCCGTCTCCGGTCTCAGCCGACCGCCGGGGACCGTCCCGGTGAGGTGGCGACCGGCTGGAGGACCGCCGGGTCCCGCGTGGCGGGGGCCGTGCCGAGGGCACGTACGCCGGCGGCGAGCACCAGGGGGACGGTCAGGGCCAAGGCCATGGACAGCACGGCGGCGCCGGAGTCGTTGACGAGCATGCCGACGACGCCGCTGACCAAAGCGCCGATCAGACCGGCCTTCAGCATGGGGGCCCGTTCGAACACCGCCGGCAGCAGGCCCGCGCTGGCCGCGCCGGGCCGCAGCACGGCGAAGACGAGGAACGCCAGGGCCGCGATGACGATCGGCATCAGGTTGGGGGACAGCAGCGTGCTCAGCATGGCCGCGAGCTTGCGGCCGATCACCGGCAGGAACGTGCCGTCGATCACCTGGCCGGCGAACCGGCCGAGGTGGGTCTGGGCCGCCGGTGGCCGCAGGTGGTCGAGGAACGCGACCCCCATCACCACGACGCCGCCGGCGACGCAGAACGCGCCGAGCCTCACCACCGAGACCCGCTTGCCCGCCACCAGGAGAGCCGCCACCGCGATGCCGGGCACGAACGCGATCACGCCGCCGAAGTCGCTGCCGACCCCCGGCCAGCCGTCCAGGATCATCGCGAACCCGCCGAGCCCCGCGACCAGCGCCACCGCGGCCGTGCGGTGTCCCGAGCGCACCAGCCCGTCGGCGGCCACGGTGGTCAGCAGCAGCACAGCCGTGGCGAGCAGCGCGAACGGGATGTTGCCGAGGCCGTAGTAGCGCGCGCCGACCACCCCGGTGTACCCCATGAGGCTGTTGAGCTGCAACGGCGTGCCGGTCAGCAGGTCCGCCAGCAGCACGGCCGCCGTCACCGCGGCCACCACGGCGGACGCGCCGAGCACCCCGGCCGCGCCGGGCCGCCGCCGCAGGCGGCCCCACAGGGCCGGGACGGCGAACGCGGCGCCGGTGAGCGCGGCGGCGCACAGCGCGATGCCGCTCAGCATCGCCGCGGCCGGCGCGGGTGCGCGGTCCCACGGCGTGAGGTTGACGAGGTAGGTGGACACCGGCACCGACGCGAGCGCCAGCGCGGCGACCCTGATGGCGCCGAGCCCGCGCCGCCGCCGCAGCAGCAGGAACGCGACCACGTAGAACAGCACCTGGAGCACGGCCAGCGTGGTGAAGAACGCGCCGCCGGCCACCCGCACGCTCTGTCCCGCGACGTCGGCGCGGCGCAGCGCGTCCGCGGCGGCGTCCAGGGTGGTGGCCCGGCCGGCGCGCCACGACCCGCCGATCACCGTGGCCGGCACGGCGACGCCGGCCCCTTCCAGCATGGTGGCCGTGACGTCCGGGAGGATCACCATGTCGTCGCGGCGCGTGGACGCGGCCCCGAGGAAGAGCCCCGCCGCCGCGCCGGTGCCCTCGCGCCACATCGCCACCCGCAGATGCGGGTCCGCGCCGTGGTCGGACAGCCCGGCGACCAGGACGTCCGCGCCGGGAGGCAGCTCGGCCAGCACGGTGCCGACGGTCGCGTCGGCGGCACGCACGGCCTGCTCGCGCTCGCCGGGACCGAGCTTCTCCGGCAGCGCGGACATCAGCTCGCCGTCGAGGTAAGGCCGGATCAGGTCGTCGACGTCCACCGCGACGAGGGGGCACGCGGACCAGTCGGCCAGCTCGGCCGGCGTCTCGGCGTACCGGTCCACCCGGCCCTCGCGGTCGGCGAGCGCGAGCACCGCGCCGCGTCCGACCGCCGTGGTGCACCGGCCCGCGGCGTGCGCGGCCTCGCCGAGCGTGCCGGCGTACGCCGCGTCGCGCACCGTCCACAGCCAGCCGAAGTGCGCGATCCGTGCGCCGCCGCCGGTGCGTTCGAACCGTGGCGGCGGCCCGCAGCGCGACCCCACCGAGGACCGCACCCCCGCCGACACAGTCAGCCACCCGTCGTAGGGGCAGGTGACGCGGCCCACCGTGCGCACCGACAGCGACCCGGTGGCGCCGCCGCCGGCCAGCCGCCACAGGTTGGGGGTGCCGGTGGGAGACACGTCTCCCCAGTGCAGCCCCGGTACGCCGATCAGCACCACCGGCGCGGCGGCCGACCCCGTGGCCGACTCCGTGGCCGACCCCATGGCCGACTCCGTGGCCGACCTCATGGCCGATCCCGCGGCCGGCGCGGCGCTCGCCGCCGCGGCGGGGACACCGGCCGGTCCTGCCAGAACCCCCGCGAAGACCGCGGCCACCGCGACCAGAACCCGCCTCACCAATGACCTCCTGCGACCTGACCACCGCGAATCCCTGGAACCGTACGGGAAACCGCGGCGGCCGGTCCAGGAAACCCCGATGAACACCTTCAGAACCCGGTCCCGGCCGCACGGGGCCGCTCAGGGAAAGGCCGCGACACGTGGCCGGACGCGACCTCAAGGCGCGCGCGGCGGTTCCGAGGACTCAGGGAAGGGTCGCCACCGCGGGGGAGCCCTCGTTGCCGAGGCGGTCCACGGCGGTCACCAGGTAGACGCCGGGCTGCTTGACGCTCACGGCGGACCCCAGGGGGGAGGGGAGCAGCGTCACGAGGTTGCGGGGGTCGATGGTGGCGCACGGCGCGGAGGCGGGGTCGGTGACGCGGTACACGGCGTACGAGCGCGCTCCGGGGACCGGGTTCCACGACAGCGTGCCGGCCGACAGCCTCAGCCCCGTGGGGGGGACCGGGCCCTTGCCGCCGCGTGCCGCCATCAGCGGCAGCAGCGCGGGCTTGGCGTAGTGGTCCTCGGCGATGAGGTCGAGGACGCTCAGGGGGTTCCTCAGCAGCTGCGTGGCACTGAAGTAGACGTCACCCCCCACCTCGGGCCGCTTGCGGTTGAGAGTGAGATGAGCGGGAAGCTCGCCGCGCCTGGTCCACGCGGGGGTGTCCTTGGTGCCGACGCGGTAGAGCGCCTGGCCGATGTACAGGTGGACGCCGGTGCCCTTGACCTGGTCGGCCCACCACGGCAGCAGCTTGGCGTAGTCGGCGACGGCGAAGCCGCGCGGCCAGTACAGCTGCGGCATGACGTAGTCGACGGAGCCGGCCTTGATCCAGGCCCGCGCGTCGGAGTAGATCGCGTCGTACGCCGACAGGCCCTTGGTGTCGGACCCGGCGGGGTCGTCGGACTTGTTGCGCCAGATGCCGAACGGGCTGACGCCGAACTTCACGTACGGCTTGGCGGCGTGCACCGCCTGGCCGACCTCGGCGATCAGCTTGTTGACGTTGTCGCGGCGCCAGGCGGCCAGCGACCTGCCTTTGCCGTACTTTGTAAAGGCGGCCTTGTCGGAGAACGGCACCCCCGCCACCGGATAGGGGTAGAAGTAGTCGTCGAAGTGCACGCCGTCCACGTCGTACCGCCGCACCACGTCATCGACGATCTTGACGGTGTGCTGCCGCACCTCCGGCAGCCCCGGGTTGTAGTACGCCTTGCCTTGATATTTCACGACCCACGACGGGTGCTGCCGCGCCGGGTGCGACGCCGGCAGCTTCGACAGGTCCGCGGTGGCGGCGGCGCGGTACGGGTTGAACCACGCGTGGAACTCCAGGCCGCGCTTGTGCGCCTCGTCGATGAGGAACGGCAGCGGGTCCCACCCGGGGTTCTTCCCCGGTGTGCCGGTGAGCCACTGCGACCAGGGCTCGTGCGGCGAGGCGTACAGCGCGTCCGAGGCCGGCCGCACCTGCACGAACACCGCGTTGAGGTTGCGGCGCGCGGCGGTGTCGAGGATCTTGACGTACTCCGCGCGCTGCTTCTCCTGGGTGAGCCCCGGCTTGGTGGGCCAGTCGAGGTTGTGCACGGTCGCGATCCAGACGCCGCGGAGCTGCCGCTTGGCGGGCATGTCGCTCACCTGGCAGGCCCCGCGGGCCGCGGCGGTGGCGGCTTGGCGAGCCGCCGGGACGGACTCGCCGTCCGCCGGCGCCGGCCGGTGGCCGAAGGTGTAGGCGACGCCTGTGGTGGCCACCGCCAGACCGGCGGCGGCGAGCAAGGGCCGAAGTCCGTTTCGCATGGGACCTCAGTCTGGCACCGGCAAAGGAATGGTAAGGCCGAATAACCGAAATCGTTTCGTGATGTCAATGTTACTTTCGTGGCCGTTGTGACTAGGGAGACCCATGGTGTGGCCATCCCGCCTCCGCCGGGCCGCGCCGGCCGGTACGGTGACCGGCCGGCGGGACCCGTCCGCACCTGGAGCGGGACGGCCGGTCGAGCGCACCTTCCGGCACCGGATCCTGGGAAACCGGTGCCGGAAGGTGACATGTCAGTCCCCCGAGGTCCTGATCTTCTCCGCGAGATGGGACGGCAGCGGCTCGTACCGCAGGAAGGACCGGCTGAAGGTCCCCGTGCCGTGCGACATGGAGCGCAGGTCGATGGCGTACCGGGTGATCTCCAGCTCCGGCACCTCGGCCCGCACCAGCGTGCGGCCGACGCCGACCGGCTCGGTGCCGAGCACCCGGCCGCGCCGCGACGACAGGTCCGACATCACCGCGCCGACGTGCTCGTCCTCCACCAGCACCGACACCTCGTCCACCGGCTCCAGCAGCAGCGCCGGCACCTTGGCCGCGGCCTCCTTCAGCGCGAGCTGGCCCGCGATCTGGAAGGCCATGTCGGAGGAGTCCACCGAGTGCGCCTTGCCGTCGTACAGCGTCACCCGGATGTCGACCACGGGGTACCCGGCGAGGACGCCGCGCTCCATCTGCGCGCGCACGCCTTTCTCCACCGAGGGGATGAACTGTCTCGGCACCACGCCGCCGACGATCTTGTCCACGAACTCGAGCCCGCCGCCGGACGGCAGCGGCTCCACCTCGACGTGGCAGATGGCGTACTGTCCGTGGCCGCCGGTCTGCTTGACGTTGCGGCCCATGCCCTGCGCCTTGCCGCCGAACGTCTCACGCAGCGGCACCCGCAGCTCGATGCGCTCCACCTCGACCCCGTGCCGCCGGGACAGGTGGTCCAGCAGCAGGTCGGCGTGCGCCTCACCCATGCACCACAGCACGAGCTGCCGTGTCTCGGGGTTGTTCTCCAGCCGCAGCGTCGGGTCCTCGGCGACGAGCCGGCCGAGCGCCTGCGACAGCTTGTCCTCGTCGGCCTTCGACTTGGCCCTGATGGCGACCGGCAGCAACGGCTCCGGCATCGTCCAGGAGGTCACCAGCAGCGGGTTGTCCTTGTCGGACAGGGTGTCGCCGGTCTCGGCCCTGCCGAGCTTGGCGACCGCGCAGATGTCGCCGGCGACGCACTTGGCCGTGGTGCGCTGGCTCTTGCCGAGCGGTGAGGACAGCGAGCCGATGCGCTCGTCCAGGTCGTGGTCCTCGTGGCCGCGGTCGGCGAGGCCGTGGCCCGACACGTGCACCGTCATGTCGGGCCGCAGGGTGCCGGAGAAGACGCGCACGAGGCTGATGCGGCCTACGTACGGGTCGCTGGTGGTCTTGACGATCTCGGCGACGAGAGGGCCGTCGGGGTCGCAGGTCAGCCCGGTCGCGGGCCGGCCGTCGATGGTCGTGATCTCCGGCAGGGGGTGCTCCATCGGCGAGGGGAAGCCCTGCGTGATGATCTCCAGCAGTTCCTGCATGCCGACGACGGGCCCGGACCCCGGCGCGGCGCAGGTGGCGAGCAGGGGATAGAAGCCGCCGCGCGCGACCGCCTTCTCCAGGTCCTCGATGAGGATCTTGGCGTCGATCTCCTCACCGGAGAGGTAGCGGTCCATGAGGGACTCGTCCTCGCTCTCCTGGATGATCCCCTCGATGAGCGAACCCCGGTAGGTGTCGATCTGGTCCTGGTAGGCGGGACCGGGGTCGTTCTCGCTGCGGCCGCCGGTCGCGTAGTTGAAGAACTTCTGCGACAGCAGCCCGATCAGGCCGTTCACGTGCCCGTTGGTCACCACAGGCAGGTACAGCGGAGCGACGCCGTCGCCGAAGACGTCCTGGCAGGTGGCCACCACGTCGTCGAAGTCGGCGCGCTGGTGGTCGATCTTGGTGACCACCACGGCGCGGGGCATGCCGACCGCCGCGCACTCCTCCCAGAGCATGCGCGTCAGGCCGTCCACGCCTTCGGCCGCCGACACGACGAACAGCGCCGCGTCCGCCGCGCGCAGGCCGGCCCGCAGGTCGCCGACGAAGTCCGCGTACCCCGGGGTGTCGAGCAGGTTGATCTTGATGCCGTTGTGGACGAGCGGCGCGACGCACAGATTGACCGAGCGCTGCTGCCGCACCTCCACCTCGTCGAAGTCGCAGACCGTGGAGCCGTCCTCGACGCGACCCGCGCGCTGGATGGTCCCTGTAGCGGCCAGCAGAGCCTCGGCCAACGTCGTCTTCCCGGCTCCGGAATGGCCGACCAGCACGACATTGCGCACCGCGTCCGGCCGGTCGGCCGAGGGTGCTCTGCCCGCGGCTCCCGAAGTGTGGCCCGTGTTCCTGTCCGGCACGTCGCCTCCCGCGTCTCGCCGTGAGATGCGGCCGCGCGCGGCCACATCGTCCGCCGCCGCGCCCGCCGCCCCCGATAGAGCGCGGTGCATTACAGCCTTTACCTCCGCCGCGCGGATCACAAGAGGCGAAAGGCAAAAGTGCTGAGCGACGAGGAACCGGCCACGGAAACGGCCGGTCCCTGTCGGTCCCGTCGCCCTTCCCTTACCCGTTGACCGGTTCCATCGCACCAGGTGGCCGCCGCGGCGGCCCGTCAGCGCGTCCGGCCGCGCGGTGGCCTACGATCAAAGCGCGATGTTGAAGCTCCTGCGTCCCGCCGTCACCCGCGTGCTGACCCCGATCGGCCGGGCGCTGGCCCGGCGCGGCGTCAGCCCCGACGTCATCACCGCGATCGGCACGCTCGGCGTCGCCGTGAGCGCACTGGTCCTCTACCCCCTCGGCCAGCTGTGGTGGGGGTCGGTGGCCGTCGCGGTGTTCGCGCTCGCCGACCTGCTGGACGGCGTGCTGGCCCGCATGCTCGGCCCCGGCAGCACATGGGGGGCCTTCCTCGACTCCACCCTCGACCGCGTCGGCGACGCCGCGATCTTCTCCGGCCTGATCCTGTACTTCATGGGCACCGGCGAGCGGCTGCTCGCGGGGGTCGCGCTGTTCTGCCTGGTCGCGGGGGCCGTGGTGTCGTATGCCAAGGCCAGGGCCGAAGGGCTCGGGCTGACCTGCGACGTCGGGCTGGCCGAGCGGTCCGAGCGGCTGATGGTGGTGCTGGTGGCGGTCGGGCTGTCCGGGCTCGGCGTGCCGTACATCCTGCCGGCGGGGCTGTGGCTGCTCGCCGCGGCCAGCGCGTTCACCGCCGGGCAGCGAATCCTTCACGTCTACCGTCAGACGGTGCCAACATGAACGTAAGACCGTGACGCCGTCGCGTCACCGATCGCCTCACCGTCCCTTCCACCTCGTCTCCCGGGGGTGACCTCGCGTTGTCCGACAGGCTCGTGGCCTGGGCCTACCACCTCGGCTGGGTGCTCGTGCCCAAGCTGCCCGAGCGGCTGGTCGCCTGGGCCTTCCGGTTCATCGCCGACGCGCTGTGGCGGCGGCGCGGCCGGTCCGTCCTGCGTCTGGAGTCCAACCTCGCACGGGTCACCGGCAAGGACGCCGGCGACCCGTCCGTACGCGACCTCAGCAGGGCCGGGCTGCGGTCCTACTTCCGCTACTGGATGGAGGCGCTGCGCCTGCCGGTCATCGGCAAGGAACGCATCCTGACCGGCACCCGCGACATCGGCGGTCAGCAGATCTTCGACGCGGTGGACAGCGGACGCGGCATCGTGCTGGCCCTGCCCCACATGGGCAACTGGGACCTCGCGGGGGCCTGGCTCGTCCACAAGGGCTACCCGTTCACGACGGTCATGGAGCGGCTCAAGCCCGAGTCGCTGTTCGACCGGTTCGTGGCGTTCCGCGAGAGCCTCGGCATGGAGGTCCTGCCGCTCACCGCCAAAGGCGGCGGCACCGCGCACGCCTTCGGTGTGCTCGCGCGGCGGCTGCGCTCGGGCAAGGCCGTGTGCCTGCCGGCCGAGCGCGACCTCACCGAGCGCGGCGTGCAGGTCGACTTCTTCGGCGCCGCGACCCGCATGGTCGCCGGGCCCGCGCTGCTGTCCCTGCAGACCGGCGCGCCGCTGCACCCGGCCGGCATCTGGTTCGACGGCGACGGCTGGTTCATCAAGATCCACCCCGAGATCCCCATCCCCGCCGAGGGCTCACGTCAGGAGAAGATCGCCGTCATGACGCAGGCCATGGCTCGCGCCTTCGAGGAGAGCATCGCCGAGCACCCCGAGGACTGGCACATGCTCCAGCGCATCTGGCTCGACGACCTGGACCCGCGGTGATCGCGCCATGAGAGTGGGCATGGTCTGCCCCTACTCCTGGGACGTCCCCGGAGGCGTCATGGCGCACGTCCGCGACCTGTCCGAGGCGCTCATCGAGGACGGCCACCAGGTGTCGGTCATGGCCCCCGCCGCCGAGGACGCGCACCTGCCGTACTACGTCACCAGCGCCGGCCGTGCCGTCCCCGTGCCGTACAACGGGTCGGTGGCCCGGCTCGCCTTCGGGTTCCTGTCCGCGGGCCGGGTGCGGCGGTGGCTCGCCGAGGGACGGTTCGACGTGCTCCACGTGCACGAGCCGTCGGTGCCGTCGGTGGGCCTGCTGGCCTGCTGGGCCGCCGAGGGCCCCATCGTCGCGACGTTCCACGCGTCGTTCCCGCGCTCGCGCGCGCTGTCGGTGTCCGCGCCGGTGCTGCAGACCGCTCTGGAGAAGATCACCGGCCGGATCGCGGTGTCCGACGCGGCGCGCAAGACCCTGGTGGAGCACATCGGCGGGGACGCCGTGCTGATCCCCAACGGCGTCACCGTGGGCCGGTACGCCGAGGCCGAGCCGCTCGAGGGGTGGGGGCCGGACGGCGGCGTGATCGGCTTCCTCGGCCGCATGGACGAGCCGCGCAAGGGCCTGCCGGTGCTGCTCGACGCGTTCACCCGGCTCGCCCCCGAGCGTCCGGGCCTGCGGCTTCTCGTCGCCGGCCCCGGCGACGCCGGCGAGGTCCTCGGCAAGGTCCCCGCGGCGCTGCGCGACCGCGTCGGCGTGCTCGGCATGGTCAGCGAGGAGGACAAGGTCCGCGCCTACCACTCGGTCGACGTGTTCTGCGCACCCAACACCGGCGGCGAGAGCTTCGGCATCGTCCTCGCCGAGGCCATGGCCGCCGGCGCCGCGATCCTCGCCAGCGACATCCCCGCCTTCCGCAAGGTCCTCGGCGACGGCGCCGCCGGCGCGCTGTTCACCACCGGCGACCCGGCGTCCCTCGCCGAAGGCGCCGCCGCGCTCCTCGACGACCCCGCGCGCCGCGCCGGCCTGTCGGAGCAGGCACGCCAGGCGGTGCGCGCGTACGACTGGTCCACCGTGGCCCGCGACGTCGTGCGGGTCTACGAGACCGTCACCGAGGGCACCACCGGCGTGGTCGCCGACGAGGCCCCCCGCGGCCGCGAGGGCTCCGGCTGGCTCGCCGGCACCGGCGCACGCGTCCGCGACACCGTCCGTTCCCGCCTCGGCGGCGCTCCGTGACCACCAGCGTGATCCCGCCGATCTCCGTCCGCTCCCGTCAGGGTGACGCCACATGACCACCCCCGTGGTCGCACCCGTCACCTTCCGCTCCTGTCTCGGTGCCGCCACATGACCACCCCCATGATCCTGCTGGCCGCCGGCCTCGCCGCCGTGCTGCTCGCCGTGTACATCTCCTGGCGGGCCGGACGGCTCGATCGCCTGCACATCCGCCTGGAGAGCGCACGAGAAGCCCTGGACGCCGCGCTGCTGCGCCGCGCGGCGGTCTGCATGGAACTGGCCGCGTCCCGGGTCCTCGACCCCGCGACCAGCCTCCTGCTCGCCGCCGCCACCCACGAGGCGCGGACCGCGGGCCCCGACGAGCGTGAGCACGCCGAGAGCGACCTGTCCCGCGCGCTGCGTGCCGTCGTGGACCAGGACCGCTTCAGGGAACGACTCGCCGAGACCCCGGCGGGACCGGAGCTCCTGGCCGAACTCGACTCGGCCGTCACCAAGGTCATCTACTCCCGCCGCTTCTACAACAACGCCGTCGGCGTCACCCGCCAGGCCCAGCGCCGCTGGCTGGCCCGCACCCTCCGCCTCGCCGGCCACACCGAGTACCCGTCCTACTTCGAGATCGACGACGCCGAACCCACGACCTTCGCCGACCGCTGATCCCTCACCCCCACCGGCGGGACCCGGCGGATTCCGGTCCGGAGTCCACGGATCAGACGGTCACCTCCTCCGCCGTGCCGATCGGCAGCCAACGGAAGCTCTCCCGCACACCGGCAGACGCGCCGGCCAGCGCACGCTCCATCGCCTCGCGGCCCTCCACGAAGTGCCGCCAGCCCTCGTAGTGCACCGGCAGCACGACCGCTCACCTCGATGAGAGTGGTGGGACCACCGATATGGGTGACACGGACACCTGTCATGTGAGGTCTCCCCAGGTAGTGCTTTCGTGATGCCGCGGGTGGACTCGATCCGCCGTCAGGTGAGCGTCGCGCGGACGACCGCGCCGGGTTCGGGGCCGGCCTCGGCGAGCACGGTGGCGTCGCCGGCCCAGATGCCGGAACCGCCGGGTGTGCGGACGTACTCGCCGCCGGCGGGCCCGGCGAAGCTCGCGACGGCCACCGTCACCCCGTGATCGGCGGCGACCCTCCTGGCGCGGTCACCCGGCACGGCCGCGTCCCGCTCGTGCTCGCACACCCCCGCGGCGTAGACGTCGATCCCGAGCGCGACCGTCCTCGCGGCGTGCTCGGGTACACCGGTGTCCTTGCAGACGGCGAGCCCGAGCCGCCAGCCGTCCACCTCCAGCACCGCGGGCTCCGCACCGGGGGTGAACCGCTCCGGTTCGGCGCCGCCGAGGTACAGCTTCCGGTACGCCACCGCGACCCCCGCGCCGTCCACGGCCAGCATCGCGATCCACGCGGCCCCGCCGGCCCCGCCGGCCGGCGCTCCGGCGAGCGCCACCGTCCCCGTCTCCGCGCACGCCTCGACGAGCGGAGACAGCCGCGGATCATCTGGCGGGACGACCGGCGCGTCCAGCTCGTACCCCGTCAGCGACAACTCGGGGAACACCACCACCCTGGCCCGCGCCGCGCGGACCGCCACCGCGTGCGCCACCGCGTTGGCCGCCACGTCCCGCACGGCACATCGCGGCTGCGCGACGGCGATCGTCAAAGGACCTCGCATCAGGCCTCCCGCGCCGGAGAATGCAGGCATCGTACGACCCACGCGATCACGCCGCCGCAAGAGGCGCCGTGAAACCTCTGGCTCCCCGGCGCCGCTGTCCGCGGAGGGTACCGCTCCGTCGCGCCGCCCGGCCGCTCGGCTCAGGGCAGGAGCCGGGCCTGGTGCCGTGCCAGGTGGAACAGCGGCGGATAGGTGAGCCGTGTGCCTGACGAGGTCGGCAGGGCGAAGGCCACCGTCTTGGCCGGCGCGTCCGTGGTGAACGTGGCCGTCCGGTAGGCCCGGCAGTACCCGCCGGAAAGAGCGCGGACCAGCAGCAGCCCCCGGCCGCTCTCGGCGAACAGGTCGGCCGCGGTCAGCGCCGCCTCGCGGTCCAGCATGGCGGGAATCCGGCCGAGACCCGGGTCGGCGTCCACCACCTCGCACCACACCGGCACGGCCGCGACCTCGAAGATCCGCACCTCGTACGGCGGCCTGCCGTGCCGTTCGGCGTTGACGGCGAGCTCGGCCACCGCCAGCTCGGCGTCCTCCACCTCCGCCACGGGAATCCCCCGCTCCCGCAGCGCATCCCGCACCAGCGCGCGGGCCCTCGCCACGACCGATCCCGGCGACGGTGCCGCCACCAGCATGCCGATGTCCAAATGCGCCTCCGCGGTGCGCTGCCGGGGAACCGCCGGCACGGCCGGCCGCCCTCCCGTGACGCGGGACGTCTCCGCCGGACGGCGGGGTGCGGACCACACGTCGGTGCACCTCCCTGATCGAGAACCTGTAGGCGATCCGCCGATCACACTGCCCACCCAGCACCCGCCATGCCTCATCCCCGGCAAAGGAATCCCCTCGGCCGTCCCGGGACGGCCGCGCCGGTGGTGGCTGCGATGATTCGTGCATGGAACACGCACAGGTCCGCGAAGCGGTGGTCACGGGATGGAACGACCATGTTCTGCCGAGCCTGTCGGCTCTGGTGGAGATACCTGCGGTCTCGCCGGCCTATGACGCCGGGTGGGAGGGGAAGGGGCATCTGCGGGCCGCGGTGGACCATGTGCGGGACTGGGTGGAGTCGCGAGGGCTGCCTGGGGTGCGGTGTGAGGTGGTGTGTTTCGAGGGGCGGGCTCCGTTGCTCGTCGTGGACGTGCCGGCCACGGCGGGGGCGGTTTCGCGGGGGACGGCGCTGCTGTACGGGCATCTGGACAAGCAGCCGCCGCTCGGGGACTGGTCGGAGGGGCTCGGGCCGTGGCGGGCGGTGCTGCGGGACGGGCGGCTGTACGGTCGGGGTGCGGTGGACGACGGGTACGCGGGGTACGCGGCGGTGACGGCGCTGGAGGCGGTCCGCGCGGGAGGCGGGGAGCACGCGCGGGTGGTGCTGGTGCTGGAGACCGGGGAGGAGTCGGGAAGCCCGGATCTGCCGGTGTACCTGGAGCGTCTGGCGGAGGGGCTCGGCGAGGTGTCGCTGGTGGTCTGCCTGGACGGCGGCGGCGGGGACTACGAGCGGATGTGGCTGACCACGAGCCTGCGCGGCGTGGTGCAGGCGACCGTCACGGTGCGGGTCCTTGAGACGGCGGCCCACTCGGGGGTCGCGAGCGGCATCGTGCCGAGTTCCTTCCGCGTCATGCGGCGGCTGCTCGACCGGCTGGAGGACGCGGAGACCGGCGAGGTCACCGTCCCCGAGATGAACGTGCCGATCCCGCCTGAGCGGCGCGCGGAGGCCGAGGCGCTCGCCGCGCTGCGGCCGGGAGAGGCCGCGGGCCGGTTCCGGCTGCCGGCCGGCATGCGGCCGGTCTGCGGCGACGAGGTCGAGCTGCTCCTCAACAACACGTGGCGTCCGACGTTGTCGGTGATCGGCGCCGCCGGCCTCCCCGACCCCGCCGTGGCCGGCGCCGTCCTGCGCGCCGCCACGTCCCTGCGCCTGAGCTTCCGCACCCCGCCACCGGTGGACGCCGAGGCCGCCAAGGAGGCGCTGGTGAAGATCCTCACCACCGACGTCCCCTACGGCGCGCAGGTCGAGGTCACCGACTTCCTCCTGCTGAACGGCTGGCAGGCCCCACCTGCCGCGCCGTGGCTGGACACGGCGCTGCGGGACTCCGGCGAGCACGTGTTCGGCGCCGAACCCCGCGGCTTCGCCCTCGGCGGCGGCATCCCGTTCATGGAGATGCTCGGCCGCCGCTACCCCTCCGCGCAGTTCGTCGTCACCGGCGCGCTCGGCGCCGACTCCAACATGCACGTCCCCGACGAATGGCTCAACGTCCCCTTCGCCATGCGGGTCACCGAGGCGGTGGCGCACATCCTGCACGCGCACGCGCGCGCCGGCGTCTAGGGCCGTGACCGGTACGTGAGGCCCGCCGCGGCGTGGGTCGGCCGCGGGTGCGCCGGAGGCGGCCAGGATGCGGAAGATCGGAAGAAGTTCGCGCAGAGCAGGGATCATGCTTGACAGGCATCGGTAAGCTCGTGGCGATTTCCGGCATATCTGGAGGAGTCGTGCCGTGCGCGTGAGTCGGGTGATCGGTGCCGTGGCGGCGGGAACGGCCCTGCTGGTGCCGGTGGTGGCATGTTCGTCGTCGCCGGGAGGAGGGAAGCCGGCGGGGCAGGGGGAGTCGCCGGCGCCGGGGGAGTCGGCCACGCCGGAGGCGGTGCCGGAGCATCCGTTCACGGGGCAACCGGTGGCGGCGCGGAAGCCGGTGCTCGCGGTGAAGATCGAGAACACGGCGGCGGGGAAGCCGCAGCTCGGGTTGCGCAGCGCGGACATCGTGTACGTCGAGCAGGTCGAGGGCGGGCTGACCCGCCTCATGGCGATCTTCTCGTCGAAGCTGCCGCCGAAGGTCGGGCCGGTGCGCAGCGCGCGGATCTCCGATCTGCATCTGCTGCCGATGTACGGCAAGCCGGCGCTCGCGTACTCCGGGGTCCAGACCAAGATGATCCCGCTGGTGCGGGAGGCGTCGCTGTTCGACGTGTCCGACAGCGCGGCGCCGGGGGCCTACTTCCGGCAGCCGGGACGGGTGGCGCCGTACAACCTGTTCGCGAACACACGTGAGCTGCTCGCGGACGCGCCGAAGGCCAGCAAGGCCAAGGACATCGGGTTCGCGTTCGGGGACGCGCCGGTCGGCGGGGTGCCGAAGAAGTCGTTCACCGTGCGGTATCCGGCGGCGCGCTTCACCTTCACCTGGAACGCCGCGCAGAAGCGCTGGCTGGTCTTCCAGGACGGCAAGCGGGACATGGCCGCCGAAGGCGGGCAGCTCGGCGCGCCGACCATCGTGGTGCAGTACGCCAGGACGACCCGCTCGGAGTTCCATGACTTCACCGGCAGCTACACGCCGCTGATCAAGTCCACCGGCACCGGCAAGGCGGTCGTGCTGCGCGACGGGCAGGCGTTCAACGCCAAGTGGTCGCGCGCCTCGGAGAAGGCCGGCACGACGTTCACCACCACGGCGGGGGAGCCGATGACCTTCAGCCGCGGCCAGGTCTGGGTCGTGCTCGCCGCACCGAAGCCGGTGCAGCCCTGACCCGGCGGCCCTGACACGCCGGATCGGGTCTCACTTCCGCACGCCGGTCCGGTTGTGTCCAGGCGGTCCTGAGCGGTCGCGGATCGGCTCCCGCACGCTGGTGCGGTGGTGACCCGGCGGCCCTTGAGCGGTCGCCGCGGCCCGTGAGCTGTGCTCCACCCCTTCTCCTCGGTGCGGTCGGTCGCGGCGGCGCGCCGTTATGGCCAAAGGCCGGGTCCGGTGTCGCCGTACCGGTGTTCGAAGCGCGGAGGGGGGACCGCCTACCATGTGAGCGGAAACCGTTGTCGTGCTCGCGAGGTATGCCCTGTGTCCAGCCACACCCCCGAAGTGAACGACGCCACCGTCACCGGCACGGCCCGCGTGAAGCGCGGGATGGCGGAGATGCTGAAGGGCGGCGTCATCATGGACGTCGTCACGCCGGACCAAGCCAAGATCGCCGAGGACGCCGGCGCGGTCGCCGTCATGGCGCTGGAGCGCGTCCCCGCGGACATCCGCGCCGAAGGCGGCGTGTCCCGCATGAGCGACCCCGACATGATCGACGGCATCATCGAGGCCGTCTCGATCCCGGTCATGGCCAAGGCCCGCATCGGCCACTTCGTCGAGGCCAGGGTGCTCCAGACCATCGGCGTCGACTACGTCGACGAGTCCGAGGTGCTCACCCCGGCCGACGAGGCCAACCACATCGACAAATGGGCCTTCACCGTGCCGTTCGTGTGCGGCGCCACCAACCTCGGTGAGGCGCTGCGCCGCATCGCCGAGGGTGCCGCGATGATCCGCTCCAAGGGTGAGGCCGGCACCGGCAACGTCGTCGAGGCCACCCGGCACATGCGGCAGATCCGCGGCGACATCAAGCGGCTCGCCGCGCTGGACGAGGCCGAGCTGTACGCCGCCGCCAAGGAGCTGCGCGCGCCGTACGAGCTGGTCGCCGAGGTCGCCAAGGCCGGCAAGCTGCCGGTGGTGCTGTTCACGGCGGGTGGCATCGCCACCCCGGCGGACGCCGCCATGATGATGCAGCTCGGCGCCGAAGGTGTGTTCGTGGGCTCCGGCATCTTCAAGTCCGGCGACCCGGCCAAGCGCGCGGCGGCCATCGTGAAGGCCACCACCTTCCACGACGACCCCGACGTCATCGCCAAGGTCTCCCGCGGCCTCGGCGAGGCGATGGTCGGCATCAACCTCGCCACGCTTCCCGACACTGAGCGACTCGCGACCCGCGGCTGGTGATCCCCCGCCGGTGAGCCGACGGCCGGTGATCCGACGGCCGACGACCCGGCCGCCGGTGAGCCGACGGCCGGTGAGTCGACGACTGGTGAGCCGATCGCCGACGATCCGGCCGCCGACGATCCGGCCGCCGACGATCCGGCCGCCGGTGAGCCGGCGCCGATGACCTGGCCGCCGGCGACGCACCTCCGGTGACACGGCGTCACCGGAGGCGTCGTCCGGGCCGGTGACGCACCGCCGCGTGCGGCGGTCCCGGCCCGGTCTTGCCGGACATTCCCGGCATTCTCGAAAACATGGGGTTATCGTCCGTAAATACCCTCAGTGAGCTGGGTGTTGCTATACCTGGGGTTTGCGGTAGGTAGTCGATGATCGTGATGTGATCGACAGGCGATCGTTCTTCGTGCTCGGGCTGGTGTCGGGGATACCGGCCCGGCGTGTGCCGTCCGCCGATCCGTTCACCCTCGGCGTCGCGAGCGGCGACCCCGACCCCGGCGGCTTCGTGCTGTGGACCCGCCTCGCCCCCGTTCCCATGGCGGCGGACGGCTACGGCGGCATGCCGGACACGGCGGTGCAAGTCGAGTGGGAGGTCGCCGCCGACCCCTCGTTCACGCGGGTGATGCGCCGCGGCACCGAGGAGGCCGTGCGCCACTGGGCCCACAGCGTGCACGCCGAGGTCGCCGGCCTCGAACCGGGCCGCGAGTACTGGTACCGCTTCAGGACCGGCCCCTACGTGTCGCCGGTCGGCCACGCACGCACGGCCCCCGCGCCGGGGAGCCCCGTCGGCACAGTCACGATCGCGCTCACCTCGTGCGCCAACTACCAGCACGGCTACTTCACCGCGTACGCGCGCGCCGCCGAGGAGCGGCCCGACCTGATCGTCCACCTCGGCGACTACATCTACGAGTACGGCAAGGGCGAGCACGCTCCTCCCGGCGGCAACGTCCGCGACCACGAGGGCCCCGAGTGCCGCACGCTCGCCGGCTACCGCCGCAGGCACGCGCTGTACAAGACCGACCCCGACCTGCGTGAGGCGCACGCGGCGGCGCCGTGGGTGTCGGTGATGGACGACCACGAGCTGTCCAACAACTGGATGGGGAGGATGACCTCCGGCCGCCGCGCGGCGGCCTTCCGCGCCTACTACGAGCACATGCCGCTGCGCGCCGAGGCGCGGCCCGACGGCCCCCGGATCAGGCTGTACCGGCGGGTGCGCTGGGGGGAGCTGCTGACGCTGCACATGCTGGACACCCGCCAGTACCGCGATCCCCTGCTGTGCGGCGCCGGTTTCCAGACGTGTCCCGCGGCCGACGGCAAGGACCGCACGATCATCGGCGCCGACCAGGAGAAGTGGCTGCTCGACGGTTTCCGCGGTTCGGGGGCCCGCTGGGACCTCATCGGCCAGCAGGTGTTCTTCGGCCACCGCGGCAGGGGTGACGACGACGACGGCGAGGTGGTGCGGCAGGACGCCTGGGACGGCTACTCCGGGTCCCGCACCCGCGTCACCCAGGGCTGGATGGAGGCCGGGGTGCGCAACGCGGTGGTGCTCACCGGCGACGTGCACTCCCACTGGGCCGGGGACCTGGCGCTCGACTACGACGACCCCGGCTCACGGGTGGTCGGGACCGAGCTCGCGGTGACGTCCGTGACCAGCGGCGGCGACGGGCACGGCGGCACCAGGGAACGCGACAGGCTGCTGGCGCGCAACCCGCACCTGCGGTTCCATCTGCGCCGCCGCGGCTACATCCTGCTCAAGATCGACCCGGCCGCGCTCACCGCGTACTTCAAGACCGTGCCGTACGTGCGGCTGCCGGGTGCGCCGGTCAGTGTCGCCGGCACCTTCGCGATCGCCGACCGGATGCCGGGCCTGGTACACCAGCCCTGACCGGTTTGGGGCCGGGTGCGGCTTGGCCGTACCCTTCTGGGACAGCGATCGAGAGGAACACCGGTGACGACTGCGCCGACCATCGGCGTACTCGCCCTGCAGGGCGATGTGCGGGAACACGCGCGGTCTCTTGAGCGCGCCGGCGCCACCGCCGTGGCCGTCCGCAGGCCCGCGGAGCTGGAGGCCGTGGACGCGCTGGTCGTGCCGGGTGGCGAGTCGACCACCATGTGGAAGCTCGCCGAGGCGTTCGAGATGCTGGAACCCCTGCGCATCCGCATCAAGTCGGGCATGCCGACCTTCGGGTCCTGCGCCGGCATGATCATGCTGGCCGACCGCATCGAGGGAGGCGTCGAGGGTCAGCGGACCATCGGCGGCATCGACATGGTGGTGCGCCGCAACGCCTTCGGACGGCAGGTCGACTCCTTCGAGGCCACCCTCGACTTCGCCGCGCGCGGCGAGATCCGCGCGGTCTTCATCCGTGCACCCTGGGTCGAATCGGTCGGCTCGGGTGTTCAGGTGCTGGGCGTGGCCGAACCGGGGGATAGGATCGTCGCTGTCCGGCAGGGACCGCTGCTCGCGACGTCGTTCCACCCCGAGCTTACGGGGGACACGCGGGTCCATTCGTATTTCGTCGAGATGGTGAGGGAGCACTAGCCGATGTCCGGCCACTCCAAATGGGCGACGACGAAGCACAAGAAGGCCGCGCTCGATGCCAAGCGCGGCAAGCTTTTCGCCAAGCTCATCAAGAACATCGAAGTGGCGGCCCGGACCGGCGGACCCGACCCGGACGGCAACCCCACGCTGTACGACGCCATCCAGAAGGCCCGCAAGAGCTCCGTGCCGGTCGAGAACATCGAGCGTGCGCGCAAGCGCGGCGGCGGCCTGGAGGCCGGCGGGTCCGACTGGCAGACGATCATGTACGAGGGGTACGCCCCCGGCGGTGTCGCGGTGCTGATCGAGTGCCTCACCGACAACCGCAACCGCGCCGCCTCCGAGGTCCGCGTCGCCATGACCCGCAACGGCGGCTCCATGGCCGACCCCGGCTCGGTGTCGTACATGTTCAACCGCAAGGGTGTCGTGATCGTCCCCAAGGGCGACCTCGGTGAGGACGACGTGCTGGTGGCCGTCCTCGACGCCGGCGCCGAGGAGGTCAACGACATCGGCGAGTCCTTCGAGGTGGTCGCGGAGGCCGGCGACCTGGTGCCGGTGCGCAAGGCCCTGCAGGACGCCGGCATCGACTACGACTCCGCCGAGAGCAGCTTCCTGCCGACGCTGAGCGTGCCGCTCGACGAGGACGCCGCACGCAAGGTGTTCCGCCTCATCGAGGCGCTGGAGGACAGCGACGACGTGCAGAACGTCTACGCCAACTTCGACGTCAGCGACGACGTCCTCGCCAAGCTCGACTGACCCCGCGGGCCGGCGCACCGTCACCGGGCCGGTTTCACGGCCGGTGAGGACGTTTCGCCGAGCCGGACCGGCCCCGCGGACCGTCGCCGGGCCGGTTCCGAGGTCCTCGCCAAGCCGAACGGACCCTGCGGGTCCAGGGGAAAACCACTGGACCCGGCCTCGTGGCGGCCCGTAGGTTGTGCCGTCGTGGAGATTCGCGACCTGACCGAGGACGACCTCGGCGCCGTGCTCGACTGCAGGACCCGTGCGTTCGGGCCGTTGTCGGGGGACGACGTCAGGTCGTGGCGCACCGTGGTCACACCACTGTTCGCCGAGGGCCGCTACCTCGGCGTGTTCGACGGCACCCGCCTCACGGGGGCGGGCAGGATCAACGACTTCGTCCAGTGGTGGCACGGCCGGCCGATCCCCATGGGGGGCATCGCGGGGATCACGGTGGCGCCTGAGGACCGGGGCCGGGGGGTCGGCCGCGCGCTGATGCGCGCGCTGCTCGACCGGTGCGCCGGCCTCGGCTACCACGTCTCCGCGCTGTACCCGGCCACCACGCCGCTGTACCGCGGTCTCGGCTGGGAGCACGCCGGTGGCCGGTACCGCGTCAAGCTGCCGGCCGAGGCGCTGCGCACGCTGCTGCGCGACCGCTCGGAACCGGGTACGCCGCTGCGCCGGATCACCCCGGACGACGCTCCCGAGATCGGCAAGGTGCTCGGCCGCGTCCTCGGTGCGGCCCGCGCGTCGGGGCCGCTGGCGTGGGAGGAACGGCTGGTACGTCACTGGCTGGACGACGACTCCGAGTACGGCTACCTCGCCGACGACGGCTACGTCGTGTACAGCTGGGACGGCGGTGACCTGGACGTCGACAACCTCGTCGCCGGCTCCGAGGCCACCGCGCGGGCCCTGTGGTCGCTGGTCGGCTCCTCCTCCTCGGTGGCCCGCACGGTCACCGCCACCGTCGAGCCCTCCGACCCGCTGCTGTGGCTGCTGCGTGAGCGCAAGGACGAGCACGTCACGATCACGCGGTGGATGTTCCGCCTCGTCGACCTGCCGGCCGCCGTCGCCGCGCGCGGCTACCCCGACCCGGTGACCGCCGAGACCGTCGTCGAGGTGGACGACCCCGAGCGGCCCGCCAACTCCGGCGCCTGGCTGCTCTCGGCCGCCGGGGGCGCCGCCTCCGCGACCCGGGTCCCCGCGGGGGGCCACGCGGCGCCGCGCCTCACGATCAACGGCATGTCCGCGCTGTTCGCCGGCGTGCCGGTCGCCACGCTGCGCCGCGCGGGCCTGCTGACCGGCGGCACCCCGCGGACCGACGAGACCCTCGCGGCGCTGTTCGCCGCCGAGCCCTACCTGCTCGACTACTTCTGATCCGCTTCTTGCGGCTTCGTACGGAAATCCGGTGCCGCACCGGGAGGCGGTGCGTGCGCGGGACCCCCGATAGGGGTACAGTCTTGCGCCGAACAGGTGTTCGGCAGGCGGGAGGCGGGGCTGGTGCGGCTGCCGGAGCTGCGGGTGATGGGGGTCGATCCCGGGCTGACACGGTGCGGCCTCGGCGCCGTCGAGGGCCGGGCCGGCGCGCCGCTCACCCTGGTCAAGGTCGGGGTGGCGCGCACACCGGCGGGGCACGACATCGGCGCGCGGCTCGTGGCCATCGAGGCCGAGATCGAGCGCTGGCTCGACGATGTGCGGCCCCACGCCGTCGCGGTGGAGCGCGTCTTCAGCCAGAGCAACCTGCGCACGGTCATGGGCACCGCTCAGGCGTCCGCCGTCGCCATCGTCTGCGCCTCCCGCCGCGGGCTCCCCGTGGCGCTGCACACGCCGTCCGAGGTCAAGGCCGCGATCACCGGGTACGGCAACGCCGACAAGGCCCAGATCGGCGCCATGGTGACCCGCCTGCTGCGCCTGCCGGCCATGCCGAAACCCGCCGACGCGGCCGACGCGCTGGCCCTCGCCATCTGCCACATCTGGCGCGGGGGCCCCCAGAACCGCCTCGCCGAGGCCATCGCCAAGGCGCGCTCACGCGGCGGCGGCCCCGTCCCGCGGATCGGCGCGGCCCACGGCGACGAGACCGGCCAGATCCACGGATCCACCGACGAGACCGGGGAAGAGGTGACCGGATGATCGCGTCCGTCGCGGGCCGGGTGGCGGCACTCGGGCCGGACTCGGCGGTGGTGGAGGTCGGCGGCGTCGGCGTCCTGGTGCACTGCGCACCCGGCACCCTCGCCGGGCTCCGGGTGGGCGAGCAGGGCCGCCTGTCCACGTCCCTGGTGGTCCGCGAGGAGTCGCTGACGTTGTACGGCTTCGCCTCCGACGACGAGCGCCTGGTCTTCGAGATGCTGCAGACCGCCTCAGGTGTCGGCCCGAGGCTCGCGCTGGCCATGCTCGCCGTGCACTCCCCGAACGCTCTGCGGGTCGCCGTGGCGAGCGCCGACGTCAAGACCCTCACCATGGTCCCCGGCATCGGCCAGAAAGGCGCGCAGCGCATCATCCTGGAGCTGAAGGACAAACTCGGCACACCGGCGGAGTCCGTCGACGCCGCGCTGAACGGCCGTCCCGGCCCCGCTCTGTGGCGCGACCAGGTCCACGCGGCCCTCGTCGGCCTCGGCTACTCGGCCAGGGACGCCGACGAGGCCGTCGCCGTCGTCTCCGCCGAGGCCGACGCCGCCACCGCCGAGGGCCGCGTCCCCGCCGTGGCCGTCCTGCTGAAGTCCGCGTTGCGGGCCCTGAGCGTGAGATAGGGGAGCGATGAGCCTGGGACGCGACCTGGTGTCGCCGGACGCCGAGGGGGACGAGCAGGCGATCGAGTCGGCGCTGCGGCCGAAGCGGCTCGCCGAGTTCATCGGGCAGGGGCGGGTGCGCGAACAGTTGTCGCTGGTGCTGGAGAGCGCGGTGCGGCGGGAGCGGTCGCCGGACCACGTGCTGATGAGCGGCGCGCCGGGGCTCGGCAAGACCACCCTCGCCATGATCATCGCAGCCGAGCTCGGCGCGCCGTTGCGGCTGACCTCGGGTCCCGCGCTCGAACGAGCCGGCGATCTCGCGGCGATCCTGTCCACGTTGTCGGAGGGCGAGGTGCTGTTCGTGGACGAGATCCACCGCATGGCCCGGCCCGCCGAGGAGATGCTGTACCTCGCCATGGAGGACTTCCGGGTCGACATCGTGGTCGGCAAGGGCCCGGGGGCCACCGCGATCCCTCTGGAGATCGCGCCGTTCACGCTGGTCGGCGCCACCACACGTGCGGGCCTGCTGCCGGCGCCGCTGCGCGACCGCTTCGGTTTCGTCGCGCACATGGACTTCTACGAGGCCGAGGAGCTGGAGCAGGTGCTGCACCGCTCCGCGCGCCTGCTGTCGCTCGACCTTCCCCCCGAAGGCGCCACCGAGATCGCGCGCCGCTCCCGCGGCACGCCGCGCATCGCCAACCGCCTGCTGCGCCGCGTCCGCGACTTCGCCGAGGTCCGCACCGGCGGCGTCATCACCCGCGAGGTCGCCTCCGCCGCGCTCGACCTGTACGAGGTGGACGGCGAGGGCCTGGACCGCCTCGACCGCGCGGTCCTCGGCGCGCTGCTGCGCAAGTTCGGCGGCGGCCCGGTCGGCCTGTCCACCCTCGCGGTCGCCGTCGGCGAGGAACCCGAGACCGTCGAGGTGGTCGCCGAGCCGTTCCTGGTGCGCCAGGGCCTGCTGGCCCGCACGCCACGCGGCAGGGTCGCCACCGCGGCCGCGTGGGCCCACCTGGGCCTCACCCCGCCTCCCGACGCCTTCGGCGCCGCGCCGACCCTGTTCGGCGGCACGGCTTCCTGAAGCGGCCGTTTCCTGACAGGCGGGTTTACAGCGGCCCTCGGGACCTTCGTTGCACAAGAGGACACAGGGGGCGGTGAAATCCGGGAGAGCGGCGAGAGATCCGTCTCACAGTGGGTACGTGTGCTGGTGGAGGGGCTCGAACTGAAACTTTCAAATCAACCGTATGGGCCGGTCACAGATCGGTGACAACGGGAACTTTCCCGTGTGCCGGTTCGTGGGGTCGTTGCCGGGCTTTGACAAGCTCGCCTAAACTCCGTGGCTTGGCTGCATGTGTACGCTGAGACGCTCGGCGCTCGTGCCGTCCGCCGCCAGACCTCCGGTCGCAGGCCGGTCAGTTCATTAACCGGAAGGAAGCCCCCGTGCAGGGCCTTGGATCTTTCTTGCCACTGATCTTGTTGGTCGTGGTCTTCTACTTCCTGCTCATCCGCCCGCAGCGCAAGCGGCAGCAGGAGCAGCTCCAGATGCAGAACAGCCTGGTGCCGGGCACGCGCGTCATGACCACGACCGGTCTGTTCGCCACGGTGGTCGCGCTCCAGGACGACGACCTGGTCCTGGAGATCGCTCCCGGTGTGGAGACCCTCTGGATCAAGGGTGCCATCGGCCGCGTGGTGACGCCGGTCGAGGAGGAGACGGTGGACAATGGTGACGGTGTACAGGACACCGTGGCCGGCGACCCGATCGGCGACCCCATCAAGGAGGCCGACCACGGCGCGAACGAAGGTTCGGCCGACAAGAAGTCCTGATTAGGCTCATCGCAAACCCCTTGACGAAAGAACTGACCACCAGTGGCCCGATCGACCAGTAGCCAAAGCAGGCCGGGACGCACACTCCTGGCGCTGCTGGCGCTCATCCTCGCCATGGGCGCGGCGATGTTCCTGCAGAAGGCGCTCACCCCCAAGTACGGCCTCGACCTGGCCGGCGGCACGACCGTGACGCTCTCCCCGGTCACCCAGGACGGCAAGACTCCCACGCAGGAGAGTCTCGACCTGGCCGTCAACATCATCCGCGACCGGGTGAACGGCACCGGCATCTCCGACGCCGAGGTCGCCAAGTCGGGTGACAACATCGTCATCTCCGTGCCGGGAGCGGGCCAGGAGGAGGTCGTCAAGAAGGTCGGCACCACCGCCGAGCTGCGTTTCCGCCAGGTGCTCGCGTGGGCCCCGGCCAACGCCGTGCCGGGCAAGATGCCGACCGCCCCCGCCACGCCGGGTGCCTCGGGCACGCCGGAGCCGTCCTCCACCGCCAAGCCCGCGCCGTCCTCGACGGCCAAGCCCGCGCCGAGCGGCACCCCCGCGGGCCGCGCGCTGTCGTCGGCGCTGACCGCGCCGAGCCCCGGCGCCACCCCGTCGGCGTCCGCCTCGGCCGCGCCGTCCGCCAAGGCGACCCCGGCGCCGAGCGCGCCGGCGAGCGAGCCGCCGCCCGCCGAGCAGGACCCGCTCGCCGGCGTCGACACCTCCGGAGTCGACCCGGCCGTCCTCGCGCAGTTCCGCACCCTGGACTGCACCAAGAAGGACATCGGCCAAGGCGTGCAGGACGACCCCGACAAGCAGTTCGTCGCGTGCAGCCAGGACCGCACCGCCAAGTACGTCCTCGACAAGGCCGCCGTCAAGGGCACCGAGGTGTCCGGGGCCAGCGCCGGCGTGGACCCGACCACCGGTGAGTGGATCGTCCAGGTCACGTTCAAGAGCAAGGGTGCCAGCCAGTTCTCGCAGATCACCGGTGCGATCACCAGCCAGCCCGAGCCGCGCAACCAGCTCGCGATGGTGCTGGACGGCCTGGTCATCTCCTCGCCGCGCATCGAGGAGGCCATCCCCGGCGGTCAGGCGCGCATCTCCGGCAGCTTCACCCAGGTGACGGCGACCGACCTCGCCGACCAGCTCAAGTACGGCGCGCTGCCGCTGAAGTTCGTGCAGAGCTCCATCGAGGAGGTCTCCTCGACGCTCGGCGCCGACCAGCTGCGCGGCGGCCTGCTCGCCGGCGCGTTCGGCCTCGCGCTGGTGGTTCTCTACTGTCTGCTGTACTACCGCGGGCTCGGCCTGGTCGCGGTGGCGAGCCTCGTGGTGGCCACCGTCCTGACCTACGCGTCGGTCGTCATCCTCGGCCACAACGCCGGCTTCCGCCTGTCGCTGCCGCACATCATCGGCCTGGTGGTGTCGATCGGCATCACGGCCGACTCCTTCATCGTCTACTTCGAACGCATACGTGACGAGATGAAGGAAGGCAGGCGCTCGCTGCGGGTCGCCGTCGAGGTGGCCTGGGTGCGCGCGCGCCGCACGATTTTGATCGCCGACGCGGTCATGTTCATCGCGGCCGTCGTGCTGTACTTCCTGGCCGTCGGCGGCGTCGCCGGCTTCGCGTTCGCCATGGGGCTCACGACGCTGATCGACATCGCGGTGGTGTTCCTGTTCACCAAGCCGTTCGTCGCCATGCTCGCCCGCCTCAAGTTCTTCGCCAAGGGACACAAGCTCTCCGGCCTGGACTCCGAGCGCATGAGCCAGCACGTCCCCGTCACCGCCCCCACGACCGTCACACAGGAGGGCTGATGTCGGCCATCGGTAGACTCGGACGCCGCCTGTACCGCGGCGAGGTCGACATCGACTTCGTCGGCCGGTACAAGCTGTGGTCCATCCTGTCCGGCGCGTTGCTGCTGGTCTCGGTGCTCGGCCTGCTCATCCAGGGCCTCAACCTCGGAGTCGAGTTCAAGGGCGGCTCGGTCTTCAGCTTCACCAAGCCCCCGTCGTCCAGCATCCAGGAAGTGCGGTCGACGTTCGAGGAGGCCGGCGTCCACCAGGTCATCGTGCAGGAGGCCGGTCCGCGCTGGCGGGTCACCACCGAGACCATGCCGGCCGCCGAGGTGACCCGGGTGCAGAACACCGTCTCGTCGGAGTTCGGCATCCCCGGCAACCAGATCAGCAAGCAGATCATCGGCGCCACCTGGGGTGGTGAGGTGCTCAACAAGGCCGTCATCGGCCTGATCGTGTTCATGATCGCGATCATCCTGTACCTCACGATGGCCTTCGAGTGGAAGATGGCGATGGCCGCGGTCGTCGCACTGCTCCACGACCTGGTCATCACCGCCGGCGTGTACGCCTGGTCGGGCTTCGAGGTCACCCCGGCGACGATGCTGGGCTTCCTGACGATCCTCGGATACTCGTTGTACGACGCGGTCGTGGTGTTCGACATGATCAAGGAGGTCACGGCCAAGCTCGGCACGGCCTCCAAGATGACCTACACGGAGGCCGCCAACAACGCGCTCAACCACACGCTGATCCGGTCGCTGAACACCACACTGGTCGCCATCCTCCCGGTGGCCGCGATCCTGTTCATCGGCACCACGCTGCTCGGCGCCGGCACGCTGAAGGACCTGGCGCTCGCGCTGTTCGTCGGCATGCTCGTCGGCACCTACTCCTCGCTGTGCGTCGCGACACCGCTGCTGGTCCTGCTCAAGGAGCGGGAGCCCAAGTGGACGGCCCTCGCCAAGCGGCTCCAGGCGCAGCGCCGCGGCGCCGTCAAGGACGCCCTCGTCAAGGGCGCGGTCCCGGCCGCCGCCACTTCCTCCGCCAAGGCCGGGGGCGGTACGGTCGCCACGGCCAAACGGAAGAAGCGCTAGCCGAAGTCACCCGCGGCGCCCTCGTGATCCGTGCGGATCGCGGGGGCGCTTCGCGGTGCAGGAAGGGAACCTTCATGCAGGACCTCTCCGACCTGATCCTCTCCCGGATCCGCGACGTGTCGGACTACCCCAAGCCCGGCATCGTGTTCAAGGACATCACACCGCTGCTCGCCGACCACGTGGCGTTCACCGCCGTGGTGGAGGCCCTGGCCGACGGACTGGACGTCGACAAGGTCGTCGGCATCGAGGCCCGCGGCTTCATCCTGGCCGCTCCGGTGGCCCTGCGGGCCGGCGCGGGGTTCGTCCCGGTGCGCAAGAAGGGCAAGCTGCCGGCGCAGACGCTGGAGGCCTCCTACGACCTGGAGTACGGCTCCGCCGTCATCGAGGTCCACCGCGACGCCTTCGAGCCCGGTGACCGCGTGCTGATCGTGGACGACGTGCTCGCCACCGGCGGCACCGCCGCGGCGGCCGTCGAGCTGGTCGGCCGGGCCGGCGCCGAGGTGGTCGGGGTGTCCATGCTGATGGAGCTGAGCTTCCTGAAGGGCCGCGAGCGGCTCGGCCATCCGGCCCTGCGCGCGCTTGTGGCCCTCTGAACGGGTCCCCGCACGGAAGTCCGGTATCTCCGGCGTGGATACACTGGGGCATCTGGACTCGACGTGAGGGAGTCTGAGTGCCCCGTGACATGACCGTTCCCGGCGTGGCCGACACCCCAGAGCCGGTTTCCACGCCGGCGGGCGACGCGGGTACGGCCATGTCCGCGAGCACGGAGGAGAAACCGGCGCCTGCCGTACGCCGCAGGTTGTCCCGGTTCGGGGGCCAGTGGGGTGGCGCGATGAATCCGGTTCTGGAACCACTGTTCAAGACGGTCCGTGCCACACACCCGAAGGCGGACCTACGGCTGATCGAGCGGGCCTACGACGTCGCGGCCTTCCACCACCGCGACCAGAAGCGCAAGAGCGGCGACCCCTACATCACCCATCCCCTCGCGGTCGCCACCATCCTCGCCGAGCTCGGCACCGACGACGAGACGCTGTGCGCCGCACTGCTCCACGACACCGTCGAGGACACCGCCTACGGCCTGGACGAGCTCGGCAAGGACTTCGGCGACAACATCGCGCTGCTGGTCGACGGCGTCACCAAGCTGGACAAGGTCAAGTTCGGTGACGCCGCGCAGGCCGAGACCGTGCGCAAGATGGTCGTCGCGATGTCCCGCGACATCCGGGTGCTGGTCATCAAGCTCGCCGACCGGCTGCACAACATGCGCACCCTGCGCTACCTGCCGCGGCACAAGCAGGAGCAGAAGGCCCGTGAGACGCTGGAGATCTTCGCGCCGCTGGCCCACCGGCTCGGCATGAACACCATCAAGTGGGAGCTCGAGGACCTCGCGTTCGGCATGCTCTACCCCAAGCGGTACGACGAGATCGCGCGCATGGTGTCCGAGCGCGCCCCACGCCGCGACCTGTTCCTGCAGGAGGTCATCGAGAAGGTCGCCGCCGACCTGCGCGAGGCCAAGATCAGGGCCGCGGTGAAGGGCCGTCCCAAGCACTACTACTCGATCTACCAGAAGATGATCGCGCGCGAGGTCGCGTTCGACGACATCTACGACCTGGTCGGCATCAGGGTGCTGGTCGACACGGTCCGCGACTGCTACGCGGCACTCGGCACCATCCACGCGCGGTGGAACCCGGTCCCCGGCCGGTTCAAGGACTACATCGCGATGCCGAAGTTCAACATGTACCAGTCGCTGCACACCACGGTCATCGGACCCGAGGGCAAGCCGGTCGAGCTGCAGATCCGCACCCGCGCCATGCACCACCGCGCCGAGTACGGCGTCGCCGCGCACTGGAAGTACAAAGAGGAGATGGGGGCCAGCGGCCCGGCCGGCGCGCGCATGAAGGCCGCCGGCGACATGGCGTGGCTGCGCCAGCTCCTCGACTGGCAGAAGGAGACGTCCGACCCGGGGGAGTTCCTGGAGTCGCTGCGGTTCGACCTCTCGGTGTCGGAGGTCTTCGTCTTCACCCCGCGCGGCCAGGTGATCGCACTGCCGGAAGGCGCCACACCGGTCGACTTCGCCTACGCCGTGCACACCGAGGTCGGCCACCGGTGCATCGGCGCGCGCGTGAACGGCCGCCTGGTGCCGCTGGAGTCGCGGCTGAGCAACGGCGACGCGGTCGAGATCTTCACGTCCAAGTCGCCGGACGCCGGGCCGTCCCGCGACTGGCTGAAGTTCGTCAAGAGCGGCCGGGCCCGCAACAAGATCCGGCAGTGGTTCTCCAAGGAGCGCCGCGAGACCGCGATCGAGGCCGGCAAGGAGGCCATCGGCCGCGCCATGCGCAAGCAGGGCCTGCCGTTGCAGCGCCTGATGTCCGGAGAGAGCCTCCTGGCGCTCGCCAGGGACCTGCGCTACCCCGACGTCTCGGCGCTGTACGCGGCCGTCGGAGAGGGCCACACAGGGGCTCAGTCGGTCGTCGAGAAGCTCGTGCAGTCACTCGGCGGCGTCGAAGGCGCCGAGGAGGACATCGCCGAGGCCGCCGTCCCCACCCGCCTGCGCGGCCGCCCCCGCAGCGGCACCAACGCCGGCGTGATCGTCGCCGGCGACTCCGACGTGTGGGTGCGCCTGTCCCGCTGCTGCACCCCCGTCCCGGGAGACGCCATCGTCGGTTTCGTCACCCGCGGCCACGGCGTGTCGGTACACCGCGACAACTGCCCCAACATCGAGCAACTACGCACCGAACCCGACCGCCTGGTCGAGGTCACCTGGTCGCCGAGCGACGACTCGGTGTTCCTCGTCGCCATCCAGGTCGAGGCCCTCGACCGCCCCCGCCTGCTGTCCGACGTGACCCGCACGCTGTCCGACCAGCACGTCAACATCTTGTCGGCCTCGGTGACCACCGCACGTGACCGCACCGCCGTCAGCAAGTTCACCTTCGAGATGGGTGACCCGAAACACCTCGGCCACGTCCTGAAGGCCGTACGCAACATCCCCGGCGTCTACGACGTCTACCGCGTGACCAACTGACCTCCGGTTCTGCGGGTCGTGCGCGATATCCCGGGTGTGTGTGAGGTCTACCGTGTGACGGGCTGGCCTTTGGTCTTGAGGGTGGTGGGGATATCCCGGGTGCGTACGACGTCTACCGCCTGACCAACTGTCTCCCCTCCACACACAGGCACACGACCACCGCATCTCTCGTCTCACCCGCAAGGAGTCGTTCGTCGAGGTGGGTCACCGATACCGGCCGATTGGTCTCCCCGTCCCTTGGTGGTCTTTGTCCGGCGCCGACGCGGTGGGACGTTGTGCGGCGAATCCGGCGCCGAACTACGGCGGCCCACCCATGTGCAGCGCGTCGACTCGCCCCATCAACCGGCTCCGGTCAGGCGTCCGCGTACGACACCACGGAAGGCGGGCTCTCCTCAAAGGGCCCCCACTGTCTGGACATCGACCGTCCCAGCCTCCCCGAGCCGGTCGGCGGCCACGCGTAACTGGTGGGACGCACTCTTCTCGGCGCGGACCGTGCTCCCGGAGAGGAGCCGTCAACCCAGGGCCCACGGGGGTCACAGGCCGACCGAGAGCCAGGGAAAGGTTTGGTCGACACTCGTATGACCGGCGACCGGCCGGCTCGTCTCCCCGCACCTTTGCCGGGCTTGGTCCGGTGTCGACGCGGTGGGACGTTGTGCGGCGAGTCCGGCGCCGGACTACGGCGGCCCACCTATGTGCACGCTTCGGCTCGCCCCATCACCGGTTTCGGCCAGGCGTCCGCGAACGACACCGCGCGAGGCGGAGTCTCCTCGGCGGGGGGCAGGGGGCCGGGCCGGCACGGTGTGGGCCGTGCCGGTGGCAGGGGTCAGGAGAACTCGGCGAGGGTGCGTTCGGCCTCTTCGAGCCAGGAGCGGCGGGCCGCGATGGCCTCCTCGGCCTCCTTGACGTCCTTGTCGCGGCCGGCGTCCCGGGCCTTGACCAGGCGGCTCTCAAGCTGGTCGATGGACTTGCGCAGCTGGTCGACGGTGGTCTGCGCGCGGGCACGGGCCTCGGGGTTGGAGCGCTTCCACTCGGCTTCCTCGGCCTTGCGTACCGCCTCGTCGATGCGCCGCAGGCCGCCTTCCAGCTTGTCACGGGACTCGCGTGGCACGGGGCCGACCGCCTCCCAGCGCTCCAGCACCGCGCGCAGCGCCGCTCTGGCGGCCCGTGCGTCGGTGACCGGCAGGATGCGCTCGGCGTCGGCCAGGATGGCCTCCTTGGCCTCGGCGTTCTCGCGCAGTGAGGCGTCGCGCTCGGCGAACACCGTCGAGCGGGCCTGGAAGAACTGGTCCTGCGCGGCCTTGAACCGGCCCCACAGCTCGTCCTCGGCCTCACGTGAGGCGCGGCCCGCGCTCTTCCACTGACGCATCAGCTCGCGGTACGCCGCCGCCGTCTCACCCCAGTCGGTCGAGGAGGCCAGTGCCTCGGCCTCGGCGACGATGCGCTCCTTCTGGCCGCGCACCGACTCGCGCTGCTCGTCCAGGCCGGCGAAGTAGGACTTGCGCCGCTTGGCGAACGAGGTGCGCGCCGCCGACAGGCGCTTCCACAGGGCGGCCTCGGTCACCCGGTCGATGCGCTCGGCGGCCTTCCACTCGTCGACGAGCTGCCGCAGCCGCTCGCCGCCGGACTTCCAGTGGGTGGTGTCCTCGGCGATGCGCTCGGCCTCGGTGACGATGCGTTCCTTGATCTCCCGCGAGGCGGCGCGGGCCTGGTCCCGCGCGGCCCGCATCTCCTCGCGGCGCTTGCCCACCAGATCGGTGAGGGCCTCCAGGCGGGCCGTCAGCGCCGCGAGGTCACCCACGGCGTGCGCCTCGGCGATGGAGTCGCGCAGCTTGACGATCGTCGCCTCGGCCTGCGCGGGCGGCAGGTCGGTGCCGCGGACGCGCTGTTCCAGCAGCTCCACCTGAGTGGCCAGCTCGTCGTATTTGCGATGGAAGTAGGCAAGCGCCTCTTCCGGCTCACCGGCCTGCCAGGACCCGACGGCCCGCTCTCCCTCAGCCGTACGAACGTAGACGGTGCCGTCGTCGTCTACCCGGCCCCACGGGTCGGTGCTCACCGTGTCCTCCCGCACTCGAATCAGCTTTCCAGGACGCTACGCGTCCTTGGTGGTATTACGTCAGCCCTAGCCAGAGATTGTCACGTGTTTGAGTTCCACGGGATCCTTGGGCGCTCCGGTGCCGTCCCCCATACCACCTTCCATTACGCCCTTCTTACGAACATTGTCCAGAATGTCGAGCCCCTTGGTGACCGTACCCAGCACGGTGTACTGCGGAGGGAGCTGGAGGTCGCCGAGCACGATGAAGAACTGGCTGCCGGTGGTCCCGGCCTCCTGCGCCTTGGCCATCGCGATCACGCCGCGCGTGTACTTGGCGCCTTCGAGGTTCTCCTCGGCGTACCGGAAACCGGGACCGCCCTGACCGTCGGTCTGGCCCTTCCCGTCGGCCTTGGCCAGCGGGTCGCCGCACTGGAGCATCGGGAACGCGTCCGGCCCCATGCGGTGGCACTTGGAGCCGTCGAAGTACTTCTTCTTCGCCAGGTACGCCATCGCGTTGACCGTGCAGGGCGCCTTGTCCGTGGCGAGCTTCACCACGATGTCGCCGTGGTTGGTGTCGAAGGTCATGGTCTTGGGGGACCCGGCCGGCTTGGCCGGCGGCTTGCCGACGTCCTTCACCGGGCCGCCGCGGCTGTCGGCCACGTAGTCGCAGGTGCCGGTCGCCGGGTCGAACGCCTTCGGGCCCGGCGCCGCGGACGGCGGCGCGGAACTGGCCTCCGCCGGCGCGGAGGTGGCCGGGGACGCCGCGGCCGACGGGGTCTTGCTCCCGCCGACGATCGCGACGGCCGCGAAGATCCCCCCCACGACCACGAGGACTCCCACGCTGGTGCCGATGATCGCCACCTGCTTCCTGCGGGCCTCACGTTCGGCGCGTCGTTGCATCTGCCGTACGTGATGCTCTCGCGCGAGCTGCTTCTGACGGTCCTTGCCGGTCGCCACCGCTGTGTCCTCCCGACTGTCCGAGTTGATCGCGTTTGGTCGTCTGACTGGACGACCGCCACCTTTATGGAGTGGGCGAATCGTATCGGCCCACGGGCGATGGTTCGCAGCCCGGCGACCCGCACCGGTACCCTTCGGTTACATTCCCATCCGCTTTCCTTGACGAGAACGATCACAACGAGGACCGCTTCCGTGCTCATCGACGGCTTTCCCGCAGGCTCTTTCCAGGCCAACTGCTATGTCGTCGCTCCCGCCGCGGGCGAGGAGTGCGTGATCGTCGACCCTGGTCAGGACGCCGTACGCGGTCTTGAGGACAAGCTGCGCGAGCACCGGCTGAAGCCGGTCGCCGTGCTCGTGACCCACGGCCACCTCGACCACATGTGGTCGGTCGCCCCGGTCTGCGGCGCGAGAAACATTCCTGCATACATTCATCCGGACGACCGCGAGCTGCTGTCCGATCCGGCCAAGGGCATCTCGCTCACGGCGGAGGTCTTCGGCGGCCTGGAGTTCACCGAGCCCGACGACGTGCGCGAGCTGTCCGACGGCGCGGTCCTCGACATCGCGGGGCTGGAGCTGATCGTCGACCACGCACCCGGCCATACCAGGGGGTCGGTGACCTTCAGGCTCGACGCGGAACAGGTGATGTTCTCCGGCGACCTGCTGTTCTCCGGCTCCATCGGCCGCAGCGACCTGCCGGGCGGCGACTACGCCACCATCATCCGCAGTCTCGGCAGGGTATGTCTGTCCCTGCCGGACACCACCACGGTGCTGCCCGGTCACGGACCACACACGACGATCGGCCGTGAGCGCGCCACCAACCCGTACCTCGCCGAGGCGGCGCCGTTCGCGGGCCCAACCAGGGGACTGTGATGAGCTTTCAGGCGCCGAAAGGCGTACCAGAATATTTCCCGCCGCGCTCGGCGACGTTCGTCGCGGTGCGCGCGGCGTTCTCCGAGGCGGCGGTCCTGGCCGGATACGCCTACATCGAGGTGCCGGTGTTCGAGGACACCGAGCTTTTCGCGCGCGGCGTCGGCGAGTCGACCGACGTGGTGACCAAGGAGATGTACACCTTCGCCGACCGCGGCGGCCGCTCGGTCACGCTGCGGCCGGAGTTCACCGCCGGGGTCATGCGCTCCACGCTGGAGCACGGGCTGCACAACGGCCGGCTGCCGGTGAAGCTGTGGACCATGGGCCCGGCGTTCCGCTACGAGCGGCCCCAGGCCGGCAGGTACCGCCAGCTCCAGCAGTTCGACCTGGAGGCCATCGGCACCGAGGACCCCGCGGTGGACGCCGAGACCATCGCCATCGCCTGGCGCGGCTACCGCTCGCTCGGCCTCACCCAGGTCAGGCTGCTGCTCAACACCCTCGGCTGCACCCAGTGCCGTCCGGCCTACCGCGCCGCGCTGCAGGAGTTCCTGCGCGGCCTCGACCTCGACGAGGCCACCCTGCGGCGCGTCGAGATCAACCCGCTGCGGGTCCTGGACGACAAGCGGCCCGAGGTGCGGGCCCAGGTGGAGAACGCGCCGCTGATCACCGACCACCTGTGCGCGTCCTGCAAGGCCCACCACGACCGCGTCAGGTCGCTGCTGGAGGACCTCGGCGTCCCCTGGGAGGACACTCCGCGCCTGGTGCGCGGCCTCGACTACTACTCCCGCACCACCTACGAGTTCGACCACCCCCTGCTCGGCGCGCAGTCCGGCATCGGCGGCGGCGGCCGGTACGACGGCCTGTCGGAGGACATCGGCGGCCCGCCGCTCCCCGGCATCGGGTTCGCCGTGGGGGTCGACCGCATCGTCATGGCCGTCGAGGCCGAGGGCCTGGCCGCGCACGAGCCCGCGAGGGTCGCGGTGTTCGGCGTGCCGCTCGGCGAGGATGCCGCGAGGCGCATGGTCACGCTGGTCGACGAGCTGAGGTCGGCGGGAGTCGCCGCCGACATGGCCTTCGACGGCAAAGGGCTCAAAGGGGCCATGAAAGGCGCGGACCGGTCGGGGGCCGCGTACGCGGTGATCCTCGGCGAGCGCGACCTCGCCGCCGGCGCCGCGCAGGTCAAGGACCTGGCGAGCGGGGAGCAGACCGCCGTGCCACTGGCGGACATCGTCACGGAGCTGAAGGAGAAGCTGACCACATGATCCGCACGCACACCGCCGGATCGCTGCGCAGGGAACACGCCGGCCAGAGTGTCACTCTGGCCGGCTGGGTGGCACGCCGCCGCGACCACGGCGGCGTCGTCTTCATCGACCTGCGCGACGCGTCCGGCTCGGCGCAGGTGGTGTTCCGCGAGGAGGACCACGCGCACGACCTCCGCTCGGAGTACTGCGTCAGGATCGCCGGAGAGGTCCGCCTGCGTCCCGAGGGCAACGAGAACCCCGACCTGCCGACCGGCGACATCGAGGTCGTGGCCTCGGAGGTCGAGGTGCTGAGCGAGTCGGCGCCGCTGCCGTTCCCCATCGAGGGGACCACCGGGGTGTCGGAGGAGGCGCGGCTGAAGTACCGCTACCTCGACATCCGGCGCCGCCAGGTCGCCGAGGCGCTGCGGATCCGCTCCACCGCCACCTACCTCGCGCACGAGGTGATGCGCGAGCACGGCTTCCTGTACGTCGAGACCCCCGACCTCACCCGCTCCACCCCCGAAGGCGCGCGCGACTTCCTCGTGCCGGTCCGCCTGCAGCCCGGCAGCTGGTACGCGCTGCCGCAGTCGCCGCAGCTGTTCAAGCAGCTGCTGATGGTGGCCGGCCTGGAGCGCTACTACCAGCTCGCGCGCTGCTTCCGCGACGAGGACCTGCGCGCCGACCGGCAGCCGGAGTTCACCCAGATCGACGTCGAGATGTCCTTCGCCGACCAGGAGGACGTCATGGCGCTCGGCGAGGCGCTGATCGGCCGCCTGTGGCGGGAGACGGCGGGGTACGAGCTGCCGTCGCCGCTGCCGCGACTGACCTACCGCGAGGCGATGGACCGCTACGGCTCCGACAAGCCGGACCTGCGGTTCGGCTGCGAGCTCGTGGACATGACGTCGTACTTCGCCGAGACGACCTTCCGGGTGTTCCAGGCGCCGTACGTCGGGGCCGTGGTCATGCCGGGTGGCGCGTCGCAGACCCGCAAGGAGCTCGACGGCTGGCAGGAGTGGGCCAAGTCCCGCGGCGCGCGGGGCCTCGCGTACGTCCTGGTGCAGCCCGGCGGCGAGCTCGGCGGCCCGGTCGCCAAGAACCTGTCGGAGACCGAGCGCGCGGGGCTGGCCGCCGCTGTGGGGGCCGCCGAGGGAGACGCGGTGTTCTTCGCCGCCGGCCACCCGAACCCCGCGCGCGACCTGCTCGGCGCGGCCCGGCTGGAGATCGGCCGGCGCTGCGGGCTGATCGACGAGTCGGCCTGGAGCTTCCTGTGGGTGGTGGACGCACCCATGTTCGAGCCGGTGCTCGACGAGTCGGGCCGGCAGACCGGCTGGACGGCCGTGCACCACCCGTTCACCGGTCCGAAGCCCGAGTGGGCCGACACGTTCCAGGACGACCCGGGGGAGGCCCTGGCGTACGCCTACGACATGGTCTGCAACGGCATGGAGATCGGCGGCGGGTCCATCCGTATCCACCGGGCCGAGATGCAGCAGCGGGTGTTCGACGTGCTCGGCATCTCCAAGGAGGAGGCCGAGAGCAAGTTCGGCTTCCTGCTCGAGGCCTTCAAGTACGGCCCGCCGCCGCACGGCGGCATCGCCTACGGCTGGGACCGCGTCTGCATGCTGCTCGCCGGCGGCGAGTCGATCCGCGACGTCATCGCCTTCCCCAAGACCGCCTCCGGCTTCGACCCGCTGACCGCCGCACCCACCCCCATCACCGCGGCGCAGCGCAAGGAGGCCGGCGTGGACGCGCCGCGCAAGCCCGCGGCCAAGGACGCCTGACCCTTCACCGGCGCGAGAGCGCGGCCCGTCACGGGCCGCGCTCGGCGACCGGGGGCCGCGGTGCGTACCGGTCGCGGCGGTCCGGACGGCCGCGGCGGGTCAGTGCGGCCGGTCAGTGCCGATGGGACGGGTGCCTTGGCCAGGTCCAGGCGGTTCTCGCGATCGCGAGCAGGAGCGTCATCTCGACGACGCTCCCGAGGATGTAGTAGATCCAGGTCTCGCCGACGATCGTCACACCTATGGAGAAGAAGTAGAGAAGGCCGGCGACGATGTTGGCCGTTCTGTTGATCTTCGCTCGGGCGAGGAGCGAGACGACGACCATCAGGCTCGGGATCGCGATGTAGATCGTCGTGAGGACGAGGAAGGTCTGGTCGATCGCGAAACCCGCGCCGGACACACGGCCGGCGAGTGCTCCGTTGATCACGTCGGCCCGGAAGAAGCCGAAGATGTCGACATACGCGAACACGAAGAGCACGGAGCTCCACAAGCCGCTGAGCGCTACCTTCACATCCACTCTCGTGTCGTGAAGGTCTGGTGCTCGATTCCTGTCCACCGATGGTCTCCTTGTGGTGCGTGGCCGATCAGAGCCGGACGGTCTCCAGTGTCGAGATGACCGACGCGCGGCACACGAGTCCTGTGGCCATGGCTGAGCCGGCCGATCGGCCAGGTCGAGGACTGTTCCTCGGGCTGTGTCGCCGCCCCCGCGCGATCGCTACTGTGACAGTCGTGTGGGACGCCGTGACGTCGCTGTGGGCCGAGCCGGCCGGGAGGAACCCTCCGGCGCGCGGCCGGGGCGACCGGGTGTACGCGGCGCTCGTGGTGGCCGGGGTCGTGCTGGAGACGGTCCTGCGCCGTGATCTGGCATGGCGGCCGGTCGCGGTCGTCTTCGGATGCGGACTGGCGGTCGCGGTCCTGTTCCGGCGGACCCATCCGCTGCCGTCGGTGGCGTTCGCCTTCGGCACGTTCGCGGCGCTGGATGTGGCCGCGTTCGTCGCGGGTACCGAGCCGATGGTGCTGTACAGCGGGTGGGTCGTGCTGGTGCTCGCCTACTCGCTTTTCCGGTGGCGTGCCGGCCGTGACGCCGCCGTCGGCCTCGTCATCATGGCCGTCGCCGTCGGCGTCAGCGCCGGCACCGATTTCGGCGGGGTCGCCGAGACGATCACCGGCGCCGCCGTGTTGCTGTGCGCCGCGGCCCTCGGGGTGTCCGTCCGCCACCGGGGCACGGCTCGGGAGCAGTTGGTCGAGCAGGCCAAGCTTCACGAGCGAGAAGAGCTGGCACGGGAACTGCACGACACGGTCGCCCATCACGTCTCCGCGATAGCGATCCAGGCCCAGGCCGGACTGTTCCTCGCGCGGTCCTCGTCGCTCAGCGGGGCCACCGAGGCACTGGAGACCATCGACCGCGAAGCGGCCCGGACGCTCGCGGAGATGCGCACGATGGTCGGCGCGCTCCGGGACCGCCGGAAGCAGCCGGCCGTGGTCCCTCAACGCCGCATCGCCGACATCGAACGTCTTGCCGCGAACAGCACCGACTCGCTACGCATCGACGTGGAACTGCGTGGTGAACTGACCGATCTCCCGCCGGCTCTGGAGGCCGCCATCTACCGGGTCACGCAGGAATCGGTCACCAATGCCCAACGCCACGCGCAGCAGGCGACCCGGGTCGAGGTCAAAGTGACCGGAAGCGCCACCACCGTGCGGCTGACGGTCAGCGACGACGGTGCCCGCACCACGCGCACCCCGAATCAAGCCGGTTACGGGCTGGTCGGCATGACCGAGCGGGTGAGACTGTTCGGCGGGACGCTCACGGCCGGGCCGAACCCCGATGGCGGTTGGCACGTCCGGGCCGTTCTCCCACGTCAAGGATCGGCGACATGACCGTCCGCGTGCTCATCGCCGATGACCAGGGCATCGTCCGCGCGGGGCTGACGACCATCCTCAACGGTCAGCCTGACATCGAGGTGATCGGACAGGCCGCCGACGGACGTGAAGCCGTCACGCTCGCTCGCCGGCTGCGACCCGACGTGTGCCTGTTCGACATCCGCATGCCGGACCTCGACGGCATCGAGGCCACGCGCCTGCTCGCCGGACCAGGGGTCGCCGATCCGATCGCCGTCGTGGTGATCACCACTTTCGACACCGACGAGTACATCTACGGAGCACTCAAGGCAGGTGCCCGAGGCTTTCTCCTGAAAGGCGCGGAACCCGGCCAGCTGATCCAGGCCATCCATGCCGCGGTCCGGGGCGACGGGCTCATCGATCCAGGCGTCACCGGCCGGCTCCTCGCCGCTTTCTCGGCCGGCGCCCCCGCCGGCCCGCCGGTCCAGCCCGTCGACGCGCTCACCGAACGTGAGGAACAGGTGCTGCGCAGGGTCGCACGAGGCAGGACCAACGCCGAGATCGCCGAGGAGCTCCACGTCAGCATGAGCACCGTCAAATTCCATGTCGCCGGCATCCTGACCAAGATCGGTGCCAGGAACCGGGTCGAACTGGCCATGTGGGCCTACGAGACGAACCGCATGAGGTAGGCCGGAGCCCAGGCGATCGCCGCTGGGATCCGGCCGGTTCCAGGAGGAACGGCACATGCGCGCTCGCGCATGTGCCGCCGACCGGCTCTGGGTGGACTACTTGGTGATGGTGACGTCCTTGATGATGACCGGCAGCTTGGGTGCGTTGGAGCCCTCGCCGCGGACGTCGGCCATGGGGTCGCCGTTGAAGGGGATGATGCCACCCTTGGCGATCTTGTCCACGACGTCCATGCCTTCCTTGACCACACCGAACGGCGTGTACGCGGCCCCCGCCGCGGTGAGCTGGGTGTTCTCGTCGGAGAACGAGATCCAGAACTGGCTGCCGTTGGAGTTGGCGTCGTCGCCGCCTTGGGCCATCGCCACCGTGCCGCGCGTGTACGGCATGCCGCCGAGGTTCTCGTCCTCGAACAGGTAACCGGGGCCGCCTGTGCCGTCGTCGGCGGTCTTGCCGTCGGCCTTGGCCAGCGGGTCGCCGCACTGGAGCATGCCGAGGCCGGTGGTCTCCACGGTGGCCAGGCGGTGGCAGCGGGTGCCGTCGAAGTAGTTCTTCTTGGCCAGGAACTCGAAGGAGTTGACCGTGCAGGGAGCCGCGGCGGTGGCCAGTTCGATGACGATCTTGCCCTGGTTGGTGTCGATCGTCATGAACTTCGCCTTGAGGTCCGGCTTGGTGGGGGGCATGCCCACCTTCTTGGCCGGCAGGCCGCTGTCGTCCTTGCGGTAGGAGCAGGTGATCTTGGCGGGGTCGGCCGGCGCGGCCGAGGCGCCGGGGTCCACGGCCGGCGCGGACGCGGCCCCGGAGGCGGACGGGTCGGCGGCGGCCCGGTTACCGGGGTCGTCTCCTCCGCCGCCGAGCAACGTGGTGGCGGCGACGATGCCGCCGGCGACGAGGACCACGCCGAGACCGGCGCCGATGATGACGTTCCGCCGTCCGGACGGTGGCTGCTTGGCGCGCTCTTCCTGCCGCTCGCGGTGCTCCCGTGCCAGCTGGGTCTGGCGATCCACGTCGGTCACGGTATGCCTTCCATTTGCGGATTGATGACTTCAGATGCTCGGGAATCGTACCGGCCTTTGCCTCAGGACCGCATAAACATGAACTTCCCCCACCTGTGGGACGTACCTCCTCGTACCAGATGCTTGACCCGAGGAATGTCCACTCCGGTACTTTCTTACGGTGTCCTGACGCCGCGTCCGCCATCGTGGGCCCACATGGCCCGCGGGGGCGGGCACGAGCCGGGCCCGCCGTGCACCCACACCAGAACCAACAGGCGGCTCAGCGCGTATACATGGACGAACCGCCACCCCGACAGGAGCCACGCAACGATGTTCGACCAGATATTCGGCCTGCCCGCGCACCCGCTGATCGTCCACACGGCCGTCATCTTCATCCCCCTGCTCGCCGTAGGTTCTGTGGTGTTCGGCGTCGTCCCGCGGCTGCGTCCGCGGCTCGGCTGGGCCGTCGTGCTGCTCGCCGTCGTGTCGCCGATCGCGGCGTTCGTGGCCAAGGAGAGCGGCGAGGCGTTGTTCGAGAGGAACTTCGGCGGCCAGGCCCCCGACAGCCCGGCCGGCGCCGCGCTGGACGAGCACATGAGCTACGCCAACCCGCTGCTGCTCAGCGCGCTCGGGCTCGGGGTGGCGGCGCTGCTGCTCGTGTACTCCTCGCTGCGGCTCGGCAAGACCGTCACCGCGATCCTCACCGTGGTGACCGTGGTGCTCGCCGTCGTCGCCGCCTACTACACCGTGCGGTCCGGCCACACCGGCGCCATCGCCGTCTGGAGCTGACGGCGCCTGGCCGCAGGGGCCGTGACGGCGGGTAGTGTCGGCCCGTGGAGAGTTTGTTCGACGCGGCGGCGGAGGAGGCCCACCGGGGCCAGGAGCCGCTCGCGGTCCGCATGCGGCCACGCGGCCTCTCCGAGGTCATCGGCCAGCGGCACCTCCTCGGGCCCGGCACCCCGCTGCGGCGGCTGGTGGAGAGCGACGCACCCATGTCGCTGTTCCTGTGGGGCCCGCCCGGCACCGGCAAGACCACCCTGGCGTACGTCGTGGCCGGCGCGACCAAGAGGCGCTTCGTCGAGGTCTCCGCCGTGTCGGCGGGTGTCAAGGAGGTCCGCGGGGCCATCGACCAGGCCAGACGCGACCTCGGCATGACCGGACGCCAGACCGTGCTGTTCGTCGACGAGGTCCACCGGTTCAACAAGGCACAGCAGGACGCGCTGCTGCCTGCCGTGGAGAACCGCTGGGTGACCTTCATCGGCGCCACCACCGAGAACCCGTTCTTCTCGGTCATCTCGCCGCTGCTGTCCCGCTCGCTGCTGCTGACCTTGGAGCCGCTGTCGGAGGACGACGTGCGCGCGGTGCTGGACCGCGCCGTACAGGACCCGCGCGGCCTCGGCGGCCGGGTGACCCTGGCCCCGGAGGCGGCCGAGCACCTGGTCAGGCTCGCGGGTGGCGACGCGCGCCGCTCGCTGACCTACCTGGAGGCGGCGGCCCTCATCACCGACGCGGGTGAGATCACCGTCGAGACGGTCGAGAAGGCCGTGGACAAGGCCGCGGTCCGCTACGACCGCCAGGGCGACCAGCACTACGACGTGGTCAGCGCGTTCATCAAGAGCATGCGCGGCTCCGACGCCGACGCCGCGCTGCACTACCTGGCCCGCATGATCGAGGCCGGCGAGGACCCCCGGTTCATCGCGCGCCGCATCGTCATCTTCTCCTCCGAGGACGTCGGCATGGCCGACCCCACCTGTCTTCAGGTGGCGGTCGCCGCCGCGCAGGCCGTCCAGATGATCGGCCTCCCCGAGGCCTCCATCAACCTGGCCCACGCCGTCATCCACTGCGCGCTGGCCCCGAAGTCCAACGCCGTCGTGAAGGCCATCGGCGCCGCCGCCGCCGACGTGCGCCGCGGCGACATCGGCCAGGTCCCCGCGCACCTGAGGGACGCGCACTACGCGGGAGCCGCCAAGCTCTCCCACGGCAAGGACTACAAGTACCCCCACGACTTCGAGCACGCGCTGGTCCGCCAGGAGTACGCACCCGACCGCCTGCGCGACCGCCGCTACTACGAGCCGACCCGCCACGGGGCCGAGGCCCAGACGGCCGGCCGGTGGGCCAGGATCCGCGACTTCCTCCGCGGCGGCTCCTGACCACCGTCCGCACGCTCCGGGCCGGTCACGGGGAAGGCCGGGGAACGGCGCGCGGCGGCGAGGCAGGCACGGGAGCGCGATAGGGTCTTGACCATCCCATCCGCCCCGAGCCGGGTCGCGTACCGCCGGGCCGTTCATCGAGGGGACGCACCGACATGCTGACCGCGGGAGAGGTCGCCGGCCTCATCGTCGCTCTGTTCTGGGCGATCCTTGTCTGTTTTCTCGCCATGGTGCTGGTGAAGCTGGCACGGCTCATCGACCGGACGTCACGATCGGTGGCCGACCTCAGCGAGCGGGTCGTCCCGCTGCTCGAGGACGTCAGCCTGACCGTGGCCGAGACCAACCGGCAGCTCGTCGCGGTCGAGGCGATCGCGGGGAACATGCGCGAGGCCAGCGGCAACGTCGCCAAGGTCACCGGGGTGGCCTCCACGCTGTTCGCCACCCCCCTGATCAAGGCCTCCGCGCTCGTCCACGGCGTACGCGGCGCCTTCTCGGCCCGCCGCAGGGCCGCCGCGCTCCCGAGAGGAAGGCGGCAGCCGTGATCCGCGCGCTGATCCGACGCCTGTTCTGGTTCGCCCTCGGCGCGTACGCCGCCGTCTGGACGATGCGTAAGCTTCAGGCGTTGAAGCCCGACCACATCGCGCGCCGCACGGCGGGCCACGCGGCCGGGCTGGTGGCCGAGGCCCGCTGGTTCGCCGGCGACGTCCGCCGCCTCGCGGCGGCCAGGGAAACCGAGTTGCGTGCGGCCCTCGGCCCCGACACCGTTGGAACGACCCGACAGTCCCACCACCACGACGAAAAGGACGGCCGCTGAGATGGAGTCGGCAGAGATCGCCCGCCGCTTCCTGCGCTTCTTCGAGGAGCGCGGCCACACCGTCGTGCCCTCGGCCAGCCTTGTCGCCGAGGACCCGACGCTGCTGCTGGTCAATGCGGGCATGGTGCCCTTCAAGCCTTACTTCCTCGGACAGAAGAAGCCGCCGTACCCGCGCGCCGCCTCCGTCCAGAAGGTCATGCGCACCCTCGACATCGACGAGGTCGGCAGGACCACCCGCCACGCCAGCTTCTTCCAGATGCTCGGCAACTTCTCCTTCGGCGACTATTTCAAGGAGAAGGCGATCCCGTACGCGTGGGAGCTGCTCACCACCCCCGAGTCCGAGGGCGGCTTCGGCTTCTCCGAGGACCGGCTGTGGGTCACGGTCTTCCACGACGACGAGGAGGCACGCGACATCTGGCACAAGGTCGTCGGCGTGCCGCTGGAGCGCATCCAGAAGCGTGGCCTGGCCGACAACTACTGGCACATGGGGGTGCCGGGCCCCGGCGGTCCCTGCACCGAGATCTACTACGACCGCGGCCCCGAGTACGGCAAGGAAGGCGGCCCCGTAGCGGACGAGAACCGCTACCTGGAGGTCTGGAACAACGTCTTCATGCAGTTCCAGCTCGGCGCCGTCCGCAGCAAGATCGACTTCGACGTGCAGGGCGAGCTGCCGGCCAAGAGCGTGGACACCGGCATGGGCCTGGAGCGCATGGCGGCCATCCTGCAGGGTGTCGACAACATCTACGAGATCGACACCACCTACAAGATCCTCGACAGGGCCGCGGAGCTGACCCGCTCGCGGTACGGCCGCGACGCGCGGGCCGACGTCTCGCTGCGCGTGGTCGCCGACCACATGCGCGCCGGCGTCATGCTGGTCGGCGACGGCGTGCTGCCCTCCAACGAGGGCCGGGGGTACGTCCTGCGGCGCATGCTGCGCCGCGCGATCCGCAACCTGCGCCTGCTCGGCGCGGGGGAGGAGCGCTACATGCACGAGCTCACCTCCGTCACCATCGACGTCATGGGTGAGCAGTACCCCGACCTGCGCGCCGACGCGGCCAACATCCACACGGTGATCGACGCCGAGGAGACCTCCTTCCTCGGCACCCTGCGCACCGGCACCGCGATCTTCGACGCGGCGGTCGAGGAGACCAAGCGCAAGGGTGTCGAGGTGCTCGCGGGCAGCCAGGCGTTCCAGCTCCACGACACCTACGGCTTCCCGATCGACCTCACCCTGGAGATGGCGTCCGAGCAGGGCCTGCAGGTCGACGAGGACGGCTTCCGCCGCCTCATGGACGAGCAGCGGCAGCGGGCCAAGGCCGACTCCGCGGCCAAGAAGACCGGCAACGCCGACATCTCGGTGCTCGGCGAGCTGCTCGACCGCGCGGGCAAGGTCGACTTCCTCGGCTACGACCAGACGGTCGCCGAGGGCTCGGTCATCGGCCTGCTCGTGGACGGCGCGCCGGTCCCGGCGGCAGGCGCCGGCGCCACCGTCGAGGTCGTGCTCGACCGCACCCCGTTCTACGCCGAGGGCGGCGGCCAGCTCGCCGACCAGGGGACGATCCGGACCGGCGGCGCGCGGGTCGAGATCACCGACGTGCAGTCGCCGTTCGCGGGTCTCGTCGTGCACCGCGGCAAGGTCGCCGAGGGCGAGATCCGCGTCGGCGACTCCGCGCAGGCCGAGATCGACATCGAGCGGCGCCGCGCCATCTCACGCAGCCACACCGCGACCCACCTGGTGCACCGCGGCTTCCGCAACGCGCTCGGCGAGACCGCGGCGCAGGCGGGCTCGGAGAACTCCCCGGGCCGGTTCCGCTTCGACTTCACCGCGGCCGGCGCCGTGGCGCCGAGCGTGCTGCGCGACGTCGAGGACGAGGTCAACGCGATCCTGATCAACGACCTGCAGGTGCACGCCTACCACACCTCGCTGAGCGAGGCGCGGTCCATGGGGGCACTGGCGCTGTTCGGCGAGAAGTACGGCGACGAGGTGCGCATCGTCGAGGTCGGCGACTACTCCCGCGAGCTGTGCGGCGGCACCCACGTCGCGAGCTCCGGGCAGCTCGGCCTGGTCAAGGTGCTCGGCGAGTCGTCCATCGGCGCCGGCGTGCGCCGCGTCGAGGCCCTGGTCGGCCTGGACGCGTTCCGCTTCCTCGCGCGTGAGAGCGTGCTGGTCGCGCAGCTGTCCGAGCAGCTCAAGGCGCGCCGCGAGGAGCTCCCCGAGCGGGTCGAGGGCATCGTGACCCGCCTGCGCACGGCCGAGCGCGAGCTGGAGCGCCTGCGTTCCGCGCAGGTCCTCGCCGTCGCCGGTGAGCTCGCCGCGGCGGCGCGCGACGTCAGCGGGGTCTCGGTGGTCACCCACCGCGCGCCGGACGGGACTTCCCCTGATGACCTGCGTAAACTCGCTCTCGACGTGCGTGGCAGATTCCCCGGCGACCGCGCCGCGATGGTCGTGATCGCCGGTGTGCCCGCCGACAGGCCCGTCGTGGTCGCCGCGGTCAACGAGGCGGGACGCGGCCGGGGACTCAAGGCCGGGCGACTGGTCGGCGTCGCCGCCAAGGCACTTGGGGGTGGCGGTGGCGGCAAGGACGACGTCGCGCAAGGCGGCGGCACACGGCCCGAGGCGATCGACGACGCGCTCACGGCCGTCACCCGGGCCGCCGGGGAAGCACTCACCTGACCGTGGCCTGGCCGGGACGCGGGGGAGCGTCGCCGTGAGGCGAGGGGTACGGCTCGGCGTGGACGTCGGGTCGGTCCGGGTCGGCGTGGCGCGCAGCGACCCTTCGGGGCTGCTCGCCACGCCGGTCGAGACGGTGCGGCGCGGCCGGGGAGACCTCGCCAGGATCGCCGCCATCGCCGCCGAGCACGAGGCCGTCGAGGTCGTCGTCGGGCTGCCGACGTCGCTGTCGGGCCGGGAGAGCCACGCGGCGGCGGCGGCGCGTGAGTTCGCCGCACGGCTCGCCGCACGGCTGGCCCCGACGCCGGTGCGGCTGTACGACGAGCGGCTGACCACGGTGTCCGCGCAGGCGGACCTGCGCTCCAGCGGCGTACGCGCCAGGAACCAGCGGGACGTCATCGACCAGGCCGCCGCGGTCGTGCTGCTGCAGGCCGCACTGGACGCCGAGCGCGCCTCCGGCCTGCCGCCGGGCCGGCCCGCCGAGCCGCCGGGACCACGTCCCGGCGGGGAATCGAGCACCGGGCCCGCGAGGTGACCGGTCCCGCCGCCCCGCACGGCGGCGACGACGAGGACGCGGCCCCGCACGACGGCGGAGCCCGTGGCGACGAGGTCCCCGGTGACGAGTCCCGTGGTGAGGATGACGGCCTGTTCGCGTTCGGCGCGCCGGACGAGGGGGACGATGAGCGGGTCACCGGCCGGCGGGGACGGCGCGCGGTGGTGGCGGTCCTCGTGGGGCTCGGGGTGGTGGCCGCCGGGGTGGTGACGGCGGCGGTGACAGTGGTGCGTCCCTATTTCGTCCCCGCCGACTTCGACGGCAAGGGGACGGGGACCGTCGTGGTCGAGGTGCCGGCGGGGATGTCGGCGGGAGAGATCGGGGATGTGCTGGAACGTGCCGGGGTGGTGGCCAGCCGCAGAGCGTTCACGCGGGTGGTGGACGAGCGGGGCAAGGCCGGCACGCTGCGGCCGGGGTCCTACCGGCTGCGCAAGGAGATGGCGGCCGCGGCGGCGCTCGACCTGATGCTGGAGTCGCGGTCACGGGTCAGGAAACGGGTCACGTTGCCGGAGGGGTTGCGCGCCTCGGAGACGGTGGCGCGGCTCGCCAAGGGGTCGGGGCTGCCGCTCGCCGAGCTGGCGGCGCTCACGGCGGCGCCTGCGGCGCTCGGGCTGCCGCCGTACGCGGACGGCGTGGCCGAGGGCTTCCTGTTCCCCGCCACCTACGACGTGGAGCCGAAGACGACGCCGCGTGACCTGATGCGGGCCCTGGTGCGCCGGTTCGAGCGGGCCGCGGCCTCGATGGGGCTGGAGGCCGGTGCGGCCCGGGTGCGGCTGACGCCGCGGCAGGTGGTGGTGGTGGCGAGCATCGTGCAGGCCGAAGGCGGTTCCGAGGCCGACTACCCCAAGATCGCGAGGGTCGTCTACAATCGCCTCGCCTCCGGTGCCAAGCTCGAGATGGACAGCACGGTGATGTACGGCCTGGGCAAGCACGGCATCGTGGCGTCACACGCCGAGATCAAGCGCGACACCCCGTACAACACGTATCTCCATCGCGGGCTGCCTCCCGGTCCCATCGCCAACCCCGGCGAAGCGGCGCTTCGTGCGGCGCTTTATCCGGCGAAGGGTGATTGGTACTGGTTCGTCACGGTTGATCCGGAGCGTAGAATCACCAAATTCACTGACAAAGAGAGTGAGTTTGTGAAACTCCGCGAAGAGCTGCACTCCCGTCTGGGGCGGCACTGATGCCCGCCTCCCGGCGGGAGGTCCCCGCCGGGGCGGCACCACGGTCGCACGGCACGCGTCCCGTCACGCGTGCCGCCGTCCCGCCTGTCCTCCCGACCGCGTCATGCCGGGCTTGTCACACCAATTCATGGCACCCGCTTGACGGCGACCGGGTCCGCCGGGGAGATTGGCGAGCGCATCTATGAGCGACATGGACCTAGACCATCTGCTGGGTGCCGAGGACGACGAAGGTCCCCGGCGCGGTTCCCGCAGCTCCAGGGCCGGTCGCAGCCGCAGCAGGCGACGTCAGCGCAGGCAGCGCCGCAAGGGGTACGCCGCCTTCCTCCTCGCGATGATCATCATCGTCGGCGTGGTCGGCGCCGGCGGTTACTACGGCTACACCTGGATCCGCGGCGTCACCACCGTCAAGGACTACACCGGCCAGGGTTCCGGCGAGGTCGTCGTGACCATCAAGGAGGGCCAGTCCGCGGGAGACGTGGCGCAGACCCTGGTCGACCAGGGAGTGGTCGCCAGCGAGCGTGCCTTCATCAACGCGATCGGCGCCGCCGGCAAGAGCGCCTCGCTCCAGCCCGGCGAGTACAAGCTGCGCAAGGGCATGGCCGCGGCGCAGGCCGTGCCGCTGCTCGACCCCGAGCTGCGCCTGAAGACCACGCTCACCCTGCGCGAGGGCCTGCGGCTGTCCCAGGTGTACGAGCAGCTCTCCACCGCGACCGGCCGCTCCGTGAAGGAGTTCCAGGCCGCCGCCAAGGACGCCAAGGGCCTCGGCCTGCCGTCCTACGCCAGAGGCAGGCTGGAGGGCTTCGCCTTCCCCGCGACCTATGAGGTCTCGCCGCGCACCTCCCCCGAAGAGCTGCTCGGGGCCATGGTGGAGCGGTTCGACCGCGCCGCCGACGACGCGGGCCTGGTCGCCGGAGCCCGCCGGGTGGGTCTCACCCCCCTGCAGGTCATCACGGTGGCCAGCATCGTGCAGGCCGAGTCCGGCAAGTACGAGGACATGCCGAAGGTCGCCAGGGTCATCTACAACCGGCTGAACCGCGACCCGCAGATGAAGCTCCAGATGGACAGCACGGTGATGTACGGCCTCGGCGAGTACGGCATCGCGGCCACCCACGAGCAGCTCAAGAGCAAGTCGCCGTACAACACCTACGCGCGGCTCGGCCTGCCGCCGGGTCCGATCGGCAACCCCGGCGACCACGCCATCGAGGCCGCGCTGAACCCCGCCGAGGGCCCCTGGCTGTACTTCGTGACGGTGGACCCCAAGAAGAAGATCACCAAGTTCACCGACTCGGAGGCGGAGTTCTTCAAGCTGGCAGAGGAGTTCAACCGCAGCCAGGACGGCGGCTGATGGAGCGCAGGGCCGCCGTTCTCGGCTCCCCGATCGCTCACTCGCTGTCCCCGGCGCTGCACCGCGCGGCGTACGACGCGATCGGCCTGCGCGGGTGGCGCTACGACGCGATCGAGTGCGACGAGCAGGGCCTGCCCGGGCTGCTCGCGGGGCTCGGCCCCGAGTGGGCCGGGCTGTCGCTGACCATGCCGCTCAAGCGCGCCGTGCTGCCGCTGCTCGACACCGTGTCCGACCTCGCGGCCGCGGTCGGCGGCGTCAACACCGTGGTGCTGTCCGGCGGCGCGCGGCACGGCCACAACACCGACGTGCACGGCATCGTGGCGGCCCTCGCCGACGAGGGGGTCACCGCACCCCGCTCGGCCGCGGTGCTCGGCGGCGGCGCCACCGCCGCGTCGGCGCTCGGCGCGCTGCGCGAGATGGGCCTGCGCGAGGCCGTGCTCGTGGTCAGGGACCGCTCGCGTGCCGGGGAGACCGAGCAGGTCGCCGAACGCCTCGGCGTCACGCTGAAGGTGTGCTCCTTCGCCGGCCTCGGCGCGCTCGGCACCGACCTGGTGATCTCCACGTTGCCTCCCGGCGCGGCCGACCAGGTCACCGATCTGGTCCGCGGCGTCCCCGCGGTGTTCGACGTGGTGTACGCGCCGTGGCCGACGTCGCTCGCGCACGCGGCGGCGCAGGCGGGTGCCACCGTGATCGGCGGCTTCGGCATGCTCGTCCACCAGGCCGTCCGCCAGGTGGAGCTGTACACCGGCCGCACCGGCGTCCCCGTCCCACCGGTCCGCGCCGGCGGCGAGGCCGAGATCCTGCGCCGCGCGTCCCTCACCCGCTGAGACCCCCACCGGGGGGAATGTTTCGGTTCACGGTGGAGGTTGTGATAGTGTTGCTGCTTGATCGGTCCGGCATGCCTGCTGGACGCGCAAGCGGAGGGCTGCCTCCCACCTGATCGGCCGAGAGGCCGGCGGGTCAAGGATCACTCCGGAACCTTCTCCGGGGGTTTCCGCGGTCGGCGGACCGTGGATCCCAGTGGCCCCGCATGCGCGACGTGTGGGGCCTTTTCGCTTGTGAGCGCGAAGGGCCCAGGCACGGTCGAGCGAGCAGACGCGGCGACGAACCGGCACCTAGGAGGTCCCATCAGCACTGAACCCCGCATCAACGAGCGTATTCGCGTGCCCGAGGTCCGTCTCGTCGGTCCGAACGGCGAGCAGGTCGGCATCGTCTCCATCGGTGACGCGCTGAAGCTGGCTCAGGAGGCCGATCTCGATCTGGTCGAGGTCGCCGCCACGGCCCGGCCGCCCGTGTGCAAGCTCATGGACTACGGCAAGTTCAAGTACGAGTCCGCCATGAAGGCACGTGAGGCACGCCGCAACCAGGCGCACACGATCATCAAGGAGATCAAGCTCCGGCCCAAGATCGACCCGCACGACTACGAGACCAAGAAGGGTCACGTCGTGCGGTTCCTCAAAGCGGGGGACAAGGTCAAGGTCACGATCATGTTCCGCGGACGCGAGCAGTCGCGTCCGGAGCTGGGCTTCCGGCTCCTGCAGCGGCTGGCGGAGGACGTCACCGAGCTCGGTTTCGTCGAGTCCCAGCCCAAGCAGGACGGCCGTAACATGATCATGGTGATCGGGCCGCACAAGAAGAAGGCCGAGGCCAAGGCAGAGCGTGCCGCGGCCCGCGCACGGCCCGCCGGGTCGGAGCACGCCGAGGCGGCGGGCCCCGAACTGGAGCACGCGGAGTCGGAGCAGAGCGATTGACCTTCCCCGTCTGACGACACGACGGGGCACGGCTGGAGACCGTACCGGGTCAGGACCTTACGTCGGCATGCGCTCGACTGGGATAGCTTGACCCGGGACATCGGCAAGGACGAATGAGGAGAGACGGCTGACATGCCGAAGATGAAGACGCACAGCGGTGCGAAGAAGCGGTTCCGCCTCAGCGGAAGCGGAAAGATCATGCGCCGTCGAGCCAACCGTGCGCACTACAACGAGCACAAGTCGTCCACGCTGACCCGCCGTCTCGCTCCCGAGGTCGTCATGTCCGCCGCCGACACGAAGAAGATCAAGAAGCTGCTCGGCAAGTAACCGAACCCCCGGGGAGATATCACCATGGCACGCGTAAAGCGGGCGCTCAACGCCAAGAAGAAGCGCCGCGTCGTCCTCGAGCGGGCGAGTGGTTACCGCGGTCAGCGATCCAGGCTGTACCGCAAGGCCAAGGAGCAGATGCTCCACTCCTTGACCTACGCCTACCGCGACCGCAAGGACAAGAAGGGTGCCTTCCGGCGCCTGTGGATCCAGCGGATCAACGCGGCGGCACGGGCCAACGGCATCACGTACAACCGTTTCATCCAGGGCCTGAAGGCCGCCGGCATCGAGGTCGACCGCAAGATCCTCGCCGACCTCGCCGTCAACGACGCCACCGCGTTCGCCGCGCTCGCCGAGGCGGCGCGCAAGGCGCTCCCGGCGGACGTCAACGCGCCGGTGGCGGGCTGAACCACCGCCCGTCCGAGGCACAGGCACGCCGTCCCACGGTGAACGGCCCGCTCTCCAGCCGGGAGCGGGCCGTTCACTTGTTCACACCCTCGCCGAGCGGGGCCCGTCAGGGGAGCACATGGCCGTACCGGAGCTGACCAACACCAAGTCCCCGCGGGTCAAGGCCGCCAAGCGCCTCGCCAAGCGTGCCTTCCGCGAGCGCGACCGCGCCTTCCTCGCCGAAGGGCCGCAGGCGGTGCGCGAGGCCCTGTCCTCACCTGGCGTCGTCACCGAGCTGTTCGCCACGGCGGACGCCGAGGCGCGCCACGGCGACATCGTCGCGGCGGCGCGCGCGGCCGGGGTGCCGGTGTTCGGCGCGAGCGGCGAGGTCATGTCCGAGCTGGCCCAGACGGTCACCCCGCAGGGCCTGCTCGCGGTGTGCCGCTTCGTGCACGTGCCGCTCGCCGAGGCCGTCCCGCCGGGCACGGGGCTGGTCGCCGTCCTCACCCACGTGCGCGACCCCGGCAACGCCGGCACGGTGCTGCGCACCGCCGACGCCGCCGGCGCGGACGCCGTGGTGTTCACCGACGCCTCCGTGGACCCCTACAACGGCAAATGCGTGCGCGCCAGCGCCGGCAGCCTGTTCCACCTCCCCGTGGTCACCGGCACGCCGGTGGCGGACGCCGTCGCGCGCCTGAAGTCCGCGGGTCTTCGGGTGTTCGCCGCCGACGGCTCCGCCGAGGGCACCCTGGACGACGTCGACCTGTCGGGGCCGGCGGCCTGGCTGTTCGGCAACGAGGCCTGGGGACTGCCGAAGGACGTGCTGGAGCTGGCCGACGAGGTGGTCCGCGTGCCGATCTACGGTCGCGCCGAGAGCCTGAACCTCGCCACCGCCGCCGCCGTCTGCCTGTACGCCTCGGCCCGCGCACAGCGCGCCGCATCCCCAGAGGGGTGACCGGAACACCACCCGTGGGTCGTCGCAGGCGGCGGGCCAGGGCTGCCGGACGGTGCGGGAAACCCGCTATTGTCGGCCCTACAGTCGGCGAGGAGGCGTTGTGCACAGCGGATCGACCCAGCGGCGGGAGACCGACGCCGCGTGCGCGATTCCGGTGGACGACCTTCCCGACGGCGTGGTGGTCGTCGACCACCGCGGCGAGGTGGTGGCGGTCAACCGCGCCGCCTGCCGCCTCACCGGGGTGGACGCCGCGCGTGCCGTCGGCAGCCACTTCCCCGACGTGCTGCCGTTCCGCGACAACGACGGCCGCGACTGGTGGAAATGGCTCGACCCCTACCGGGGCCTGCGCATCCGCACCCGCCAGCCCGAGCGTTCGCTGTACCTGCCCGGTGGCCTCGAGCTGCTGGTGGCGGCGCGTCTCGTGCGCAGGCCCGAGCGCGGCGGCGACGTCGTGCGCGTCGTGGTCACCCTGCGCGGCGCCGCGGCCCGCGCGCGCCTGGAGCGCAGCCGCGCCGACCTGGTCTCCACCGTGGCCCATGAGCTGAGGTCCCCGCTGACCAGCGTCAAGGGCTTCACGGCCACCCTTTTGGCCAAGTGGGAGCGCTTCACCGACGACCAGAAGCGCGTGATGCTGGAGACCGTCAACTCCGACGCCGACCGCGTCACCCGCCTGATCACCGAGCTGCTCGACGTCTCACGCATCGAGTCGGGCCGCCTTCAGGTGCACCGCCAGGTGGTCGACGTCCCCGCGCGTGCGCGCAAGATCATCGAAGGCCGGGTGGCCGCGGGCGACCCGGCCGGCCGGTTCCGTCTCGACACGCGCGGCCCGCTGCCGGAGACCTGGCTCGACCAGGACAAGATCGACCAGATCCTTGGCAACCTGGTGGAAAACGCGGTGCGTCACGGACGCGGTACGGTGACGATAGTGGTGGAGCCCGTCGAGTGGGGAGTGGCCGTGTCCGTGCGTGACCAGGGTGAGGGTGTCGCACCCGAGCTGGCCTCGCGCGTCTTCCGGCAGTTCTGGCGCGGCAACGCGCGCCGCCGCGGCGGCACCGGCCTCGGCCTGTTCATCGTCAAGGGGCTCGTCGAGGCGCACGGCGGCACCATCACCGTGCAGCGCGCGCCGGGCGGCGGCGCCGAGTTCCGATTTACCATGCCCGCCGGCACTCCCGACTTCGCCTGACCAGGCGCGGCACGGGACGCCGGGGGGCGGCCCACCCGCGCCGCGGCCATCGGGCCGTGCCGCCGCGACTAGAATCGTGCCCGCTCGGAAGCCCTGGATACGGAGCCCACTGTTGTCGAACACCTATGACCCGGTCGAGGTGACGCCGTTGCACGCCGACGAGGTGGCGCGCATGGAGTCCGAGGCCGTCGCCGCCATCGAGGCGGCCCCCGATCTGGACGCGCTGAAGCAGGCGCGGCTGGCCCACGCCGGCGACCGTTCGCCGATCGCGCTGGCCAACCGCGAGATCGGCGCGCTGCCGCCGGCGGCGCGCGCCGAGGCCGGCAAGCGCATCGGCACGGCACGCAAGGCCGTCAACGAGGCGATCGCCGCGCGTCAGGCCGTGCTGACCGCCGAGCGCGACGAGCGCGTCCTGGTGGAGGAGACCGTCGACGTCACCCTCCCCTGGGACCGCGCGCCTCTCGGCGCTCGCCACCCGCTGACCACGCTGCAGGAGCGCATGGCCGACGCGTTCGTCGCCATGGGCTACGAGGTGGCCGAAGGCCCCGAGCTCGAAGGCGAGTGGTTCAACTTCGACGCGCTCAACATCGGGCCCGACCACCCCGCGCGCTCCGAGCACGACACGTTCTTCGTGGACTCGGTCGACTCCGGCATGGTGCTGCGCACCCAGACCTCCCCGGTGCAGATCCGCGCGCTGCTGTCGCGGCCGCTGCCGGTGTACGTCATCTCGCCGGGCAAGGTGTTCCGCACCGACGAGCTGGACGCCACGCACACCCCGGTGTTCCACCAGATCGAAGGTCTCGCCGTCGACGAGGGCCTCACCATGGCCCACCTGAAGGGCACGCTGGACCGTTTCGCCGAGGTGATGTTCGGCGAGGGCATGACGACCCGGTTCCGGCCCAACTACTTCCCGTTCACCGAGCCGTCCGCCGAGATGGACCTGCGCTGCTTCGTGTGCCGCGGCTCCTCGGCCGTGCCGGGCAACCCGCCGTGCCGCACGTGCAAGTCCGAGGGCTGGATCGAGTGGGGGGGCTGCGGCATGGTCAACCCCCGGGTGCTGGTCGCCTGCGGCGTCGACCCGGCCCGCTACAGCGGTTTCGCCTTCGGCATGGGGGTGGAGCGCACGCTGATGTTCCGCCACAACGCCGAGGACATGCGTGACATGGTCGAGGGAGACGTGCGCTTCACGCTCCCGTTCGGTATGGAGGTCTGATGAGGTTCCCGCTCTCCTGGCTGCGGGAGTACGTCGACCTGCCGGCCGTCACCGCGCACGAGGTCGCCGAGCGGCTCACCGCGGCCGGCCTGAAGCTCGAGTCGATCGAGTCGGTCGGCTACGAGATCAAGAACGTCGTGGTCGGCGAGGTGCTGTCGGTCGAGGAGCTCGCCGGCTTCAAGAAGCCCATCCGCTACTGCTCGCTGGAGGTCGGCGAGGCCGCCCCCCGGTGGGTGATCTGCGGCGCCACCAACTTCGCCGTCGGCGACCGCGTGCCGGTCGCGCTGCCGGGTGCCGTGCTGCCCGGCGGGTTCGAGGTCGGCTCGCGCAAGACCTACGGCCACGTGTCGGACGGCATGATCTGCTCGGCGCGCGAGCTCGGCGTCGGCGACGACCACGACGGCATCATGATCCTGCCGCAGGACACCCCGCTCGGCGCCGACGTGGTCGAGCTGCTCGGCCTGCGTGACGACGTCATCGAGCTGGAGGTCACCCCCGACCGCGGGTACGCCTTGTCGATCCGCGGCGTGGCCCGCGAGACGGCCGTCGCGTTCGGCGTGCCGTGGCACGACCCGGCCGACATCGAGCCCCCGGCCTTCGACGAGGAGTCCCACCCGGCCGCGATCGACGACCCCACGGCGTGCGACCGGTTCGTGCTGCGCACCGTGTCCGGCCTCGACCCGGCGGCGCAGACCCCGATGTGGATGCGAATCCGGCTCATCCGCGCCGGCATGCGGCCGGTGTCGCTGGCCGTCGACATCACCAACTACCTCATGATCGAGCTCGGCCAGCCGCTGCACGCCTTCGACCGGTCCCGCCTGAGCGGCCCGATCGTGGTGCGCCGCGCGCGCGACGGCGAGACGCTGGAGACCCTCGACCACGTGGTGCGTGAACTGCACCCCGAGGACATCCTGATCACCGACTCCTCCGGCCCGATCTCCCTGGCCGGCACCATGGGGGGTCTCGCCACCGAGATCTCCGACGGCTCCACCGACCTGGTGATCGAGGCGGCCCACTTCTCCGCGAGCGGCACCGCGCGCATGTCGCGGCGGCACAACCTCGTCAGCGAGGCGTCGCGCCGCTTCGAGCGTGGCGTGGACCGCGAGCTGCCGCTGTACGCCTCGTGGCGCGCGGTGCAGCTGCTCGCCGCCTACGGCGGCGCCACGGCCGAGCCCGGTGTCACGCACGCGTACTCCGAGGCCGAGCCGCCGTCCATCACCATCCCGGCCGACCATCCCGACCGCGTGGCCGGCGTGACGTACGGCAGGGATGTCGTGGTGCGGCGCCTGGAGCAGGTGGGCTGCACGGTCGTCACCGGCGACGACGCGCCGGTCGGCGCCGTCCCCGCGGACCTGCTGGCCCCGGCCGGCCCCGGCACGGCCGCGCCGATCACGGTGACGCCGCCGTCGTGGCGGCCCGACCTCACCGACCCCAACGACCTCGCCGAGGAGGTCATCCGGCTGGAGGGGTACGCGCACCTGCCGTCGGTGCTGCCGAAGGCCCCCGCGGGGGCCGGGCTCACCGCGGGGCAGCGGCTGCGCCGCCGGGTGGGCCGCGCGCTCGCCGCCGCCGGGTACGTCGAGACGCTCGCCTACCCGTTCATGGGCCCTCGCGACCTCGACGCGCTGCGGCTTCCCGCCGACGACCCGCGCCGCAGGGCCGCGCGCCTGGCCAACCCGCTGAGCGAGGACGAGCCGTTCATGCGCACCACGCTGCTCCCGGGCCTGCTGAAGACCCTGGTGCGCAACGCCGGCCGCGGCTTCGGCGACGTGGCGCTGTTCGAGACCGGCCTGGTCTACCGTCCAGAACCCGACGCGCCGGCCGCCGCGCCGGTGCTCGGCGTGGACCGCAGGCCCACCGAGGAGGAGCTCGCGAGCATCGCCGCGGCCCTGCCCCGGCAGCCGCTGCGGGTCGCGGTCGTGCTGGCCGGCGAGCGGGACCGCTCGGGCTGGTGGGGCGAGGGACGCCAGGCCTCCTGGGCCGACGCCGTCGAGGCCGCGCGCACCGTCGCACGCGAGGCCGGCGTGCAGCTCACCGTGCGCGCCGACCGCCACGAGCCGTGGCACCCCGGCCGCTGCGCCGCGCTGTACGCGGGGGACACCCTGGCCGGTCACGCCGGCGAGCTGCACCCCCGGGTCGTCGAGACGCTGGGCCTGCCGCCGCGCACCGCCGCCATGGAGCTGGAGCTCACCGTCCTCGAGTCTCTGCTCGCCGGCCCGGTGGCGGCCGTCCCGGTGCCGGCGTACCCGGTGGCCACGCAGGACGTCGCGCTGATCGTGCCGGCCGACGTGCCGGTCGCCGGCGTCGAGGCGGCGCTGCGCGAAGGCGCGGGGGAGCTGCTGGAGTCGATCCGGCTGTTCGACGTGTACACCGGGGCCCAGGTCGGCGAGGGCCACCGGTCCCTGGCCTACACCCTGCGGTTCCGCGCGGCGGACCGCACGCTCACCGTCGAGGAGACCACCGCGGCCCGTGACGCCGCGGTGGCCCTGGCCGGCGAGCGCACCGGCGCGCACCTGCGCGGCGCCTGACCCCGCACGCCGTCCCCCTCTCGGGGGACGGCGTCGGTGACGGCTGTCCGCGGCCCTGTCGAGCGCGCGCGGCCACACTCCCTGCCGGGTGGCGGTGGCGGACCACGTCCGCCACCGCCGTGGCGTCACCGCGAGTAGACCTCCATCTCGTACAGCGAGTAGCCGTACGACGTGGCGCGCCGCACCCCCTGCATGCGGACGTACCGGGTGGTCACCGGGCTGATCGTGATGGCGTCCACCCCGCCGTCGCCGGTCGTGGTGGAGTGCACGTCGGTCCACGACGACCCGTCGCCTGACACCTGGATCCGGTAGGACGACCCGTAGGCCGACTCCCACCGCAGGATCACCCGGGCCACCTGCTTGGCCGACCCGAGGTCGACCTGCAGCCACTGGTTGTCGCTGTAGGAGCTGGACCACCGGGTGGACGGGTCGCCGTCGACGGCCTTGGCCGGGGTGTACGACGTCAGCAGCTGTGTGCTCGAGGCCCGCGCCGTGCCGGACTGCGCCAGGTTGGCCACCGGGTCGCCTCGGCGAGCCGGGAACGACACGACCTGCTGGTACGTCGGCCGGTTCTGCCACGAGATCAGCGACTGCTTGACCCCGCCGAGCGGCGCGTGCTCGATGGCGTCCGCGCACCACTGGTCCCCGGCCGCGCAGACGTCGTCACCGGGGTAGGTCGTGGTGACGGGTTCGGCGAGCGCCGCGGACAGGCTGTCGAGCAGCACCGCGCGGCACCCGGCCACGGTGCCGTCGCCGCAGTACCGGTACGGCAGCGGCGCGGCCACCGGGTCGCCGAGCACCGACCGCAGGTCCTTGCTGACGTAGCCCCACCAGCCGTACTGGAACGCCGACCCCTTGTGCGCCTGCGCCTCGTTGGCCGAGGCCGGGGCCCCCGCGGAATCGCCTTGCTGGTGTCCCGACGGCGACTCGTTGATTTGCAGGGCCGCCACCAGTGACCGGTACAGCGGATCGCCGAGACCGGGCTGGAACTGCGCGCGCACGAGCTTCGGCCACCACGCGTCGAACGCGCGGATCGCGTCGGCGTGCGCGTAGGCCTTGCTGCCGGGGGAGGTCTCCAGCCGCCGCGTGCCGGCCGACGACCACGCCTGCAGCCGCGACACCGCCGCCGACAGCGCGGGGTCGCTCACCGGTGCGGAGCCGATGACCCGCAGCAGCAGCGGCAGCACCTTCTGGCCGCGCAGGTCGGTCACCGCGGCGTCCGCCATGATCTTCACGGTGCCGGCCTTGTCGAGCTTCCCCGCTCCGGCGAGCGCCGCCTTGACCGGCGCGTCCAGCAGGTCCACGCGGTGCACCGGCCCGAAGCTGAAGTTGCCGTCCGCCGCGCCGTAGTCCTTGGCCTGCTTGTTGTTCCAGCTCACCAGGTAGTCCTGCGAGGCGGTCTGCGGGTGCGTGGCGGCCGCCGTGTAGGTGGCGTCGTTGGTGTCGGGGTTGTAACCGGCCCATTCGTGGGCCGCGTCGGCGGTCTGCGGCAGGCTCGGGTCGGACGCCGCCTGACGGACCGGGACGCTGCCGGACATGAAGTACGCGGCCTGGGTGGAGTTCACGTAGAACCAGTTGAACGCGAACCCGATGGTGGACGCCGAGTTCGTGAACGCCGCCGCGTCCCCCATCTGCGCCGGGTCGTTGAACATCTGGAACCCGATCGCCGAGTCCGCCTCGTGGCGGTAGGTCGACCGCAGCGTCGTGAACGCGGTCGGCTGGCCGCCGACGGTGCCGCGCCACGTCACCAGGCCGTACTTGGTGCGCTTGATCACCAGGTCGTAGGAACCGGCCGCGGTGGAGTCGGCGACGGTGGGCCGCCAGGAGTTGGTCTTCTTGAGCGTCTCCATGGCGGTGCAGGCGCCGCGGTACAGGTAGTGGTCGGAGTTCACGCTCGGGGTGCCGCCGGCCGGGTCGCACAGCCGCACCGCGTAGGTGTCGGTGATGTCCTGCCCCGCCGAGGTGGCGCTCCAGGAGTAGTCGGTCCCCCTGCCGAGCAGCACGTACAGGTTGAGCCCGGCGAACGCCACGCCGCGGGCCCGCACCCCTGGCCCGTTCAGCTCCTGCAGCATCAGCAGCTGCGGCGCGAAGTAGCCGGTCTGGGGCCCGTACACCGCGATCGGGTGTCCCGTCGCCGACTCGGCCGCCGAGATCACCACGGCGTTGGACATGCCGGGCCTGGAGTTGTCCACCAGCAGCCCGTCGAGCACCCCCTTGGCCGAGGACGCCGACGCCGGCGCGGTCGCCGACCCCTTCTCGTTCTGCGTGAGGTCCACAGGCGCGGTGCCGGCCGCGTCCGGCAGCACGACGCCGGTGGCGGACGGCGCGCCGCCGAACGGGAAGCTCTGGCCGTTGTGCAGCGTCAGGGTCGTCTCGGGGTCGTTCTGCGACCGGAACGCGGCCCACGCCTGGTCTCCGGCCGCGGTGCCGTACGTGGCGCGCGCGGCGACGCGGGCCAGCGCGGACCGCATCTCGGCGCCGCCGCCTCCGCCGAACAGCCCGCCGATCACCCCGGCCACCGCGATCAGGTCGGTCATGGTGAAGTCCACCGGGCCGCCGGCGTTGGTGATGGCGTCCATGTGGCCGGTCAGCACGTACTCACCGGGGCAGTTGCGGTCGGCCATGCAGCGGTCGATGTAGGCGTTGATGCCGTCGATGTACTCGCGCACGTCGTCGTAGAGCTGCGCGCCGCGCGGCCCGGAGGCGCGCAGCCGGTCGAGCTGCGCCTGCAGGTCGGTCTCGGTGTAGGGGGAGTTGAGCCAGACGCTCTGCTCCAGCGCGCGGTTGCCCGGCGCTCCGCCGGCGAACGGCGTCAGCTCGCCTCTGCCGACGTGCCGCATGAGGTCCATCAGCCACAGGCGGTCCTGCGCGCCGGCGTACCCGGCGCCGAACATGGTGCCGCCGCGGGTGGTGCCGGTGATGTGCGGCACACCGGTGGCGCGGTCGCGCACGATGGTGACGTCGGAGCGGGGGCTGACGGTGCTCTCGGCCGAGGAGGCGGGGACGCCGAACGACGCGTCGTTGAAGAAGTTCGCGATCTGGCCCTCGGTGAGCCCGGTGTAGCCGGCGACGAGGCCCGCGTACTTGCCGAGCTGGTCGTCGGAGTGCCGGGGCCGGGTGCCGAGCGTCTGGTTGGCGAGGATCTCCACCAGGGTGGCGTTGCCGTTCTGTCCCGGCGGCAGGACGTCGAGGCATTCGCCGAGGCAAGTGTCGTCGGGGGTGTAGTAGGTGGCCGCGGAGGCGGGCACGACGGGGGATGCCAGCGTGACGATCATCAGGGCCGATGCCGCGGTGACCACGCGCCGGAGACGGGCGTGCATGTGAGGACCCCCAGAACATGAGGTGTGCTCGAATCTTGGGAGGACCATACGTCCGCGCCAACAACGGATCAATGCCAGATGTGCGGTGAATTCGCTGATTTCTTGACTCGGTGTCAAATGGCGGCGCCACGGGTCCCGGCGGGGACCCGTGGCGGTCAAGAGGGCGGCCAGGGAGCGGTCAGGGGGCGGCCGCGGTCACACGCCGAGGACCCCGGAGGCGAGCGCGGTGCCCTCCACCCGTGCGGCGATCTTGGCGAAGGCGATGTCGCGCGAGGTCGAGGTGTCGTCGGCGAAAGGGGAGAAGCCGCAGTCGTCGCAGGTGCCGAGCCGGTCGGCCGGCAGGTGGCGCGCGGCGGCGAGCACCCGGTCCCTGACCTCCTCGGGGGTCTCCACCCGCGGGTCGATCGGGTCGGTCACCCCGACGAACACCCGCGCCTCAGGCGGCAGGTGCGCCGCGACGACCCCGAGCACCCGATCGGGATCGGGCTCGCTGGCGAGCTGCACGTAGAAGTTGCCGGCGCGCAGGCCGAACAGCTTGGGCAGCAGGCCCGCGTAGTCGACATCCGCGCTGTGGGTGGAGTCCTGGTCGCCGCCGGGGCAGGTGTGCACCCCGATGCGGGCCCGCTCGTCGTCGGTGAACCGGTCGAGCACCTGGTTGTTGAGCGCGACGAAGTCGTCGAGCAGGCCACCGCTCGGGTCGAGCTTGAGCGACAGCCGCCCCTCGGTGAAGTCGAGCTGCACGACGTGCGCGCCGGCGTCCAGGCAGCCGCGGATGTCCGCCTCGGCCTCGTCGATCAGGTCGTCGACGAACGTCTTGCGCGGATAGCCGTCGATGCCGTCCGCCGGGTACAGCAGGCTCAGCGCCGACGGGGCGATGACGGCCTGCTTGACCGGCAGGGAGGTGTGCTCGCGCGCCGTGCGCAGGTAGGTCTCGGCGCGCACCTGGTAACGGAACGGCCCGGCGGTCAGCCGGGGAAGCTGACGGGTGTGGCCGTCGGCGAACGGGATGACCGCGCCGTCGGGGGCGAGAGCGGTCAGCCCGGTGATGGGATAGGTCGCGAAACTCGGTTTGGACTGCTCGCCGTCCACCAGGACCGGGGAGCCGGTGGCTTCCAGTCTGCTGATGGTGTCGGCGATGGCCGCGGACTGCTCGGCGGACAGGGCCGCCGGGTCGCCGTCCGCCATGGCGGACAGCAGGGAGGAGGGCCGGGGGATGCTGCCGATCGGTTCGGTGGGGATACCCATGCGGTCAGCGTAGGTAACGATGCGTAGTGAGATCAATGTTCTCCGTGTGACCGGAGAAGGACCAGGGTCACCGGGTCACGACCCCAGGGTCTCCTCCCGCAGGCGGTTCTTGAGGATCTTGCCACCGGGGTTGCGCGGCAGCTCGGCCTCCCGGAACCAGATCCGCACCGGGATCTTGAACGGCGCCAGTGTGCCGCGCAGGAACGCCTGCAGCTCCTCGGCGGTGACGGACGTGCCGGGCCGGAGGCGGAGCACCGCACCCACCTGCTCGCCGAACTCCTCGTCCGGTACGCCGATCACGGCGGCGTCGGCCACGGCCGGGTGCTCGTACAGCGCGGCCTCCACCTCGGCGCAGTAGACGTTCTCGCCACCTCTGATCAGCATGTCCTTGGCCCGGTCGACGATGTGGACGTAGCCCTCCTCGTCCACCCGTGCGAGGTCGCCGGTGCGCAGCCACCCGCCGGCGAACGTGCTCGCGGTCTCCTCGGGACGGTTCCAGTACCCGGTGATGACGCCGGGGCCGCGCAGGCACAGCTCGCCGACCTCTCCGGCGGGCAGCGGCTCGCCGAGCGGGCCGCGGATCTCCACGTCGCACACGGCGACCGGCAGGCCGACACTGCCGGGATGCTCCTGGTAGCCGGCGCCGCTGTTGAAGATCGCGAGCGCGGTCGTCTCCGTCATGCCGTACCCGTTGGACGCCTGACGCCGGGGGAGCCGGTCGCCGATCTGTTCCAGCAGCTTCGGCGGGGCCGGCGCGCCGCCGTAGCTGATGCCGCCGAGGCTGGAGATGTCGTACCTGCCGAGGTCGGGGTGCGACAGCAGCTGCCAGGCGTTGGTCGGCACCCCGGTGATGAGGGTGACCTTCTCCCGCTCGATCAGCCGCAGCGCGCGGCCGGCGTCCCAGCGGTACATCAGCACCACCCCGCCGCCGGTGAACATCACCGGCAGCAGGACGGCGAAGCACCCCGTGGCGTGGAACAGCGGCACCGCGAGCAACACCACGCGCCGTCCCCCCGCCACCGAGGCGGGGTCCTTGCCGGCCAGCGCGGCGCTGCGCACGGTGGCGTAGCTCACCGTCATCGGCGCCTGGCCGAGGTTGCGGTGGCTGCCGAGCGCGCCTTTGGGGCTGCCGGTGGTGCCGGAGGTGTAGAAGATCGTCGCCGGGTCCTCAGGCGCGATCTCCGCGGGTGGCAGAGTGACGTCCGGCCCCGGCTCGCCGATCAGATCGGCCAGGTCGAGCGCGCCGGGAGGCAGATCCCCGCCGGGCCGGGTGACGATCAGCACGGCCCCCGCGTCGCGCAGCCGCGCGGCGCGCTCGCCGTCGGCGATCACCACCGCGGCGCCGGAGTCGCGCACGCCGTACTCCAGCTCCGGCGCGGTCCACCAGGCGTTCAGCGGCACGGCCACCGCGCCGATCGCCAGCACCGCGGAGAACGCGACCACCCATTCGGGATAGTTGCGCATGGCGATGGCGACCCGGTCGCCCTTGCCGACGCCGAGGTCCCCGGCGAGCCGTCCGGCGAGTGCGGCGGCCCGGCGGTAGTGCTCCTCGTAGGTGATCCGCTCGTCCTCGTACACGAGGAACACCTTGTCGCCGTGGAACCGGCTGGCCTCCAGCATGGCGCGGAAGGTGACCGGCGCGTGCTTCCACGTCCGCATGGTCACGCCGCGGATCTCGACCTCGTCCATCTCGAACAGCTGCCCCGGCCCGGTGAGCATCTCGCGGACCTGGTCGTGGGTGACGGTCATGTGCGGTTGACTCCCGGGTCGTGCGGATGGCCGGCGTCTCACGGTCGAGGATACCGACCGGTTGGTACGCGCAACAGAGCTTCCTTCTGTCCGTTGGTCGCCACATCATCCGCACTTGCATGAAGATTCCGAGTGATGCATACTCACTCGGTAGCAGAGGCATGAGTGCCGATGTATGTTCATGCGGGGGTGGGCGATGATGAGGGCCGCGGTGGCGGGTGCCAGCGGATACGCCGGAGGTGAGCTGCTGCGCCTGCTGCTCGCTCACCCGGAGTTCGAGATCGGCGCGCTCACCGCCGGGGCGAGCGCCGGCAGCAGGCTCGGCGCGCACCAGCCCCACCTCCCCGCTCTGGCCGGCCGCACCCTCCAGGAGACCACCCCCGAGGTCCTCGCCGGCCACGACGTGGTGTTCCTGGCCCTGCCGCACGGCCGGTCCGCCGCCGTGGCCGAGGCGCTCGGCGACGCCGCGCTCGTGGTCGACTGCGGCGCCGACTTCCGGCTCGCCGACCCCGCCGCCTGGACCGCCTTCTACGGTGGCACGCACGCCGGCACCTGGCCGTACGGCCTCCCCGAGCTCCCCGGCCAGCGCGAGGTGCTGCGCGAGGCCCGGCGGATCGCGGTCCCCGGCTGTTACCCCACCTCGGTCACCCTCGCGCTGTTCCCCGCCTTCGCGGCGGGCCTCGCCGAGCCCGACGTCGTCGTGGTCGCCGCCAGCGGCACCTCAGGCGCCGGACGCGACCCGAAGCCCCACCTGATCGGCAGCGAGGTCATGGGCTCGGCGAGCGCGTACGGCGTCGGCGGCGTGCACCGCCACACCCCCGAGATGGAGCAGAACCTTTCCCGGGTCGCCGGACGACCCGTCACGGTGTCCTTCACCCCTGTGCTCGCCCCGATGAGCCGCGGCATCCTCGCCACCTGCACCGCCCCCGCCGCCCCCGGCGTCACCGCCGCCGCGCTGCGCGAGGCGTACGCCGCGGCCGTCAAGGACGAGCCGTTCCTGCGGCTGCTGCCGGAAGGCAGCTGGCCCGCCACCGCGATGACCCTCGGCGCCAACACCGCCGCGCTCCAGGTGACGCTCGACGAGCGCGCCGGACGCGTCGTCGCCGTCATCGCCATCGACAACCTGACCAAGGGCACCGCGGGCGGGGCGGTGCAGAGCACCAACCTCGCCCTCGGCCTGGCAGAAGAAGTCGGCCTTCCCCTCAATGGAGTAGCCCCGTGAGTGTGTCCCGTCCCGACACGGAAACCGTCCCTCTCACGCTCTCCGGCGGTGGTCGCGCATGAGCGTCACCGCCCCTCTCGGGTTCCGCGCGGCCGGCGTCCCGGCCGGCCTGAAGTCCGGCGGAGCCCGCGACATCGCCCTCGTCGTCAACGACGGCCCGTCCCGCGCCGCGGCCGGGGTCTTCACCCGCAACCGCGTCAAAGCGGCCCCGGTGCTGTGGTCGGAGCAGGTCCTCACCGGCGGCCGCGTCAGGGCCGTCGTGCTCAACTCCGGCGGCGCCAACGCCTGCACCGGCCCCGCCGGTTTCCAGGACACCCACGCCACCGCGGAGAAGGTCGCCGCGCTGCTCGACGACTCGGCCGGCGAGATCGCCGTCTGCTCCACCGGCCTCATCGGTGAGCGCCTCCCCATGGAGGCGCTGCTCGCCGGGGTCGACGAGGCCGCCGGAAGCCTCAGCAGGGACGGCGGTCTCGCCGCCGCCGACGCCATCCGCACCACCGACACCGTCACCAAGATCGCCTTCAGGCGCGGCACCGGCTACATGGTCGGCGGCATGGCCAAAGGCGCCGGCATGCTGGCCCCCGCCATGGCCACCATGCTCAGCGTGATCACCACCGACGCCGACGTGACCGCCGACGAGCTCGACCGCGTGCTGCGCCGCGCCGTCGCGGTCACCTTCGACCGGCTCGACACCGACGGCTGCATGTCGACCAACGACACCGTGCTGCTGCTCGCCAGCGGCGCGGCGGGGGTCGAGCCGGACGCCGGCGAGTTCGAGAAACGCGTCACCGAGGTCTGCGCCGACCTCGCCAGGCAACTGCTCGTGGACGCCGAAGGCGCCACCAAGGCCATCGCCATCGAGGTCGTCGGCGCCGCGCACGAGGAGGACGCCGTGAAGGTCGGCCGCGCCGTCGCGCGGTCCAACCTGCTCAAGTGCGCCATCCACGGCGAGGACCCGAACTGGGGCCGGGTCCTGTCGGCCGTCGGCACCACCGACGCCGTGTTCGAGCCCGACCGCCTCAACGTCGCCGTCAACGGCATCTGGGTGTGCAGGGCCGGCGCCGCCGGGGACGACCGCTCCAAGGTCGACCTGCGTCCCCGAGACGTCACCATCACCATCGACCTGTCGGCCGGCACGCGCTCGGCGACCGTGCACACCACCGACCTCACCGCCGACTACGTCCACGAGAACTCGGCGTACTCGACATGACCCCGGACACGAACCTGTTCACCGGCGCGCACGCCAAGGCCGCGGTCCTGATCGAGGCGCTCCCGTGGCTGCGGCGCCTGCGCGGCCAGACCGTGGTCGTCAAGTACGGCGGCCACGCCATGACCGACGACGCGCTGCGCAGCGGCTTCGCCGACGACATGGTCTTCCTGCTGCACGCGGGCCTGCGGCCCGTCGTCGTGCACGGCGGCGGCCCGCAGATCAACGCGCAGCTCGACCGGCTCGGCATCGAGTCGGCGTTCACCGCCGGCCTGCGGGTCACCACACCCGAGGCCATGCAGGTGGTGCGCATGGTGCTGGTCGGCCAGGTCAACCGCGACGTCGTCGGCGCGATCAACCGGCACGGCCCGTTCGCGGTCGGCATGTCGGGGGAGGACGCTCACCTGTTCACCGCCGAGCGCAAGCACGCCGTGGTGGACGGCGGCAAGGTCGACATCGGCCAGGTCGGCGAGATCGTCCGCGTCGACCCCGGCGCGGTGCGCGCGCTGCTGGACGACGGCCGCGTCCCCGTGGTGTCCTCGGTGGCCCGCGGCGACGACGGCGAGGTCTACAACGTCAACGCCGACACCGCCGCCGCGGCGCTCGCGGTCGCGCTCGGCGCGGCCAAGCTCGTCATGCTCACCGACGTCGAGGGCCTGTACGCGCACTGGCCGGCCCCCGGCGACGGCGAGCCCGCGCAGGTCATCAGCCACATCACCGCCGGTGAACTGCGCACCATGCTGCCGGGCCTGTCCAGCGGCATGGTGCCCAAGATGGAGGCGTGCCTCGCCGCCGTCGACGGCGGCGTCCCGCGCGCTCACGTGCTGGACGGCAGGGTGCCGCACGCGGTGCTGCTCGAGGTCTTCACGGACGAGGGAATCGGAACCATGGTGCTCCCGGAGGTGCGATCATGACCAAGGACGACCTTGCCAAGCCGGACGCCACCGGTCTGCGCGAGCGCCACGCCACGGCGTTCATGCCGAACTACGGCGTCCCCCCCGTCGCACTGGTGCGCGGCGAAGGCGCCTACGTGTGGGACGAAGCCGGCACCCGCTACCTCGACCTGATCGCCGGCATCGCGGTCAGCTCGCTCGGCCACGGCCACCCGGCGCTGGTGGAGGCCGTGTCCCGGCAGGTCGCCACGCTCGCGCACACCTCCAACCTGTTCGTCAACGAGCCCGAGGTGCTCCTCGCCGAGCGCCTGCTCGGACTGCTCGGCGCGCCGGCCAAGGTGTTCCTCGCCAACTCCGGCACCGAGGCCAACGAGTGCGCGCTCAAGCTTGTGCTCAAGCACGGCCGGGCCGGCGGCCGCGGGTACGTCGTCGCCGCGGAGAACGGCTTCCACGGCCGCACCCTCGGCGCGCTGTCCCTCACCGGCAAGGCCTCCATCCGCGACCAGTTCGGCCCGTTCCCGCTCGACGTCCGCTTCGTCCCCTACGGCGACGCGGACGCGCTCAAGCAGGCCGTCACCGGCGAGTGCTCCGGGGTGTTCCTCGAACCCACCCAGGGCGAGGCAGGGGTCGTGCCGCCTCCCGACGGGTACATGGCCGCCGCGCGCGAGATCTGCGACGCCACCGGCGCTCTGCTGGTGCTCGACGAGATCCAGTCGGCGATCGGCCGCACCGGCCACTGGTTCGCGCACCAGCACGACGGCATCGTCCCCGACGTGCTGACCCTCGCCAAGGGCCTCGGCGGCGGCATGCCGATCGGCGCCTGCGTCGGCTTCGGCGACGCCGGCACCCTGTTCGCCAAGGGAGACCACGGCTCCACGTTCGGCGGCAACCCCGTCTCCAGCGCCGCCGCGCTCGCCGTGCTCGGCACCATCGACCGCGACGGCCTGCTCGCGCACGTGCGGTCCGCCGGCGAGCGGCTCGCCGGGGGAGTGGCGGGCCTGCGCCACCCCCTGATCGCCGGGGTGCGCGGCCGCGGCCTGTGGCTGGCCGCCGTCCTCACCGCGCCGGTCGCCGCGCAGGTCCAGGAGGCCGCGCAGCGGGCCGGTTTCCTCGTCAACGCCGTACAGCCTGACGCCGTGCGCCTCGCGCCACCGCTGATCGTCACCGAAGACCAGATCGACACGTTCCTCGCGGCGCTCCCCGCGATCCTCTCGGAGGTGGCCTCATGAGCAGCAGTGTGAGCGGTACCGTCCGGCACTTCCTGCGCGACGACGACCTCGCGCCGCACGAGCAGGCCGAGGTGCTCGGCCTCGCCGAGGTCATGAAGAAGGACCGCTTCGGCCACCGGCCGTTCGAGGGCCCGCAGACGGTGGCCGTGCTGTTCGACAAGCATTCCACCCGCACCCGCGTGTCGTTCGCCGTCGGCATCGCCGAGCTCGGCGGCCAGCCCCTCGTCATCGACGGCGGCAACTCCCAGATGGGCCGCGGCGAACCCGTCGAGGACACCGCGCGCGTCCTGTCGCGCCAGGTCGCCGCCATCGTGTGGCGCACCTTCGGCCAGGACCGCCTGGAGGCCATGGCCGCCGCGTCCACCGTCCCCGTCGTCAACGCGCTCACCGACCTGTTCCACCCCTGCCAGGTGCTCGCCGACCTGCTCACCGTGCGCGAGCACCAGGGCCCCCTCGCCGGCCGCACCCTCACCTACCTCGGTGACGGCGCCAACAACATGGCGCACTCCTACCTGCTCGGCGGCGCCACCGCCGGCATGCACGTACGCGTCGCCGCACCCGCCGCGTACCAGCCCGACGAGACGATCGTCGAGCGCGCCGCGACCATCGCCGCCGGCACCGGCGGGTCGGTCACCGTGCTGACCGACCCCGAGGCCGCGGCCGCCGGCACCCACGTGCTCGCCACCGACACCTGGGTGTCGATGGGTCAGGACGGCAAGGACGCACGCGTCGCCGCGCTCGGCCCCTACCAGGTGAACTCCGCGCTCGCCGCGCTCGCCGCCCCCGACGTCCTCGTGCTGCACTGCCTGCCCGCCTACCGCGGCATGGAGATCAGCGCCGAACTGCTGGACGGCCCACGCGGCGCGGCGGTGTGGGATCAGGCGGAGAACCGCCTGCACGCACAGAAAGCCCTGCTCCATTGGCTGGTGACAAGAAGATGACCATCCCTCTGACCAAGGCCGGCCGCCTGGCGAAGATCGCCGAACTGGTGAACCGGCACCAGGTCAGATCACAACCCGAGCTGGCGCGCCTGCTCGCGGAGAGCGGCGTCGAGGTCACCCAGGCCACACTGTCACGTGACCTCGACGAGCTCGGCGCGCTCAAACTGCGCGCCGACGACGGCTCACTGGTGTACGCGCTGCCCGGCGAAGGCGGGGCACGCATCCCCCTGACCCGCACCGGCGGCGGGGAGACCCCCGCCGCCAGGCTGCGGCGCGTCGCCGAGGAACTGCTGGTGTCCGCCGCGGCGTCGGCGAACCTCGTGATCGTCCGCACACCGCCGGGAGCGGCGCAGTTCCTCGCCTCCGCGCTCGACCACGCCGACTGGAGCTCCATCCTCGGCACCGTCGCGGGCGACGACACGATCCTGGTGATCAGCCGTGACCCGGCCGGCGGCACGGAGCTCGCCGAGGCCCTGCTCAGGCTGACCGACCGGCGCGGCCAGTTCGGCTGAACATCGGGCTCGCCGTGGCGCGGGACGGCCGGATCGGCCGGCGGGCGATTTTGCACTAGGGTCGCGGATTGACCATACGAAACAGGAAGAGGAGAACGGTGGCTGAGGGTGGCAAGCCCATGCGGCTGTGGGGCGGCAGGTTCGAGGGCGGCCCGGCGGACGCGCTGACCAGATTGTCGGTCAGCGTCCAGTTCGACTGGCGGCTCGCGCCGTACGACCTGCTCGCGTCGCGCGCGCACGCTCGGGTGCTGCACCAGGCGGGACTGCTGACCGCCGAGGAGCTCGACCGCATGATCGGCGCGCTGGACGACCTCGACCGGGCCTGCGCCGCCGGAGAGTTCCGGCCCACCGTGGCCGACGAGGACGTGCACACCGCACTGGAGCGCGGCCTGCTCGAACGTCTCGGCGCGCTTGGCGGCAAACTGCGCGCCGGCCGCAGCCGCAACGACCAGATCGCCACCGACCTGCGGCTCTACCTGCGCGACCACGTCCGTCTCATCGTGTCCCGGCTCGTGGAGCTGGAGACCGCGCTGATGACCCAGGCTGAGGGGCACGCCGCCACCGCCGCCCCCGGCATGACCCACCTGCAGCACGCGCAGCCGGTGTCGTTCGGCCACCAGCTCCTCGCGCACGTGCACGCACTGGCCCGCGACGCCGACCGGCTGCGCGACTGGGACAAGCGGGCCGCGGTCTCACCGCTCGGCGCCGGCGCGCTCGCCGGGTCGTCCCTGCCGCTGGACCCGCAGGCCGTCGCCGAGGAGCTCGGCTTCGCCTCCGCGGCCCCCAACTCCATGGACGCCGTCGCCGACCGCGACTTCGCCGCCGAGTTCCTGTTCTGCGCCGCACTCATCGGCGTCCACCTGTCCCGGCTGGGGGAGGAGGTTGTGCTGTGGGCCTCCCAGGAGTTCCGCTGGATCGAGATGGACGACGCCTACTCCACCGGCTCGTCGATCATGCCGCAGAAGAAGAACCCGGACGTCGCCGAGCTGGCCCGCGGCAAGGCCGGCCGCATCATCGGCGACCTCGTGGCGCTGCTCACCACACTCAAGGGCCTGCCGCTCACCTACAACCGTGACCTGCAGGAGGACAAGGAGCCGGTGTTCGACGCCGTCGACACCCTGCTGCTCGTCCTCCCCGCCGTGTCCGGGCTCATCGCCACCATGCGCGTCAACACCGCGCGCCTGGAGGCGTCCGCCCCCGACGGGTTCGCTCTCGCCACCGACCTCGCCGAGCTGCTGGTGCGCAAGGGGGTGCCGTTCCGCGACGCGCATGAGGCCGTCGGTCACCTCGTCGTCTGGTGCCAGGTCAACGACACCACCCTTGAGCGGCTCACCGAGGAGGACCTCGCCAAGATCTCCCCGCACTTCGCCGCCGCCGACGTCACCCCCGGCGGCGAGACGCTCCCCACCGCACTGGAGGTCCTCAACGTGCAGGGCGCGCTGGCGGCCCGCAGCCGCCACGGCGGCACCGCGCCGGACCGCGTGCGCGACCAGCTCGCGGACCTGCGCGAGATCGTCGACGGACAGGCCGCGTGGGCGAGCGGGTCCTAGACCGCGAGTTCTTCGCACGACCCGCGCCGGAAGTGGCCCCCGAGCTGCTCGGCCGGGTCCTCGCGCACGGGGCGGTCGCCGTACGCCTCACCGAAGTCGAGGCGTACGGCCCTCCCGGCGAGGACGCCGCCTCCCACACCTACCGCGGCCGCACACCCCGCAACGCCGTGATGTTCGGCCCTCCCGGCCACATGTACGTGTACTTCACCTACGGCATGCACTACTGCGCCAACCTCGTGTGCCTGCCGGAGGGCCAGGGATCCGGTGTCCTGATGCGGGCCGGCGAGATCGTGGCCGGCCACGACGAGGCCCGCAGCCGCAGGCACCGGCCGGGCACCGGCTCCCCTCTCGCGCGGCGCGGCCTGCCGGACCGCGACCTGGCCCGCGGCCCCGCCAGGCTCGCCGTGGCCCTCGGCATCGGCCGCGAGCACAACGGCCTGGACTGCTGCGCGGACGACGGCACGCCACGGATCCTGGAGGGCACACCCGCCGTCCCGGCGTCGATCCGGTCCGGCCCGCGCACCGGGGTGTCCAGCGCCGCCGACGTCCCCTGGCGGTTCTGGATCGACGGCGATCCCACGGTGTCGCCTTACCGCAAACACGTGCCGCGCACCCGGCCGACCTGAGCCGCCGGGCCGGTTCACCGGGTGCGGTCCGGGTCAGCCGGTCACGATGGTGATGCCGGGGTAGGCGGCGGTCACGTTGCTCCATGGTGTGTAGTACAGCCTCCAGGAGCAGACACGGCCGGTGACGACGTAGCCGGTGCAGGCCGCCGGCGCGCTCGTGTCGATGGCGGAGATCGTCCCCACGGCGTACTGCTCGGTCAGCTCCGTCGGGTCCGGTGTCTCCACCGGTCCTCCGCTGTCCCCCTGGCCGGCGGCGTTCTTGTACTGCGTGTGCTCCACCCTCGCCATGCCGAAGATCGTGTCCCTGCCTGTGTAGATCGTGACGCCGACGGCCTTCACCTGGCACAGGCACACGGTGCCCGAGTACGCGCCTGACGTGCACAGCATCATGCCGACGTAGGTGCCGGTCGTGCCTGCGACCTTGTTGCCGAACTCCGGCGAGATGGTGCCGGGGTAGTTGTTGTACACCCGTCCTGCGGCGGTGGCGGTGACCAGCATCACGTCGCGGGGGACGTTGGCGGCGGCCACCGGTCCGATCGGCTCACCGGTGGGGTCGGTCATCAGCTGTCCCGGGGTGCCGCAGTGAGGCACGGACAACATCCTGGTCGCGCCGCCGTAGCTGACGGTCCACCCCGTCGAGCAGCCGGCACCCGTGGCGGAGTTGCGCGCGGCCGCTCCGGCCCACCACGGAGGTGAGTCGTTCCAGCGGCTCGCCGGGGCCGGCGCCACGCCGGCCTCCACGGTGACGGATACCGCCGAACCCGCGACCTTCGAACGCGTCAGGCGGACGTCGGCCCCCGTGACCGTCAGACCGGAACCGTCGACGTTCGGCGTGATCGACGTGAACGCGCCGGCGGAGACGCGGACGAGGCGGTCGGCCTCACGCTTCAGCTCGCGCGCGGAGAAGGCCGCGGGCAGCACCCGGACAGGGACGTCCTCGCGCAACTCCGTGACCAGATCCGCGACGCGGCCGGGAACGGCACCCTTCCAGTGGATCCGCAGCTCGCGGTTCTGCGGTGCGGCCACGATGCCGGCGAATCCGCCGCCGCCGAGCCCTTCTACGGCGGCGGTGACACGGTCGGCGGCCGTGACCAGCTTCTTCTGTAAGGTCAGCAGTTCCTTCCATGACGCGAAACCGCCGGGTACCTCACCGGGTGGCTCGACGGCCCGGGGTGAGGTGTCCTTCCCGGAGCCCGGGCCGGGGCTCGCGACGGCAGGGGCGGGGCCGAGACCTGCCACCAGGAGGACGGCTCCGAGCACGACCGTGAGACGGCTGCGAAATCCGGGGCCGCGCGCGGTCCTGAGTGAGGAATACATGACGACGCTCCTTTAGGTGGTACATGTCGGGATATACCTGGTATTTCAGGTCTATGTGCTGCAATCAATGGATTGACCCTTTATCTAGGTCCTGGTGAGGCGAAAAGCCGGTCCATGGCTCGGCCTGGTCCGGCTACGTATCTCACCGGCCGCGGGGGGATGTACCAGGTCAACGCATGGAGATGGCGCCTCCGACCGGCCACGGCCTCGGTGGGTCTGGTGCGCAGGTGTCCGGTTCTGGACACCTTTGGGGCAAGGTGCACGCTATTTAGGCGGACATTTCAGCATGAAGGAAATGAGGGCAGAGGGGCGGAGGATGGAGGTGAATGAAGAAGGGGCCAAGGAGTCGTTTTCCGAGGCTCTCCGAGTCGGCGGTGATTCGGCGACCCCTCACGCGGAACGCCGTCCCCCGTCCCCCGTCGAGCGGAGGTCGAGCGTCTACGGGGCCACGCGGCCGATCCTGTGGCAGGAAGATGAGATGATCGGGCAGGCTGTACCAGACCAGCCGTACCGAAACGTCCAGCACACGAACCCAGGAAGCACGAGATCGTGACCGACATTCTCGATGACCTTGCGTGGCGCGGCCTGATCGCGCAGTCCACCGACATCGACGCCTTGCGTGCGGCGATGACCGCGGGTCCGATCACGGTCTATTGCGGCTTCGACCCCACCGCGCCGTCCCTGCACGTCGGCAACCTCGTCCCGCTGCTCGCGCTCACCCGCGTCCAGCGCGCGGGCCACCGCGTGATCGGGCTGGTCGGCGGGGCCACCGGCCTCATCGGCGACCCGAGCGGCAAGAGCGAGGAGCGTTCGCTCAACTCCGCCGACGTCGTGGCGGAGTGGGTCGAGCGCATCCGGGTCCAGGTCGAGAAGTTCCTCGACCTGTCGGAGGCCTCCGGGTCGGTCCTGGTGAGCAACCTCGACTGGACCGCCGGAATGTCCGCCATCGACTTCCTGCGCGACGTCGGCAAGCACTTCCCGGTCAACCGCATGCTGGCCCGCGAGTCGGTCTCGGCGCGGCTGGCGGGTGAGGGCCTGAGCTACACCGAGTTCAGCTACCAGATCCTCCAGGCCAACGACTACCTGGAGCTGTACCGCAGGCACGGCTGCACGCTGCAGATCGGCGGCAGCGACCAGTGGGGCAACATCACCGCCGGCTGCGACCTGATCCGCCGCGTCGAAGGCGGCCACGTGCACGCTCTCACCGTGCCGCTGATCACCAAGGCCGACGGCACCAAGTTCGGCAAGACCGCCGGCGGCGCGGTGTGGCTGGACCCGCAGCTCACCTCGCCGTACGCGTTCTACCAGTTCTGGCTCAACTCCGACGACCGCGACGTCGTCAGGTTCCTCAAGATCTTCAGCTTCCGCTCCCGCGAGGAGATCGAGGCACTGGAGAAGAGCGTCGCCGAACGTCCCGCCGCGCGCGAGGCACAACGCGCGCTCGCCGAGGAGTTCACGACGCTGCTGCACGGCCCCGAGGAGTGCGCCGCCGTCATCGCCGCGTCCCGTGCGCTGTTCGGCCAGGGTTCCCTGGCCGACCTCCCCGAGCACACCCTGGCCGCCGCACTCTCCGAGGTGCCGAGCGCCACCGTTACGGCTCTCGGCGCACCCCTGGTCGACCTCATGGCCGAGTCGGGCCTCGCCGAGAGCAAGTCGGCCGCACGCCGCGCCATCAAGGAAGGCGGCGCGTACGTCAACAACGTCAAGATCACCGACGAGTCGCATGTCCCCGTCACCGAGGACCTGATCCACTCCCGTTACCTGGTCCTGCGCCGCGGCAAGCGCTCCACCGCCGCCATCCAGGTGGCCTCCTGATCCGTACGTCCGGCAGACCCCGCACCCCGCCAGGGGTGCGGGGTCTCGTCGCGGTGACAGTCGCCTGGCCGGCCGGGAAGGCTTTGGTCACCGGCCGATCCGGCGCATGTGAGGCAGCGGATATTGATTTGACGGACTCCCCGCCGCCGCCTAATGTTCTCTACGCCCCAAGGGACTGACGGGCAGCCGAGCGGCGCCCGACCCCTCCGGGATCCCGATCACGAACCCCTGGATCAGCCGTCTGCGACGAAGGATCCGGGCTCATCGTGGTCCCCGACCGGAAGATCATGCGAGCTTCTTGACTGGTTCGTGTGGACGACTGTGCGGGATGTCGTAAGGTAGACGGGTTGCTCTGAGGCTGGGGCGGCCTGATGCTGGCAAACCAGGCTTTTCATGACAGATCGAGTGGTTTGACATGACTTGCCAGGACTGCTAGTATCGATCAGCGAGATGTTCGCCCCAGGGCGTGGGCAGACCCTCTTGGTCTGGTTCGCGACTGGTGTACGCGTCCGTTTCTTGAGAACTCAACAGTGTGCTAAAAGCCAGTGCATGAAATACATGCATAACCCCGTCCCTTGGGGGTCTGCCGCCGTTGGTGGCAGGTGTTCCGGGGATGGTTTCCTTTGATGAGGGGTTCCCCTTTTAGCGGGGGGATCTTTCGCTGGGGTTTACTTTTTCAGACATTGTTTGGAGAGTTTGATCCTGGCTCAGGACGAACGCTGGCGGCGTGCTTAACACATGCAAGTCGAGCGGAAAGGCCCTTCGGGGTACTCGAGCGGCGAACGGGTGAGTAACACGTGAGTAACCTGCCCCTGACTTCGGGATAAGCCTGGGAAACCGGGTCTAATACCGGATATGACCTGCCACTGCATGGTGTGTGGGTGGAAAGTTTTTTCGGTTGGGGATGGGCTCGCGGCCTATCAGCTTGTTGGTGGGGTAGTGGCCTACCAAGGCGACGACGGGTAGCCGGCCTGAGAGGGCGACCGGCCACACTGGGACTGAGACACGGCCCAGACTCCTACGGGAGGCAGCAGTGGGGAATCTTGCGCAATGGGCGGAAGCCTGACGCAGCGACGCCGCGTGGGGGATGACGGCCTTCGGGTTGTAAACCTCTTTCAGCAGGGACGAAGTTGACGTGTACCTGTAGAAGAAGCGCCGGCTAACTACGTGCCAGCAGCCGCGGTAATACGTAGGGCGCGAGCGTTGTCCGGAATTATTGGGCGTAAAGAGCTCGTAGGTGGCTTGTCGCGTCTGCCGTGAAAGCCCATGGCTTAACTGTGGGTCTGCGGTGGATACGGGCTGGCTAGAGGTAGGTAGGGGCAAGCGGAATTCCTGGTGTAGCGGTGAAATGCGCAGATATCAGGAGGAACACCGGTGGCGAAGGCGGCTTGCTGGGCCTTACCTGACGCTGAGGAGCGAAAGCGTGGGGAGCGAACAGGATTAGATACCCTGGTAGTCCACGCTGTAAACGTTGGGCGCTAGGTGTGGGGTCCTTCCACGGGTTCCGTGCCGTAGCTAACGCATTAAGCGCCCCGCCTGGGGAGTACGGCCGCAAGGCTAAAACTCAAAGGAATTGACGGGGGCCCGCACAAGCGGCGGAGCATGTTGCTTAATTCGACGCAACGCGAAGAACCTTACCAAGGCTTGACATTCATCGGTAACATCCGGAGACGGGTGCCCCCTTTTGGGCCGGTGGACAGGTGGTGCATGGCTGTCGTCAGCTCGTGTCGTGAGATGTTGGGTTAAGTCCCGCAACGAGCGCAACCCTTGTTCCATGTTGCCAGCACGCCTCTAGGGGTGGTGGGGACTCATGGGAGACTGCCGGGGTCAACTCGGAGGAAGGTGGGGATGACGTCAAGTCATCATGCCCCTTATGTCTTGGGCTGCAAACATGCTACAATGGCCGGTACAGAGGGTTGCGATGCCGTGAGGCGGAGCGAATCCCGTAAAGCCGGTCTCAGTTCGGATTGGGGTCTGCAACTCGACCCCATGAAGTCGGAGTCGCTAGTAATCGCAGATCAGCAACGCTGCGGTGAATACGTTCCCGGGCCTTGTACACACCGCCCGTCACGTCACGAAAGTCGGCAACACCCGAAGCCCGTGGCCCAACCCACTTGTGGGGGGGAGCGGTCGAAGGTGGGGCCGGCGATTGGGACGAAGTCGTAACAAGGTAGCCGTACCGGAAGGTGCGGCTGGATCACCTCCTTTCTAAGGAGCACCGATCCCTACCCCACCCCCCGGCCGGGTGACCGGCCGGAACCACGGAGTGCGGGTGAGGGGATCCAGCTGGTGTCGGTGAGCGCATGTCTCACCCACCGGCACGCTCATTAGTGGAGCACTGGCTACTCCGATCATCGGCCTGTCCGGTGCGGCTGGTACCGCCACCACCCCCTGGGGTTGGTGGAGTGGGAACGTCGTCCTGGCGGTCTGGTGGTTGGAGCACACTGTTGGGTCCTGAGGAAACGGACCGTTGGACGCACCCCGCGACCTACCTCTCCCCTGACGGGGGTGTTGGGAAGTGGGGTGTGCTTCGAACGGCGTGGTTTTCTCGTCTGCGGGACCGTCCGCCTGTCATACCGGTTCGCCTCATGATCGAGGGTCTGCCTACGTGGTTGATCTTCTGTTCATGGTGTGGGTGTCTGGTGGTGGGGTCTGGGTGGTTGTCTCGTTTGTTGTTTGTGAATTGCATAGTGGACGCGAGCATCTTTTGTGGCCAAGTTTTTTAGGGCACACGGTGGATGCCTTGGCATCAGGAGCCGATGAAGGACGTGGGAGGCTGCGTTAAGCCTCGGGGAGTCGCCAACCAGACGTTGATCCGGGGATGTCCGAATGGGGAAACCTGGCACCAGTCATGTGGTGTCGCCGCCGTCTGAATGTATAGGGCGGTTGGTGGTAACGCGGGGAAGTGAAACATCTCAGTACCCGTAGGAGAAGAAAACAATAGTGATTCCGTGAGTAGTGGTGAGCGAAAGCGGAGGAGGCTAAACCGGGCGCGTGTGATAGCCGGCGGGCGTTGCGTGCCTGGGGTTGTGGGACCTTGCTTGCAGTTTCTGCCGGGGCTGCGGGGAGTGATAAATCTGTGGGGTAGCCGAGCCTGCTGGGATGCAGGGCCGTAGACCGTGATAGCCGGGTAGGCGAAACCTTATGGACTTCCTTGTGGGTGTTCCCAAGTAGCACGGGGCTCGAGGAATCCTGTGTGAATCTGCCAGGACCACCTGGTAAGCCTGAATACTTCCTGATGACCGATAGTGGACCAGTACCGTGAGGGAAAGGTGAAAAGCGCCCCGGTGAGGGGTCGTGAAATAGTACCTGAAACCGTGTGCCTACAAGCCGTGGGAGCGTAATCCGCCTTCGGGTGGGTTGTGATGTGACCGCGTGCCTTTTGAAGAATGAGCCTGCGAGTCATGGTGTGTGGCGAGGTTAACCCGTGTGGGGGAGCCGTAGCGAAAGCGAGTCTGAATAGGGCGTTTTTAGTCGCATGCTGTGGACCCGAAGCGGAGTGATCTACGCATGGGCAGGTTGAAGCGCGGGTAAGACCGTGTGGAGGACCGAACCCACCAGGGTTGAAAACCTGGGGGATGATCTGTGTGTAGGGGTGAAAGGCCAATCAAACTCCGTGATAGCTGGTTCTCCCCGAAATGCATTTAGGTGCAGCGTTGCGTGGTCCTTGCCGGAGGTAGAGCACTGGTTGGCTGATGGGCCTTACCGGGTTACTGACGTCAGCCAAACTCCGAATGCCGGTGAAGTGTAGCGTGGCAGTGAGACTGCGGGGGATAAGCTTCGTAGTCGAGAGGGAAACAGCCCAGATCGCCGACTAAGGCCCCTAAGGGTGTGCTAAGTGGGAAAGGATGTGGAGTCGCAGTGACAACCAGGAGGTTGGCTTAGAAGCAGCCATCCTTGAAAGAGTGCGTAATAGCTCACTGGTCAAGTGATTCCGCGCCGACAATGTAGCGGGGCTCAAGCACACCGCCGAAGTCGCGGCACTGTGTGTGATCTTGTATCGCATGTGGTGGGTAGGGGAGCGTCGTGCGTGCTGTGAAGCGTTCTGGTGATGGGGCGTGGAGTGCGTGCGAGTGAGAATGCAGGCATGAGTAGCGATTCGAGGGTGGGAAACCCTCGCGCCGAATGACCAAGGGTTCCTGGGGCAGGCTGATCCGCCCAGGGTAAGTCGGGGCCTAAGGCGAGGCCGACAGGCGTAGTCGATGGATGACGGGTTGATATTCCCGTACCCGCGGGTTCGCGCCAATACTGAGGCCGGTGATACTAAGACTTGCCTGATCCATCTTCGGCTTCGGCTGGGGTGGTGAGGGGGGTTGGCCTGATCTGGTAGTAGGTAAGCGATGGGGTGACACAGGAGGGTAGCCCAGCCCAGGCGATGGTTGTTCCTGGGGTAAGCATGTAGGGATGGAGCGCAGGTAAATCCGTGTTCCCGTTAGGAAGTCCTGAGATGTGATGCCGAGCCGATTGTGGCGAAGTGGGTGATCCCATGCTGTCGAGAAAAGCCTCTAGCGAGTGGACCGGCGGCCCGTACCCTAAACCGACTCAGGTGGTCAGGTAGAGAATACCGAGGCGATCGGGTGAACTGTGGTTAAGGAACTCGGCAAATTGCCCCCGTAACTTCGGGAGAAGGGGGGCCTCTGCTGGTGATGATACTTGCTGTCTGAGCTGGTGGGGGTCGCAGTGGCCAGGGGGAAGCGACTGTTTACTAAAAACACAGGTCCGTGCGAAGTCGTAAGACGATGTATACGGACTGACGCCTGCCCGGTGCCGGAACGTTAAGGGGACCGCTCAACTCAGATTCGTCTGGGTGAAGGTGAGAACTTAAGCGCCGGTAAACGGCGGTGGTAACTATAACCATCCTAAGGTAGCGAAATTCCTTGTCGGGTAAGTTCCGACCTGCACGAATGGCGTAACGACTTCCCCGCTGTCTCAACCGCAGACCCGGCGAAATTGCAGTACGAGTAAAGATGCTCGTTACGCGCAGCAGGACGGAAAGACCCCGGGACCTTCACTACAGCTTGACATTGGTGTTTGGGACGGCTTGTGTAGGATAGGTGGGAGACGGTGAAGCTGTCACGCTAGTGGTGGTGGAGTCATTGGTGAAATACCACTCTGGTCGTTTTGGATGCCTGAACCCGCGCCCGTGGATCCGGGTGGGGGACAGTGTCTGGTGGGTAGTTTAACTGGGGCGGTTGCCTCCTAAAGAGTAACGGAGGCGCCCAAAGGTTCCCTCAGCCTGGTTGGCAATCAGGTGGTGAGTGTAAGTGCACAAGGGGGCTTGACTGTGAGACCGACGGGTCGAGCAGGAGCGAAAGCTGGGACTAGTGATCCGGCGCCGGCGTGTGGAAGCGGTGTCGCTCAACGGCTAAAAGGTACCCCGGGGATAACAGGCTGATCTTCCCCAAGAGTCCATATCGACGGGATGGTTTGGCACCTCGATGTCGGCTCGTCGCATCCTGGGGCTGGAGTAGGTCCCAAGGGTTGGGCTGTTCGCCCATTAAAGCGGTACGCGAGCTGGGTTTAGAACGTCGCGAGACAGTTCGGTCCCTATCCGCTGCGCGCGCAGGAGACTTGAAAGGAGCTGTCCCTAGTACGAGAGGACCGGGACGGACGAACCTCTGGTGTGCCAGTTGTACCGCCAGGTGCATGGCTGGTTGGCTACGTTCGGCAGGGATAACCGCTGAAAGCATCTAAGCGGGAAGCTCGCCTTGAGATGAGGTCTCCCACCCCGTTGTGGGGGTAAGGCTCCCAGGAGATGACTGGGTTGATAGGCCGGAGGTGTACACGCTGTAAGGCGCCCAGCCGACCGGTACTAATAGGCCGAGGACTTGACCACAAAACATTCTGATCGGTTCATCATGCTGTGCGTGGTGTGCTGGTTGGTGATGCTCGCGTCCACTGTGTGACTCAGAGACAGCAAACCCCCCCGCAGGGGTGGTGGTTGTTTCATGGGGTTACGGCGGTCATAGCGGATGGGAAACACCCGGTTACATTCCGAACCCGGAAGTTAAGCTGTCCAGCGCCGATGGTACTGCACCGGGGACGGTGTGGGAGAGTAGGACACCGCCGGACAAACATTCACAGCACACTGCTGCTGTCACGAAAAGCCGCTCAGGCACTGCCTGGGCGGCTTTTCGCGTTCCCGGGGTGTTTCTGCCGGGGTTCCCGGCGGGCTGTGGGGGTTGTCCTGCTGGCGATGCTGGTGGGGGGAGGGGTGCCGGCGTTGGTGTGGTGCTGGCGTTGGTGTTGGGGTGGTTGCCGGGGGGCTGGCCGCTCGCGAAGGTGTGGGGTGGCCGGCGTGGGCCGGTTGGCCGCCGTAGGGCGGCGCCGGGTTCGCCGACCTGCGTCCCGCCGTCGCGGCGCCGAACAACGGCGATCATCGTGATGGGTGAGTGAGCTGGCGATCATGCTGATGGGTGAGCGAGTCGGCGATCATGCCGATCTGGTGAGCAGGCCAGCAGTCATCGTGATGGGGTGAGCCGGTCGGCCATCCTCGTGATGGGGTGAGCCGGTCGGCAGTCATGCTGATGGGGTGAGCGGTCTGGCAGTCCTCGTGATGAGGTGAGCCGGTCGGCAGTCATGCTGATGGGGTGAGCGGGTCGGCGGTTGTCGGGATGGGGTGAGCGGGTCGGGGGTCGTCGGATGGGTAGGTGAGGGGCGGCTGGGGGATGGGTGGGGGTGGTTGGTGATCTTGGGTGGTCGGGGGGGAGGGGTGGTTGTGGGGCGGCTCGGGGACTGTGGGGGCTTGCTAGGCTTGAGGTGCCTGGCCACCCCGTATCGGGTGGCCTTCGTCGCGTAGGGCACCGAGGGCAGCGGCGGAAGTGAACGAGGCTGTGCCCCGAGGCCCGATGATCATCTTTTCCGGGCACATCGCGCGATGGATGAGACGCAGATCGCGGCGGACGCGGTGAGCGAGCAACGAAGGACAGAAGTGAACAGAGACAACGGACGTGAAGAGCCGGCCGAGCGTGGCGGGGACCGGGCCGAGGGTGAGTCCCGTGGGTCGCGTGAGGAACGCGGCGAGGGCCAGCGGAGCGGGCGGGTGAACGAGGGCGACGCGCGCCGCGGCGACGGGCCCCGTTTCGGTGACCGCGGGTCCGCGGGCGGGCAGGGGTTCCGGGACCGCGAGGGCCGCTCCGGACGTCCGTTCGAGCGTGACGATCGGGGGGATCGCGGGGATCGCGGCCGTGACGGTGACCGTTCCTATGGTGGTCGCGGTTCGTACGGCGACCGGCCTCACCGTGACGGCGGCCGATCCGGTGATCGGCGTGAAGGCCGGCCGGGTGGCGGTTACAGGTCGCGCGACGACCGGGGCGGTGATCGCGGTGACGAACGTCGTTCGTTCCAGCGTGACGACCGCCGCGGCCCGCGTTCGTTCGGCCGTGAGGGTGGCGACGACCGTGGTGAGCGACGTCCGTTCGACAGAGACGACCGCTCCGGCGGAGGCGGTCGGTCGTACGGGGATCGTCCCAGCGGAGCCGGCCGGTCCTACGGCGACCGTCCGGGCGGGGGTGGCCGGTCCTACGGCGACCGTCCGGGCGGGGGTGGCCGGTCCTACGGCGACCGTCCGGGTGGGAGTGGCCGGTCCTACGGCGACCGTCCGGGTGGGAGTGGCCGGTCCTATGGCGACGCGCAGGGTCGTGGTGATCGCGGGTATTCCTCCGAGCGTGGTGGTTCCTACGGCGGTGGTTCCCGCTATGCCGACCGGCGCGACGCCGGTTCCGGTGGTGGATCCTTCGGCCGCCGGGACCGCGACGACCGCGGGTCCTTCCGTCGCGACGACCGTGACGACCGTGGCGGTCGTCCATACGGCCGCGACGATCGAGGCGGTGGCCGTCCCTATTCGCGTGACGAGCGCGGTGAGCGTCCCCAGAGCCGGGACGACCGCGGCGGCCGCTTCCAGAGCCGTGACGACCGTGGGGGTCGTTTCCAGGACCGCGACGATCGCGCCGGCCGGCCATCGGACCGTGACGATCGCGGTGCTCGTTTCCAGAACCGTGATGACCGTGGGGGCGGTTTCCAGGGCCGGGACGACCGCGGCGGTGGCTTCCAGCGGCGTGACGACCGAGGTGGCCGGTCCTCGGACCGCGACGAGCGCGGCGGCCGCTTCCAGAGCCGCGACGATCGTGGCGGCGGTTTCCAGCGGCGTGACGACCGCGGCAGTGGCTTCCAGGGCCGGGACGACCGTGGGGGAGGCTTCCAGCGGCGTGACGACCGGGGAAGCCGGCCTTCGGACCGTGACGATCGCGGCGGCCGGTTCCAGGATCGCGGTGAGCGGGAGAAGCGGTATTTCGACCGTGACGAGGTCACGGGTCGGTTCCAGGATCGTGGTGACCGCGGTGGTCGTTTCCCCAGTGGGGACGATCGTGGTGGCCGGTATCAGGGCCGGGACGACCGTGGTGGCCGGGGGGACCGGTTCGCGCGGGACGACCGCCGTGGGCCGGGGTCGCGTGCGCCGGGGCGGGATCGTGACGACCGTGGGCCCGGCGGCGGCCGGCCGTGGCGGGATGACGCCGATCGTGGGCCGAGGTCGTTCCGGGACTCCGACGGGGGCCGGGGACGCGACGAGCGTGGCGGCGGCAGGTTCCAGCGGGACGAGCGGCCGCCGTTCCGGCGGGACGAGCGTGGCGGGCCCCGGCCGTTCAGCCGGGAGGGCCGGGACGCCGAGCACGGTAGGGAAGGCGCGTACCCGGAGGGGACCCGCGCACGGTACGGCAGGGAGGGCGACCGGCCGTTCGGCCGCGGCGAGGACCGGCCGCAGCGGGAGGAACTGCCGCAGCTCGCACCGGACATCACCTCCGAGGAGCTGGACAAGGAGATCAGGGACGAACTGCGTGCCCTGCCGAACGACCTCGCCGACCTGATCGCGTGCCACTTGGTGGCGACCGAGCGTGCTCTCGGCGACGACGACCCCGACCAGGCGTACGAGCACGCCAAGGTGGCCCGGCGGTTCGCCGCGCGCATCGGCGTCGTCAGGGAGGCCGTCGGCGTGGCGGCGTACCGCGCGGGGCACTACGCCGAGGCGCTCAGCGACCTGCGGGCCGCGCGGCGGCTGACCGGGTCGGACGAGTACCTGCCGATCATGGCCGACTGTGAGCGTGGGCTCGGCCGTCCGGAGCGGGCCCTGGACCTGGTCCGGTCGCCGGAGGCGGCGAAGCTGGATCGCGCGGGACGGGTCGAGCTCGCCATCGTGGAGTCGGGTGCCCGGCGGGACCTCGGCCAGCACGACGCCGCGGTGATCACCTTGCAGCGGGTGCCGGAACTGCGGGACCAGACCCCGCACCCCTGGTCGGCCCGCCTGACGTTCGCCTACGCCGACGCGCTGGCCGACGCGGGTCACGAGGACGCGGCGGTGGAGTGGTTCGAGCGCGCCATGAGCTTCGACGAGGACGGCGAGACCGACGCCGCCGACCGGTACGCCGAGCTCACCGGCTCGGTGATCGAGGACATCGAGGAGGACGAGGAGGACCAGGACGACCTCGGCGACCTGTCCGCCGGCGAGGAGGACGAGGAGTCGCCGCTGTCCGCCTCCGACGTGGCTGAGCCGGCCGAGGCCGCCGTGGGTCTGGCGGAAGACGCGGCGGTGTCGGTGCCGGCCGTGGACCTGACCGGCGGTGAGGTGTCCGGACCCGTCGTGGACGAGGCCCGGAGCGAAGTGTCCGGACCCGCCGTGGACGAGGTCCGGAGCGAAGTGTCCGGACCCGCCGCGGTCGAGGCCGGGCTTGAGCCGCCGGGGTCCGGTCGGGTCGAGGCGATCAGCGAGCCTGCCGCGATTGCCGGAGACGTACTGGAGAGCCCTGATGCCGCCGATGCCACTGAGCACAATGAGGCAACCGAGGACGCCGAGGACGCCGTCACGGCGGTGAACGAGGCGGACACGGCCACGGCGGCCGGTGACGGGAGCACCGCCACAGCCGCCACCGAGGCGCGGACCGCCACGACAGGCGAGTCCGCGGCGACTCCCCTCGGCATGGTCCCGGCGTTCATCGAACCGGACTTCGGCACCGCCGATGACAGGCACGCGGACCTGGCCGACGATGACGAGAAGCCGGGTGAGCGGCCCGGCGGCGGCACGCGGGCCGGGGAGTAGTCACCCGGACTGGGTCGTTCGCGCACGATGGTGGGCGCCGCCTAGCGTGAAGGCGCGCGGCGCCCGACCGACATCGTTCCCCGCCGGCGGCATCCTATGCACGGCGGGGCGATCGTCCTGGTCGGCGTACCCGCCACGGCCGGGGGACCGCGATCGCGGCGATCCGGGTGACGTGCTCGTGGTCACCCGGGACGACCACCGAGGTGGGCTCGCTGACGGCGACCCGGTCCGTCACGTGGGGGACGGCCCTCCTCGGCCGCCCGCACGGCGATCAGTCAGGCCTCGGGCTTGGTGGTGTCGAGCCAGTGCAGGATTCCCGCGACGTTCGACGGTGCGCCGCTGAGCATCTCGAAGCGTTCCCGTACGGCTTCGTCATCCGAGGTGGACGCGGCGTAGCGTTCGCGGGTGCGGTCGCGCACCATGGCCACGGCATGGTCGAGGTCCAGGCCCTCCGTGTGGGCCTGGCGGGTCAGGTCGACCCACACGCGCAGTTCCTCGGCCGACCGCTCCAGTGTGGCGGTGACGTCGGCCACGGGTCCGTAGTGGCTGAAAAGGAGACGTTGCGGGCCGAGCGCGCCGAACAGGGCCACCGAGTCCAGCGCGGTCCGCAGGTCGAAGTCGGGAGGCGGGGTCGCGGGACGCAGGTCACCGGTCTCGGGGAGGTACACACCGGCGGCGTCGCCGACGTACAGGTCGCCGGTGGCGGAGTCGAGCAGACCGACGTGGTGTTTGGCGTGGCCGGGGGAGTAGTGGCTGTTCAGTGTGCGGCCGCCGCCGAGGTCGATCGCACCGGTGTCGCCGAGCGCGTGGATGCGGGAGGCGTCGGTGGGGGAGAGCGTTCCGAACAGGACGTCCAGCTGGTCGCCCCACACCATGCGCGCGCTGGCCATGAGCCGTGCGGGGTTCGCGAGGTGCCGTGCGCCTTTCTCGTGGACGACGATCTCGGCACGGGGGTAGAAACCCGCGATGTCGCCGACCCCGCCGGCGTGGTCGAGGTGGATGTGGGTGACGACGACGGTGGCGAGGTCGTCGGGGCCGACGCCGAGCGAGGTCAGCGCGTCGCGTACCACTGGGGCGGAGGTGGAGGTGCCGGTTTCCACAAGGCAGGGCCGGTCGCCGAGGATCAGGTATCCGGCGGTTATGCCGGTATATCCCGCCATCTTGGTGTCGATCTCGTAGACGTCGCCGCCTAGCGGTGTGACGTTGTCCACAGGCCACTCCCTCGATGTCCTGATTTCGACCACCTTCGGGAACGAGCGTAGGCCACGTCGTCCACAGAACGCCGCTCCCTCACCCCTGGCGCCGTCCCGCGTCCAAGAATGTCCCCGTCAGCAGCCAGCGAAAGGGGAGATCCAGTGCATCGTAACGAGGTCAGACTGGTCGGCCGGGTGTCGAAGCCGCCGAGGACGAGAGATCTGCCGAGTGGTGACAGCGTCCTGACCTGGGGCATGGCCGTCCGCCGGCCGCAGGGTCACCGCAGCGGCAAGAAGTCCGACGGTATCGCCTGCGTCACCTTCGATCCTCAGGTCGCCGCCGAGGTCGCGAGGTGGAGTGTCAACGACATCGTCAGCGTGGAAGGCGCGCTGCACCACAGGTACTGGCCGGGGTCCTCGGCCCCCGCCAGCACGTACGAGGTCGAGGTCCACCACGCCGAGGTCTTCTCGGCGCCACCCACCGCGGCCCCTTTTTCCACCCCGCTCCCCGCCACCACCCGGCCCGGCACCCCTTCCGGGGAGTCTCCCGCCGGTGAGAGGGAGTAGGCGCCGATGGGGTCAGGAGGCGGAGAAGGTCCGCAGGACCAGGCCGGTGCGGGGCTTGGGGCCGAAGGACGTCGATTTCCTCGGCACGCGTTCACCGGCGGCCGCCACGGCGAGGACGTCCTCCACGTCGAGAGCGGGGAGGATGACGGCGGTGCCGGACTCGGCGCGGGCCATGCGGATGGCGGCCCGCGCGTCGTGGTGGACGATGCGCACGGTCTCCTCGTCGTCGTGCATGCCCCACACCTTCGGCAGCAGGAACTCCGAGAGGATCGACGTGACGAGCGACCTCCAGCGTTCCGAGCGCTCGGCGGGCATGGCGTGGGAGATCTGCACGGGGTCGGGGTCGGTGAGCAGGTGCGCGGGGCCGTCGCCGGCGATGACGAACGCGGGCTGCGGCGCCTCCTCCAGCGCGGCGAGGGCGTCGGCGGCGTCGGGGTAGTCGTGCACCTGCCAGGAGCCCTTGGCCCTGGCGGCCGCCTCGCTCAGGGGAAGGCCGGGGATGACACGGTGGATGGGCTTCAGGTGCGGCGGGTAGGCCACCGAGTCCACCAGCATCGCGAGGCCGTGGTCCCACGGCCCCGGCCCCCGCCCCTGGTCGTGCATGGCCTGCCGCAGCGCCAGGTAGGTGGCGTATCTGTGGTGGCCGTCGGCGATCAGCGCCTGGTGGCCCGACAGGTCGGCCGCGACGGTGTCGTGCTCGGCCGGGTCGGTCAGGGCCCACAGCCGGTGCGTGAGCCCCTCGCCGGTCCTGACGTCGATCAGCGGCACCCTGTGCTCGGCGACCTCGGCGATGAGACGCGCGGTGGCCTCGGCCCCGTCGTAGACCAGGAAGATCGGCTCCAGGTTGCTCTCGGTCGCCTGCATCAGCGCGAGCCGGTCGGCCACCGTGCCCGGTGTCACGTCCTCGTGCGGCAGCACCACGCGCTCCTGCGGGGCACGCAGGCCGAGCTCCCCGATGAGGCCGCGCAGCAGCACGCCGGGCCCGCTCTGCTCGTACAGGTAGAGCGCCGGCGCGTCGTCGACGGTCAGCACCCCCTGGCCGAGCCACGACCGCAGCGTGTCCCCGGCCGCGGCGTACCTCGCGGGTCCGTCACCGGGAAGGATAAGGCGCACGATGTTGTTGGGATGGGAGTCCAGAAGGCTCTGGACGTCGTCCCGCGCGATGACGTCGTACGGTGGGGACGTGACCGCGGCCAGGTCGCCGACCGCGTAGCGCACCCCGTGAAACGGGCGCAGCTCCAGTCCGCCAGGTGATGGCAGTTCAGGATTCGCCATACCGGGCATGGTGCCATAAAGGCCTGAGTCACATGGAGACAGCCCCGACGTCGTAGCGCTGCCCGGCTCGTCAGGGAAGCCGGGATGGACCCTGTCCTTCGAAGGAGGCCTCGCACGATGACGCAGGGACGAAACGGCCCGATGGGCTCCGGCTCCCCCGACCAGGAGTCCGGCGAGCCCGCCGGCGACGTCTACGACTGGTTCCAGCGCGGCGTCCAGCTCCTCAAGGACGGCAGCCCCGCCGCCGCGGCGGCCCTCCTCGCCCGCGCCGCGGACGCCGAGCCCGACTCCCGCAGCATCCGCGAGGCCCTGGCCCGAGCCCAGTTCAACTCCCGCAGATACGCCGACGCCGCCGACAGCTTCCGCTGGATCGTCGCCGCCAACCCCACCGAGGACTACGCCTACTTCGGCCTCGGCATGTCCCTGTGGCGCACCGGCGACATGGAGGCCGCGCAGGAGCCCCTCACCATAGCCGTCGCCATGCGCCCCGACCTCCGCGACTACGTCTCCGCTCTGCGCCAGGTGAAGGCCACCCTCCGCGCCAGGGAGTCGTGACCCGTCGCCGGCCTGCTCGGCTCCTGGCTGGCCCGCCCCCTCGTCGCCGGCGGCCGGGCCTGGGCCGAGGCGGAGGCCAAGCCGGCGTTCCCGGTCGTGCTCTGCGTAGGAGGTGGGTGACCGGCGTTCCCGGTCGTGCGTCGTGGGCTTCCGGGGCGGGTCCCTGGTCGCGTGGGTGCTCCGGATTCTGGTCGTGCCGGTCGTCGGCGTGTCTTTTCGGTGCTCAGGCCGGTGGGAGGCGAGTGGTGAGGGTGTCGAGGGCTTCCTGTACGGATTCCGGGGTCAGGCGGCCTTTGCCGGCGGTGGACCAGGCGGCGGCGCAGGCGGTGCGCAGGCCGTCGACGGGGTCGCCGTCGCCGGAGAGGTGGAGGCGTTCGCCATCCCAGGAGGCGGTCCAGCCGTCCCTGGTCCATGACCCCTTGTCCGCGGCGGGTTCGGTGACCGGGGCGGGGGGGTCGTACAGGCCGGACAGGTCGGCGGCGATGTGAGTGGGACGGTGCTCGGGTGGGGCGGTCAGGAGGGTGGCGGGGCCGTCGACGCCGGTGAGGACCAGGAGGCTGTCGACGCCGGCCCGGGTGGCCGCCTCGATGTCGGTGTCCAGGCGGTCTCCCACCACCAGGGGCCGCTTTGCGGATGTCCGGAGCATCGACTCGCGGTGCAGCGGAGGCTCGGGCTTGCCGGCCACCACCGGTTCGGTCCCGGTGGCGGTGGCGATCACCCGGGTCAGCGAGCCGTTGCCCGGCACCACGCCGCGGTCGGTCGGCATGGTCGTGTCGGCGTTGGCCGCGACGAACCACGCACCCTGGCGTACGGCGAGCGCTCCTTCGGTGAGCAGCCCGTAGGACATGTCGGCCCACATCCCCTGCAGGACCGCCACCGGCCGCTCGGCGGCCGTCGTCACCGGACGCAGGCCCCGTTCCCGTACGGCCTGGCGCAGCCCCATGCCGCCGGCCACGAGCACAGGGGAGCCCGCGGGCACCCGCTCGGCCACCAGCCGGGCCGCCGCCTGCGCCGAGGTCACGACGTCCTCCCGGGTGGCCGGCACCCCGATGGCGGTCAGATGCCCCGCGATGGCGGCGGGAGTCCGTGACGCGTTGTTGGTCACGAACGCCAGCCGCACCCCTGACTCACGGGCCTTGACGAGCGCCTCCGGGGCCCCGCGCACCGCCTTGCGTCCGAGGTAGACCACCCCATCCAGATCGAGCAGCAACGTGTCATGACGATCGATCAACGCCGACTCCATGGCCACACTATGTCGGATGGCCGTTCCCGGCCGGAGGGCCGACCCCGGCCGGAGGAAGGGTGAGCCACGCCACTGATCGGGCCGGCGGACGTCGTTCGCGGTCGGGGGCCGGGCCTGTGGTCAGAGGAGTTTGCGGAGGCGGAACATGTCGCCGAAGCTGGCGTCGATCTTCACGCGGCCGCCGAAGACGGCTTTGGCCATGTCCAGTTCGCCGTTGACCATGAGGAGGAGGTCGTCGCTGCGGATGCGGATCCTGATGTCGGCGGGGCGGCCGTCGAGCGGCTGGGTCTCGGTGAAGGCGTCGAGGCCGTCACGGTGGATGCGGCCGAAGAAGGTCACTTCGAGGTCGGTGATGCGGCAGCTCAGAGTGCGCTCGACCACATGCTTGGTGCGTGTCTCGTGGTCGAGCTCACCGAACTGCTCCGCCAGCTTGTCGAGCGCCGCACGGCACTCATCGACGCTCGCCATGTGAACCCCTTCTCATCGGCCCCGGCCTGCCCCGCTCTACGGAAGGTAGCGTTTCCTTCGACTACTACGCGAAATCCGGCGCGCGGACGCGCCTCGATCACAACAGCATCAGCGGTGTCGCCTTTCGGATACGGTCGGGTGGGCGCCGTCCGGCGCCGGGCGGGAGATACGGGAAGAAGTGGACAGACCAGGCATGCTCGGTCAGGGCACGCCGGCGGCCGGCGCCACCGCGGACGACGGCGAGGCCCGGGTGACGGCCACGCTCGCCAGGCTGGCCGTTCTCGGTGACACCCCGGTGCACGAGCACGTCGCCGTGTTCGAGGAGGTTCTCGGCGGCCTGGAGGCCACCTTGGCCTCCGTCGAGGACGTCCCCGCGGCCACCGGGCAGGACCGCCGGTGACCGGTACCCGCCGCGGGACCTCGCGCGAGGGGGCCCGCCGGCCATGAGCCGCAGGGTACGGCTGGACACCGAGCTGGTGCGCCGGGGGCTCGCGCGGTCACGCGAGCACGCGGCCGACCTGATCTCCGGCGGCAGGGTCACCGTGGCGGGACGTACGGCGGCCAAACCGGCGACCCAGGTGGAGACCGCCGCGGCGATCGTGGTGGCGGAGCTCGCCGAAGGCCCCGACTACGTATCCCGGGGTGCGCACAAGCTCCTCGGCGCGCTCGACGCCTTCGCGCCGCGCGGCCTGGCCGTCGAGGGCCGGCGCTGCCTGGACGCGGGTGCCTCCACCGGCGGGTTCACCGACGTGCTGCTGCGCCGCGGCGCGGCCCATGTGGTGGCGGTCGACGTCGGCTACGGCCAGCTCGCGTGGCCGCTGCGCACCGACGAGCGGGTCACCGTGATGGAGCGGGTCAACGTCCGCGACCTGACCCCCGAGATGGTGGGGGAGCCCCCGTCGCTGGTGGTCGGCGACCTGTCGTTCATCTCGCTGCGCCTGGTGCTCCCGGCGCTGGCGGGCTGCGCGGCGGAGCACGCCGACCTGGTGCTGCTGGTGAAGCCGCAGTTCGAGGTGGGAAAGGCTCTGGTCGGGGCCGGTGGTGTGGTGCGTGATCCGCGGCTGCGGGCCGGGGCCGTGCGCGACGTCGCCGAGGCGGCCGGCCGGTCGTCCCTCACGGTGCGTGGTGTCACGGCCAGCCCCCTGCCGGGCCCGTCGGGCAACGTGGAGTACCTGATCTGGCTCGGCAAGGGCGAAGGGCCGGCCCCGGTGGCCGACGTGGCGGCCGAGATCGGCCGCGCCGTCGAAGAAGGCCCCCAGTAGGTGCGGGGCAGGCGTACGGTCGAGCAGGCCGTCACACGAGGGACGATCGCCGTCAGGCGGGCGGAGCGAGGGCATGACTGACACGAAACGTACGGTGCTGATCACGGCGCACACCGGCCGCGCGCCGGCGGTGGACAGCGCGCGGCTGGTCGTCGAGCGGTTCCTCGACGCGGGTTTCACGGTGCGAGTCATGCAGCAGGAGGCCGAGGAGATCGACGCGGCCGGGGTGGACGTCGTGCCCATGGGCCCGGCCGCCGCCGAGGACGCCGAGGTGCTGATGGTGCTCGGCGGGGACGGCACGCTGCTGCGCGCCGCCGAGCTGGCGCGGCCCGCGCGCACGCCGCTGCTCGGGGTGAACCTCGGCCACGTCGGCTTCCTCGCCGAGGCCGAGATGTCCGGCCTCGGCGAGGCGGTGGACCGCGTGGTGGCCCGCAGGTACGCCGTCGAGGAGCGCATGACGATCGATGTGACCGTCAGGGCCCACGGCGAGGTGCTCGCCTCGACCTGGGCCCTGAACGAGGCGAGCGTCGAGAAGCGCGACCGCATCCTGGAGGTCGTCGCCGAGATCGACGGCCGCCCCCTGTCCCGCTGGGGCTGCGACGGCGTGATCTGCGCCACGCCGACCGGCTCCACGGCGTACGCGTTCTCTGCGGGTGGCCCGGTCGTGTGGCCCGAGGTGGAGGCCCTGCTGCTGGTCCCCAACAGCGCGCACGCCTTGTTCGCCCGCCCCATCGTGGTGTCCCCGAGGTCCGCCGTCGCCCTGGAGGTCCTCCCCGGCACGCCGGGTGGTGTCCTGTGGTGCGACGGCCGGCGCCGTTTCGACCTGCCCCCGGGGGCCCGCGTCGAGGTGCGCCGCGCCTCCTTGCCGGTCCGCCTGGCCCGGCTTCACGACGTCGACACCACAGGCGCTCCGTTCACCGATCGGCTGGTGGCGAAGTTCGATCTGCCGGTCCAGGGCTGGCGGGGCCGCGCACGCCGCTGACCGGCGGCGGGGCCGCCGGAGCATACGGCACGGCCACCCGGCCGCACGGAGGTCAGGGGAAAGGTTGGCCAAATGCGCGTAGGATCTATCCGCATGAAGAGGTGACCGAGCCACGCCCCACATGGTCCGGCGAGGTGACGGACGCGGCGAGGCGATACGGCGGGAGGGACCCTGTGCGGCCACGGGTCGATGAGGTCCGGATCAAAGGGCTCGGCGTGATCGACGAGGCCGTCCTTGAGCTTTCGCCGGGACTGACCGTGGTCACCGGTGAGACCGGCGCGGGCAAGACGATGGTCGTCACCGGCCTCGGCCTGCTGTTCGGCGGCAGGGCCGACCCGGCACGGGTGCGGCCGGGGGCCGACCGGGCCACGGTCGAGGGCACGCTGGTGGTGGAGCCGCTCGGCAAGGTCGCGCAGCAGGTGTTCGACCTCGGCGGCGACATCGACGAGGACCGGCTGATCATCGCCAGGTCGGTGTCCGGGGAGGGCCGGTCCCGCGCGTGGCTCGGCGGCCGCTCCGTGCCGGTCGGCACGCTCACCTACCTCGCCGACGACCTCGTGGCCGTGCACGGCCAGATGGACCAGCAGCGGCTGCTCCAGCCCGGCAGGCAGCGCGCCGCGCTCGACCGCTACGCCGGGGAGGAGCTCGTCAAGCCGCTGCGCGCCTACACCCAGGCGTACCGGCGCCACAAAGAGGTCGGCGAGACGCTGACCGAGCTCACCGAGAAGGCGCGTGAGCGCGCGCAGGAGGCCGACGGCCTGCGGTTCGCGCTTGAGGAGATCGAGAAGGCCGCACCCAAGCCCGGCGAAGAGATCGAGCTGAAGCAGGAGGAGGAGCGCCTGGCGCACGCCGACGCGCTCAAGACCGCGGCGGTCACCGCGCACACCGCGCTGCTCGGCGACCCCATCGCCGGCGTGCAGGGTGCGCAGGACGCCGTGTCGCTGCTCGGCCAGGCGCGCGCCGCGGTGGAGGCCGTGCGGGGGTTCGACCCGGCGCTGGCCGGCATCGGCGACCGGCTCGCCGAGGCCGGTTACCTCGTCTCCGACGTCGCGACCGAGCTGGCCGCCTACTCCGAGTCCGTGGACGCCGACCCCGCGCGGCTCGCCGCCGTCCAGGAGCGCCGCGCGCTGCTGACCGGCCTGCTCAGGAAGTACGGCGAGGACTCCGCGTCGGTGCTGGCGTTCGCCGAGCGCGCCGCCGCGCGCGTGCTGGAGCTGGACGGCGACGACGACCGCGTCGCCGAGCTCGCGCGCGAGCACGAGCAGCTCACCGAGCGTGTCACCGAGCTGGCCGCCGAGCTGACCGGTGTGCGCACGGCCGCCGCCGAGCGATTCGGCGCGGCGGTGACCGCTGAGCTGGCCGCGCTCGCCATGCCGCACGCGCGGGTGCTGGTCGCGGTCACCCCGGCGGGCCACTTCGGTCCCGAGGGGGCCGACGAGATCGAGCTGCGCATGGCGGCGCACCCCGGCGCTCCGGCGCTGCCGCTCACCAAGGGGGCCTCCGGCGGCGAGCTGAGCCGCGTCATGCTCGCCATCGAGGTGGTGTTCGCCGGCGCCGACCCGGTGCCGACGTTCGTGTTCGACGAGGTCGACGCCGGGGTCGGCGGCAAGGCCGCCGTCGAGATCGGCCGGCGTCTCGCGCGCCTGGCACGCACCGCTCAGGTGATCGTCGTCACCCACCTGCCTCAGGTGGCGGCGTTCGCCGACCAGCACCTGGTGGTCGAGAAGGCCAGCGACGGCAGCGTGGTGCGCAGCGGCGTCACCACCTTGGACCGCGAGGCCAGGGCCCGCGAGCTGTCCCGCATGCTGGCGGGCCTCGAGGACTCCGAGCTCGGCCGCGCGCACGCCGAGGAGCTGCTGTCGATCGCCGAGGCCGACAAAGCCAAGTGATCGCCGAGATCCACCGCGACACGCCGTCCCGGCCCGCCTCGCGGGACGGCCGGTGCCGCGGCGCGGTGGCCGCGCACCAGGTACGCGGCGCCGTCCGGGACCACCGGGGCCTTCCGCTCTGGCAGGATGGTCCGTGATGAAGGTACCGGCCGTCAATGTTCCTCGCCTCCGCCGACGGAGGGTCGCCGACCTTCCCGGGGTGACGGCGGTCGCGAGGCTCGACCGGCGGACCAAGACGCTGACCAAGCGTCTGCGGCCCGGGGAGGTCGCGGTCATCGACCATGTCGACCTCGACCGTGTCAGCGCGGAGGCCCTTGTCGCGTGCGGCGCGTCCGCCGTGGTCAACGTCGCGTCCAGCATCAGCGGCCGTTACCCCAACCTCGGCCCGCAGATCCTGCTCGACGCCGGCGTCACGCTCGTCGACAACGCCACCCCCGAGCTGTTCGACCGGCTGCACGAAGGCGACGTGGTGCGTGTGCACGAAGGCGCCGTCGTCCTCGACGACGAGGTCGTCGGCAAGGGCGAGGTCGCCACCGCCGAGACCGTCGCCGCCGCGATGAGCGAGGCGCGCGCCGGGCTGTCGGTGCAGATCGAGGATTTCGCCACCAACACCATGGAGTACGTGCGCCGCGAGCGCGACCTGCTCATCGACGGCGTCGGCGTTCCTGACATCCGCACCTCGATGGAGGGCAGGCACGCGCTTGTCGTGGTGCGCGGCTACCACTACAAAGAGGACATCGCGGCGCTGCGGCCCTACATCCGCGAGTACCGGCCCGTCCTGATCGGCGTGGACGGCGGCGCCGACGCGCTGATGGAGGCCGGCTACCACCCCGACGTCATCGTGGGCGACTTCGACTCGGTGTCGGAGCGTGCCCTGTGCTGCGGCGCCGAGCTCGTCGTGCACGCCTACCGCGACGGCCGGGCCCCCGGTCTCGAACGCGTGCACCGTCTCGGCCAGGAGGCCGTGATCTTCCCCGCCGCGGCCACGAGCGAGGACATCGCCATGCTGCTCGCCGATGACAAGGGGGCCGACCTGATCGTCGCGGTCGGCACCCATGCCACGCTGATCGAGTTCCTGGACAAGGGCAGGTCCGGCATGGCGAGCACGTTCCTCACCCGGCTGCGGGTGGGGGGCAAACTGGTCGACGCCAAAGGCGTGAGCAGGCTGTACCGCAGCCGCATCTCCGTCGGCTCGCTGCTGCTGCTGGTCGGCACCGCACTGGTCACCATGGGTGTGGTGCTGCGGTTCTCCCCGATGGGGAACGTCTGGCTGAACGGCCTGCGTGACTCCTGGAACGGTTTCATCTTCTGGCTCGTGGGGCTGTTCTCGTGATCGACTTCCGTTACCACGTCGTCTCCATCGTCGCGATCTTCCTGGCGCTCGCGATCGGCATCGTGCTCGGCAGCACCGTGCTGTACGCGCCGCTGGAGAAGTTCACCCAGGAGACCGCGGCCGCGCTGCGCGCCAAGAACGAGAAGCTGCAGGCCGACAACACGCTGGCGCTCACCCGTGGCGACGCCAGCGACGCCTTCATCGCCGAACGGCTGCCGCGGCTCGTCGAAGGCGCGCTGACCGGGGAAAGCGTCGTGCTCGTCGAGGCGCCGGGTGCCGACGCCCGGCAGGGTGAGGCGCTGCAGGAGGCCGTCACGGCGGCCGGGGCCACTCTCAGCGGCCGCGTCGTCCTCACCGACCAGTACCTCGCGGCGGAGGACGCACCGGCGCTTGAGCGGCTCGCGCTCACCGCGAAGCCCCCCGCGCTGACGTTCCCCGCCGACTCCACCCCGCACCAGAAGGCCGCCGCGGTGCTGGCCGGCGCGCTCGTGACCAGGGACGGCGCGCTCACGGGCCAGGAGAACGCCGTGTCCGCCGGGGTGCTGACGTCGTTCGAGGACGCCGGCATGGTCACCGTGGACGGCGAGCCCGCCAAGACCGCCACCCTCGCCATCGTGCTGACCCCCGCCGCGCCGATCGAGGGCAAGGAGGCCGACACGCAGACCGCCGCGCTGGTGGCCCTGGCCACGGGGCTCGACGCGGCGGCCAAGGGCACGGTCGTCGCCGGTGTCGTCCCCACGGCCACGGCGGTGGGGCTCATCGCCGCGGTGCGCTCGTCGGGGGAGGCGTCCGCCGCGGTGTCCACCGTCGACAACATCAATATGGCCTTCGGCCGGGTCGCGGTGGTCTACGCTCTGCGGGAGCAGGTGGCGGGAGACGCCGGGCAGTACGGCCTGGGCTCCGACGCCACGGCCGCCGAGCCCGAACCGGTCGCGGCGGTGACGCCCTCGCCCAGCCCGGACGGGGGTGTGGGCGGCTGACCCGCCCCGACGTCCGCCGCACGGCCGGCGTGCCGTGCGCACACCACGAAGAGGGATCTGCTGTGGCTCATCGCTCCTTGCTCGGCGCACTGGCCGGCGCCGCACTCGGCGCCGTGGCCGCCCGCGCGGCGTACACGGCGTTCACCCGGCGTCCCCCGGTCGGCGATGAGAAGACCTGGACCCGCACCAACCACAGAGGCGAGCCGATCACGCTGCTTGAGGGCCCGGCTTTCGTGGCGGGGGCCGGGACGGCGGCCGCGCTGGCCCCCGGGCTGCCGGTCCGGGTTCGTGCCGCCGCGGTGCTCGCCGGGGTGGGGAGCGGTGCGCTCGGCGCGTACGACGACCTGCGCGGCACCGCCACGTCCAAGGGGTTCAAGGGGCACCTGAAGGCGCTGGCGCGCGGCGAGGTGACCACGGGAGCCGTCAAGATCCTCGGCATCGGCGCGGCGGGCCTGGCCGCGGCGGCGCTGCTGCCGCGGCACGGCACCGCGCGGCGCGCGGCCCGGGTGACCGACGTGCTCGTGGACGGCGCGCTCATCGCGGGGAGCGCCAATCTGGCCAACCTGTTCGACCTGCGGCCGGGGCGGGCCCTCAAGGTGGGCACGCTCGCCGGGGGGCCGCTGCTCGCGGCGGCGCTGGTCAAGGACGCGCCGGCGGGTGCGGCGCTCGCCGCGGTGCCGCTCGGCGCCGGCGCGGCGCTGCTCGGGGAGGACCTCGGGGAGCGCGCCATGCTCGGTGACGCCGGGGCCAACGCGCTCGGCGCGCTGCTCGGGGTGGCGGCGGCGGCCGGGCTGCGCCGCCGTGGCCGGCTGGCCGCGCTCGCCGTGGTCGCGGGGCTGACCGCCGCGTCGGAGAAGGTCAGCTTCACCAAGGTGATCGCGGCGAACCCCGTGCTGAACCGTCTCGACATGCTGGGGCGCCGTCCGAGGTGAGCCGGGGCTCATGATCCGCAGAGCAGGGCAGGGGGTCGCCGCGGCGGCGCTCCTGATCGGGGGCATCACCATCCTGGCCAGGGTGGTGGGTTTCGCCAAGCAGCTCGTCCTGGCGCACACGGTCGGCACCAACTGCCTGGCGACGGCCTACGTCACGGCCAACCAGGTGCCGAACCTCGTCTTCGAGCTGGTCGTCGGCGGGGCCCTGGCCGGCATGGTCGTGCCGGTCCTCGCGGGGACGGCCGCCGCCGAGCGGGCCGGGTGGATCACGTCGGCGCTGCTGACGTGGGTGCTGGCCGTGCTGGTGCCGCTCGGGGTGCTCACGGCGCTGCTGGCGGGGCCGCTGATGGAGCTGTTCGCCGGAGCGGTCGCAGGGTGCGCGTCCGAGCAGCTCACGGTCCTGGCGGCGCGCATGCTGGTGGTGTTCGCGCCGCAGGTGCCGCTGTACGGGGTGGCCGTGGTGCTGTACGGCGTGCTGCAGGCCCACCGGCGGTTCGCGGCCCCCGCCGTGGCGCCGCTGGTGTCCAGCGTCGTGGTGATCATCGCCTACATCGTGTACGTCCCGTTCGGGCACGGCGCGGTGTCGCCGCAGGACCTGCCGCGCGCGGGGGAACTGGTGCTGTCGGTGGGGACGACCCTCGGGGTGCTGGCCCTGGTGCTCACCGTGCTGCGGCCGGTGGCACGCCTCGGGCTGCCGCTGCGGCCGACGTTCCGCTTCCCTCCCGGCGTCGCGGCACGGGTCAGGGCCCTGGCGCTCGCCGGGCTCGCGGCCCTGGTCGCGCAGCAGGTGGCCACCGCGTTCGTCGTCTGGCTGGCCAACCACCGGGTCGGCGCGGGAGCCGTCGTCGGCTACTCCTACGCGTGGGCGATCTACCAGGTGCCGTACGCCGTGCTGGCGGTGCCGATCGCGACGAGCGCGTTCCCCGCGTTGTCGGCGCGGGCCGAACGGGGGGACGACGCCGGTTTCGCCGCGCTGTCGGCCTCGGCGACCCGCGCCGTGGTGCTGACCGCGGGGCTCGCGGCCGGAGCGCTCGCGGCGGTGGCGGGCCCGGTGGCCGAGGTGTTCGTCGGCGGCCGGGCCGGTGACGTACCGGCCGGTGAGCTGGCCCGCGCGATCGCGTCGTTCGCCCCCGGACTGCTCGGCTACGGGCTCATGGCGCACCTCAGCCGTGTGCTGTACGCGGCGGGGCGGGGACGCGCGGCGGCCGGGGGCACGGTCGCCGGGTGGGGGGTCGTGATGGCCGCGCAGGCGGTCCTCGTCGCCGTGCTCCCCGCGGACTGGGGGCTCGCCGGGCTCGGGCTCGGCACCGCCGCCGGCATGACGGCGGCGGGTGCGCTGCTCGCCGTGGCGGTGCTGCGCGCCGGACGGCCCGGCGCGCTGCGCGGGGTGCCACGCGCGCTGCTCACGGCGGTCCTCGCCGGTGCCGCGGGGTTCCTGACGGGTCACTGGGTGGCCGCGGGTCTCGGCCCGGCGGGGCCGTGGGCCGGGGCCGCGGTCGCCGCGCTCGCCGGGGTGGTGGCCGTGGCGGCGGGGGTGGCGGTCATCGCGGCACTGGCCCGCCGCGACCTCGCCGTGGTGCTCGCCGCGGTGCGCGGCGGCTCGCGAGAGCGGCCCGATGAGGCCGGCGTACCCGCGCACGAGGCGGGACGAAGTGGTGGACCGGTGGAACGGAGGCGGTCGTGAGCGTGGGGACGGGGAAGCCGTCGCGGATCCTGCTCGTGCTCGGGACGAGCGCGGGAGGCGTGGGCCGGCATGTCCGCATGCTCGCCGCGGGCCTGGCCCGAGACGGCGACCGGGTGGTCGTCGCGGGGCCGGCGAGCACCGATGAGGCGTTCGGGTTCGCCGAGGTCGCGCGGTTCGCCGAGGTGCCGATCGCCGACCGGCCGCGTCCCGGCCGCGACGCGCGTGCCGTGCTGCGGCTGCGGGCCCTGGCCGCGGCGGCGGACGTGGTGCACGCGCACGGGCTGCGCGCGGGTGCGCTGGCCGCGCTCGCGCTGACGGGTCGCCGTACGCGGCTGGTGGTCACGCTGCACAACGCGCTGACCACCGGCGGGGCGGTCGGGGCGGTGTACGGGGTTCTGGAGCGTGTCACCGCCGCGCGTGCCGACACGGTGCTCGTGGTGGCCCCCGACCTCGGGGAACGGATGACCGCGCGCGGAGCGCGCCACGTGGCCCCCGCCGTCGTGCCGGCCCCGCCGCTGCCCCCGCCTGCCGGCCCGTCCGCTGTTCCCGGCCTCGACGCAGGGGGGGATCTCCCGGCGGAGAAGCGGCCGGTGCTCCTCACGGTGGCACGACTGGCTCAGCAGAAAGGGCTGGACACGTTGCTGACGGCCGCCGCGGGGCCGTTCGAGGGGGACGTGCGGCCCTTGTTCGCGATCGCGGGGGACGGGCCGTTGCGGGAGCGGCTGCAGGCGCGGATCGACGGCGAAGGGCTGCCTGTGGTGCTGCTCGGTCACCGGGACGACATGGCCGGTCTGCTGCGGGTGGCGAGGGCACTGGTCGTGCCGAGTCTGTGGGAGGGGCAGCCGCTCAGCGTGCAGGAGGCGCTGCGGGCCGGGGTGCCGGTGGTCGCCACGGCGGTGGGAGGCATACCGGACATGGTGCGGGACGCGGGGCTGCTGGTGCCGTCGGGGGACGCCGAGGCGTTGCGGCGTGAGATCTCTCGGCTGCTGTCGGAGCCCGGTCTGGCGCGCAGGCTCGGCGAGGCGGCCTCGGCCCGGGAGCTGCCGGGTGAGCGGGAGGCTCTTCAGGCGGTGCGCGCGGCGTACGGGGGTTTGTGGGGGAGTGGGGAGGGTTCGGGGGCCTCTGGGGTGTGATGGGCTGACCTGGTGAAATGCCAGAAGTTGAGGAGAAGGTCGAGTATGTGCAAAGCCTGGATTAGGTAAGGCTTATGAGCTCGCCTATACTCCTCGGCGAGGGGGGGAGTATCCCTACGCGACAGCCTCGTCATCACGGTCCGCCGGCAGTACGGCAGGCCCGGGGCTGCCGGTCCGCCGCCGGAAGGCGCGGGCGGGAGAGACCTCCGGCACTTTGACGCGGGCCGGAGGTTGTGATTTTGAGCGTATCGGTGTGGGCGTGGGCGGCGGTGGTCGCCGGGTTGCTCGTCGTCCTGGCGATTGATCTGTGGATTGTCGACCGTGGCGAGCCACGTGAGTTCACCCTCCGGCAGGCGGGGTTCTGGGTGGGGTTCTACGTCACCCTCGCCGTGCTGTTCGGGGTGGGGCTGTTCTTCGTCGAGGGAGCGGACAAGGCGGGTGAGTTCGCCGCCGGCTACCTGACCGAGTACAGCTTGAGCGTCGACAACCTCTTCATCTTCTACATCATCATGGCGCGGTTCGCCGTCCCCCGGATGTACCAGCACAAGGTCCTGCTGATCGGCATCCTGCTGGCGCTGGTGATGCGCGGCATCTTCATCGCGGTGGGGGCCGCGGCACTGGAGCGGTTCAGCTGGCTCTTCTACGTGTTCGGCGCCTTCCTCATCTACACCGCGGTCAACATGCTGCGCGGCCACGACGAGACGGAGTTCAAGGAGAACCTCCTGCTGCGCTGGGTGCGCAGGGTCTTCCCCACCACCGACGGCTACGTCGAGTCCAAGATCTCCGTGAAGATCGACGGACGCCGCATGGTGACCCCCATGCTGATCGTGATGGTGGCCATCGGCACGACCGATCTGCTGTTCGCGCTCGACTCGATCCCGGCGATTTTCGGTCTCACTCAGGACGCCTTCATCGTGTTCACCGCGAACGCGTTCGCCCTGATGGGGCTGCGGCAGCTCTACTTCCTGCTGGGGGGTCTGCTCCGGCGCTTGGTATACCTCAGCTACGGTTTGTCGTTCATCCTGGCGTTCATCGGGGTTAAGCTCGTACTGGAAGCCTTGCACAGCAACGGTGTCCACTGGGCGCCTGAGGTGCCGATATGGATCTCCCTGTCGGTCATCGGCGGCACCATGACGATCACCACGATCGCGAGCCTGATCAAGGCCAGGCGCGACAGGAAGGCCGGCTCGGCCACGCCGCCGGCGAAGGTGTCCCAGGGGTAGCGAATTGGTGTACGAGGCGGTTTGCTTGTCTCGTCTTGCTATGTACAGTCCGCGAGATGGGTAGCATTCGGCGATAAAGTCACGAACCATTCTCTGGTCGCGCACACCGTAAAGGTTACTTGTGTCCATTGATTCGCCCAGCCACGGACGCCGTCGCATGCGTCTGGCCCGTGGAGTCTCCCCCTGGCTGGTGCCCGCCGTGGCCGCCTCCGCGATCACGGTGGCCCTCACCCGGCGCTCGCGGCGGTGGGCCGTCGCCGCGGCACCGCTGACCGCGCTCACCGGCGCGATGTTCTGGTTCTTCCGTGACCCCGAGCGGACCCCCGGCACCGGTCTGGTGCTCAGCCCGGCCGACGGCGTGGTGCAGAGCATCGACCCCTGGCCGGACGGCAGGACGCGGGTGGCGATCTTCATGAGCCCGCTGGACGTCCACGTGAACCGCGCGCCGCTGGACGGCACGGTGACATCGGTGACGCACGTCCCCGGCGGCTTCAAGCCCGCCTTCGACAAGGACAGCGACCGCAACGAGCGGGTCGTGTGGCGCTTCGGCACCGCCGTGGGGGACGTCGAGATGGTGCAGATCGCCGGCGCCGTGGCGCGCCGCATCGTGCCGTACCTCGGCGTGGGGGCCAAGGTGGCGCAGGGGGACCGGATCGGGCTGATCCGTTTCGGCTCCCGGGTGGACGTCTATCTTCCTGAAGGGATCGCCCCGGCGGTGACGGTGGGGCAGCGCGTGACGGCAGGGGTGACTCGCGTTGACCATGGCTGACGCCGGATGGTCCATGGACGACATGGACGCGGCCGACGAACCACGAGGACCGGTGGGCAAGGCGTTCCGCCTGTCCGCCGCCGACTCCCTGTCCCTCGGCAACGCGATGTGCGGCTTCCTCGCCGTGTGCGTGCTCGCGTGGTCGGCGATCGGGCAGCTCCAGGCCGAGGGTTCGTTCCGGCCCGACCCGCGCTACTTCGCGACCGCGATCGTGCTGCTGCTGCTCGGCGCGACCTGTGACCTGTTCGACGGCATGGTGGCGCGGCGGTTCCGTGCCTCGGCCATGGGTGCCGAGCTGGACAACCTCGCCGACGTGATCAGCTTCGGGTTCGCCCCGGCGTTCATGGTGGTGGCCTGGGCCGGCTTCTCGCACCGCATGCCGATGCTGGTGGCGCTGTGCGCCGCGGTGTCGGTGCTGCTCGCCGGCGTGGTGCGCCTCGCGCGGTTCGCCTGCGTGAAGACCAAGAGCGGCGACTTCATGGGATTGCCGATCCCCATGGGTGCCATGACGGTGGTGTCCATCGTGCTGCTCTTCCAGGCGTCCTACCTCACGGTGGCCGGGGTGTTCCTGGTGGCGTGGCTCATGGTGAGCCGCATCGAGTACCCCAAGCCGAAGGGCAACCTGCTGGCGGTCGTGCTGGCGTGGATCATGATCAACGTGACGTGCCTGATCATCTGGGCGGCCGACCTGTCCGGTGGCGACGTGCTCATCCAGATCGGCGCCGCCATGCAGATCGCGCTGGTCGCGGCGATTCCGCTCCGCGTGCTGATGTTCAAGCGCGCGCAGCGCAAGGAGCGCAAGGAGACCGAGGCCTCCGTCCGCTGACGGCCCGGACCCGCGCGGGCCCGGCCCCCTGTGAGGGGGCCGGGCCCGCGGCGTGTCCGTGGCCGGGTCACCAGCCGCGGGCCCGCCACTCCGGCAGCGAGGGACGCTCGGCGCCGAGCGTGGTGTCCTTGCCGTGGCCGGGGTACACCCATGTCTCGTCGGGCAGCCGGTCGAAGATCCGCTCCACCACGTCGGTGTAGAGGCTCTCGAACCGGGCCGGGTCGCGCTCGGTGTTGCCGACGCCGCCGGGGAACAGCGAGTCTCCGGTGAAGATGTGGCCGTCGCCGTACAGCAGGGCGATCGAGCCCGGGGTGTGGCCGCGCAGGTGGATGACCTCCAGCGTGACCACGCCGACCGTGACCCGGTCGCCGTGCTCGACCGTGCGGGTGACCGGCACCGGCAGCTCCGGCGCGTCCAGCGAGTGCGCCACCGTCTCGGCGCCGGTCGCCTTGGCGACCTCGGAGAGGGCCAGCCAGTGGTCCTGGTGGCGGTGCGTCGTCACGATCGTGCTGATCGGCATGTCGCCGATCAGGCCGAGCAGCCGGTCGGGCTCGGCCGCGGCGTCGATGAGCAGACCGTCGCCGGTCTCGGCGCACCGCAGCAGATAGGCGTTGTTGCCGAAGTCGCCCACCTCGATCTTGCTGATGCTCAGGCCGGGGACCTCACGCACGTCGGCGGGCCCGTTCGCGGTCACGTCACCGGTGTAGCTCATGGGTACTCCTCGGGTGGGGCGGCCGGGAGGCCGGGCGGCGCCGACGCCGCGGGCCACTTCGGAGCCGCAGGCGGTCTCGCCGCCAGCCTAAGCCCCTCGCCGTCCGCGCGATCACCCCGGCTCGCGTCGTCCCCGGTCAGGCGGCCGGTCAGCCAGGCCAGGACGTACGCCGGTGGGCCCTCCACGACCGGGCCCTCGCCGAGGCCGGTCCAGGAGCGGCCGCCGGCGCGCACCTCGCTCACCGGCCCGCCGTCCCGCGGCCAGCAGGCCAGCGCGTCGTGCAGCTCACGCCGGACGAACGAGGCGGGCCAGTCGGCCCAGGTGTAGCCGGTCCCGAGGTCGGAGTGGTGGATCTCGACCTCACGGAGCCTGCGGGCGAGGATGTACCAGGCCGGGTGCTCCGGCGGCTGCATGCCGCGCACCATGGCGGCCCAGCGTTCCGGCGGCATCGCGGCGACGGCCTGGTCGAGGCGCGCGGTGCTCTCGGCGAGATCGTCGTACTGCTCCTTCATCGCCCGCCCCGCGCCTTCTTCTATCTCGGCGTCCCGCGTCGCCACGTCCGGGTACTGTGGTGTGTACACACCCGTCCTGGCCCAGGTCATCAGATTGAGATGGCTGTCGGCGTTGCGCGCGACGTGCGTGATCAGGTGGCCGCGGGTCCAGCCCGGAAGCAGGGAGGGGGCCGCGACGTCCGGGTCGGAGAGCCGGGCCACGGTGGCGAGCAGCCGGTCGTTGGCCTTGGTGAGCTCGGCCCTGAGGTCGTCGAGAACGGTCATGCACGACATCATCGCGCCAGATGTGAGCGAACGCGCGGCCGCGTCTCATGAAGTGGAAGCGCGCTTTCCCGATGCGCCGCCGCCGGGCCGTCGCGGCGCGGAGAAACTGTCGGACCCCATCGTTAGAGTGACCGCGACTAGTCAGAGGTGGCCTCTCCCGGCTGCCGTGGATCCACACCCCTACCTGAGAGATCTGCCGTGGCCGACCGCTTGATCGTTCGTGGCGCCCGCGAACACAACTTGAAGGACGTCTCGCTGGACCTCCCACGAGACGCTTTGATCGTTTTCACCGGCCTGTCGGGTTCCGGCAAGTCCAGCCTGGCCTTCGACACCATCTTCGCCGAGGGCCAGCGCCGTTACGTCGAGTCGCTGTCGGCCTACGCGCGGCAGTTCCTCGGCCAGATGGACAAACCCGACGTCGATTTCATCGAGGGCCTGTCACCCGCGGTGTCGATCGACCAGAAGTCGACCTCCCGCAACCCCCGGTCCACCGTGGGCACCATCACCGAGGTCTACGACTACCTGCGCCTGCTGTGGGCCCGCATCGGCAAGCCCCACTGCCCGCGCTGCGGCCGTCCCATCGCGCGCCAGACCCCCCAGCAGATCGTGGACCGGGTCATGGAGCTCCCCGAGGGCACCCGCTTCCAGGTGATCGCCCCGGTCGTGCGCGGCCGCAAGGGGGAGTACGCCGAGCTGTTCCGCGAGCTCCAGACCAAGGGCTTCGCCCGCGCCAGGGTGGACGGCACCGTGGTGCGGCTGGAGGAGCCCCCCACGCTGAAGAAGTACGAGAAGCACGACATCGAGGTCATCGTCGACCGGCTGTCGGTCAAGGACGGCTCGCGGCGCCGGCTCAACGACTCGGTGGAGACCGCGCTCCAGCTGTCCGGCGGCACGATCACGCTCGACTTCGTCGACCTGCCCGAGGACGACCCGGGGCGGGAGCGGTTCTACTCCGAGCATCTGTACTGCCCCTACGACGACCTGTCGTTCGAGGAGCTGGAGCCCCGGTCGTTCTCGTTCAACTCGCCGTTCGGCGCCTGTCCCGACTGCACCGGCCTCGGCACCCGCATGGAGGTCGACCCCGACCTCGTGGTTCCCGACCCCGAGCGCACCCTCGGCGACGGCGCCATCGCCCCGTGGGCCGGAGGGCACACCAGTGACTACTTCGTCAGGCTCATCGAGGCGCTCGGCCACGCCGTCGGCTTCGACCTCGACACCCCGTGGGAGCGGCTGACCAAGAAGGCACAGAAGTCCCTGCTGCACGGCCACGACGAGCAGGTCCACGTCCGTTACAGCAACCGGTACGGCCGGCAGCGGTCCTACTACACGACCTTCGAAGGCGTCATCCCGTGGGTGCAGCGGCGCCACGCCGAGGCCGAGAGCGACTCCACGCGCGAGCGCTACGAAGGGTTCATGCGTGAGATCCCCTGTCCGTCCTGCAAGGGTGCGCGGCTCAAGCCGGTGTCCTTGGCCGTCACGGTCAGCGGCCGGTCCATCGCCGACGTCTCGTCGCGGTCCATCGGCGAGTGCGCGGCGTTCCTCGGGTCGCTCGCGCTGTCCGAGCGCGACATGCACATCGCCGAGCGGGTCGTCAAAGAGATCAACGCGCGGCTGGGCTTCCTGCTGGACGTCGGGCTCGACTACCTCACGCTGGACCGCGCGGCCGGCACCCTCGCCGGCGGTGAGGCGCAGCGCATCCGGCTGGCCACCCAGATCGGCTCCGGCCTGGTCGGTGTGCTGTACGTCCTGGACGAGCCGTCCATCGGCCTGCACCAGCGCGACAACCAGCGGCTGCTCGACACCCTGATCCGCCTGCGCGACATGGGCAACACCTTGATCGTCGTGGAGCACGACGAGGACACCATCGCCATGGCCGACTGGGTCGTGGACATCGGGCCCGGCGCCGGTGAGCACGGCGGCCAGGTCGTGGTGTCCGGCACCGTCGAGCAACTCCTGGCCAGCGAGCACTCCCTGACCGGGGCCTACCTGTCGGGCCGCAGGTCCATCGACGTGCCGGCCTCGCGGCGCAAGCGGGACGCCAAGCGCAAGCTGGTGGTCAAAGGCGCGCGGGAGCACAACCTCAAGGGGGTGGACGTCGAGTTCCCGCTCGGGGTGTTCACCGCGGTCACCGGGGTTTCGGGTTCCGGCAAGTCCACGCTGGTCAACGACATCCTGTACGCGGCGCTCGCCAAGGAGCTCAACGGCGCCAAGACCGTGCCGGGCCGCCACTCGCGGGTCACCGGCACCGACCTGGTGGACAAGGTCGTCCACGTCGACCAGAGCCCCATCGGCCGCACCCCGCGGTCCAACCCCGCCACCTACACCGGCGTTTTCGACCACGTGCGCAAGCTGTTCGCGCAGACGACCGAGGCCAAGATCCGCGGCTACCAGCCGGGCCGGTTCAGCTTCAACGTCAAGGGCGGCCGGTGCGAGGCGTGCTCCGGCGACGGCACCATCAAGATCGAGATGAACTTCCTGCCGGACGTCTACGTCCCGTGCGAGGTCTGCCACGGGGCCCGCTACAACCGCGAGACGCTGGAGGTCCACTACAAGGGCAAGACCATCTCCGAGGTGCTCGACATGCCGATCGAGGAGGCGCTGGAGTTCTTCGACGCCATCCCCGCGATCAAGCGCCACCTCAAGACCCTCAACGACGTCGGCCTCGGGTACGTCCGGCTGGGCCAGCCCGCCACCACGCTGTCCGGCGGCGAGGCGCAGCGGGTCAAGCTGGCGTCCGAGCTCCAGCGGCGGTCCACCGGCCGCACGGTCTACGTGCTGGACGAGCCCACCACGGGCCTGCACTTCGAGGACATCCGCAAGCTCCTCGGGGTGCTCGGCCGCCTGGTGGACGGCGGGAACACCGTGATCGTCATCGAGCACAACCTCGACGTGATCAAGACCGCCGACTGGCTCATCGACATGGGCCCCGAGGGCGGCTCACGTGGCGGCCAGGTGCTCGCCACCGGCACCCCCGAGCAGGTCGCCGAGGTCGAGGACAGCCACACCGGCCGCTTCCTGAGCAAGATCCTGACGACCTGATTCCCCGGTTTCAGCCCAGCCAACTGATGAAAGGTTCAACCGTCTCGTCGGACCAGGTGGCTTCTGGCGTGCGCATCCACCTTCAGGAGGTCGGACAACGCACTCCTGGCCACCTGTCTCTGATGAAATCTTCAATGATCTGTGTAATTTGAGCCGGACGTTATGCGGGTTCGTCCATACTTCCTGAGTCGGTCGCGGCTCGACGTGAACCACATCCGATCGAGGGCCGTACCGGATGTACCACCTCAAGGAAGGCGAACGATGACGGAGATGGAAACGACTCGGCGCGCGGTCATGACCGGCGCCGGTGGCGCGGGCCTCGCCGTGGTGCTCGCCGCGTGCGGCGGCGGCGCCACGCCGGCCGACGGTGGCGCCTCGGCGGCCCCTCCGGCCGGCGACGCGGCACCGTCCGGCGACGCGGCGGCCGGAGCCGCCGGAGGGCTGGCCGCCACCGCGGACATCCCCGTGGGTGGCGGCAAGGTCTTCAAGGCCGAGAAGGTCGTCGTCACCCAGCCGGCCGAGGGCGAGTTCAAGGCCTTCGACGCGATCTGCACCCACAAGCAGTGCCCGGTCGGCTCGGTGAGCGACGGCAGCATCATCTGCCCCTGCCACAACAGCCGGTTCAGCATCACCGACGGCTCCGTCCAGTCCGGCCCGGCCGAACAGGCCCTGGCCGAGAAGCCCATCAAGGTCGAGGCCGGCACCATCGCCCTGGCCTGACCCCGCTTCTCCCGCCCACCCGCGACGGTCCCCGGCGCCGCCGCTCTCCGGACAAGGCGCCGCACAAGCCGCCGGCGACTCCCCCGGCATGCCGGGAGGGGGGCCGCCGGCGGATGCGGGTCGCTTTCTGTTGGTGTGTCCTGTGCGAAGGTCATGGGAGTGGGCCGGGGACCCCTACGAGGGGTTCGGCGGCCCTGAAGTGTCGGCGGGGGCGGATAGTCTTTCGGTTGTGGTCAGACCCGCGAACACCCCCCTGAGTTACCGGCCCGAGCCCGGCTCGGTTCCTGAGTCGCCAGGGGTCTACCGGTTCAGGGACGCTCATGGCCGGGTGATCTACGTCGGCAAGGCGAAGAATCTGCGGCAGCGGCTCAACTCCTACTTCGCCGACTTCGCCGGGCTGCATCCCCGCACCCAGACCATGCTCACGACGGCCGCGCGTGTCGACTGGACGGTGGTCGGCACCGAGGTCGAGGCGCTCCAGCTCGAATACTCCTGGATCAAGGAGTTCGACCCTCGCTTCAACGTCAAGTACCGCGACGACAAGTCCTATCCCTATCTCGCCGTCACCATGGGGGAGGACTTTCCCCGGGTCCAGGTCCTGCGCGGCGCCAAACGCAAGGGCACCCGCTACTTCGGTCCCTACTCCCACGCCTGGGCGATCCGCGAGACCGTCGACCTGCTGCTGCGGGTCTTCCCCATCCGCACCTGCTCGGCGGGGGTGTTCAAGCGCGCGGGCCAGATCGGCAGGCCCTGCCTGCTCGGCTACATCGACAAGTGCTCGGCCCCTTGCGTCGGCAGGGTCACCCCCGAGGAGCACCGCGAGCTGGCCGCGGACTTCTGCGACTTCATGGCCGGCAACACCGGCCGGTTCATCAGGCGCATCGAGCGCGACATGCGCGAGGCCGCGGCCGCCGAGGAGTTCGAGCGCGCGGCGCGGCTGCGCGACGACGTCCAGGCGCTGCGGCGGGCCCTTGAGAAGCAGGCCGTGGTCCTCGGCGAGGACACCGACTGCGACGTCGTGGCTCTCGCCGAGGACCCTCTGGAAGCCGCCGTCCAGGTGTTCTACGTGCGCGGTGGCCGCATACGCGGGCAGCGAGGCTGGGTGACCGGCGAGATCGAGGAGGCCGGCCCCGGCGAGCTGGTGGAGCACTTCCTGCTCCAGATGTACGCCGAGGCGGCCCCGGAGGCGGTGCCCCGTGAGGTGCTGGTGCCGGCCATGCCGCCGGAGGCCGGCGCGCTGGCCGAGCTGCTCGGTGAGCGCCGCGGCGGCCGGGTCGAGGTGCGGGTCCCCCGGCGCGGCGACAAGCGCACGCTGCTGGAGACGGTCGAGCGCAACGCCAAGGAGGCCCTGCTCCAGCACAAGCTGCGCCGGGCCAGCGACCTCACCACCCGCAGCAGGGCCCTGCAGGAGATCGCCGACGCGCTCGGCCTCGACCAGGCGCCGCTGCGCATCGAGTGCTACGACGTGTCCCACCTGCAGGGTGACGACGTGGTCGCCTCCATGGTCGTCTTCGAGGACGGGCTGGCGCGCAAGGCCGAGTACCGCCGGTTCGCGATCCGCGGCATGGCGGGGCAGGGCGACGTCGCGTCCATCTACGAGGTCATCAGCCGCCGTTTCAAGCGCTACCTGGAGGAGCGCGTGGCCGGTGGCGAGCTGGACCCCGAGCCGATCGACCCCGACACCGGCAGGCCCCGCAAGTTCGCCTACCCTCCCAACCTGGTCGTCGTGGACGGTGGCCCCGCGCAGGTGGCCGCCGCGCAGCGCGCGCTCGACGAGCTCGGCGTGGACGACGTCGCGGTGAGCGGCCTCGCCAAGCGTCTTGAGGAGGTCTGGCTCCCCGGCGACGACCAGCCGGTGATCCTGCCGAGGTCCAGCGAGGGTCTTTATCTCCTGCAGAGGGTCCGTGACGAGGCCCACCGCTTCGCCATCGCCTACCATCGGGCCAAGCGCGCCAAGTCGGTGACGGAAAGCGCCCTGGACGACATCCGCGGCCTGGGTGCGGCGCGCAAACAGGCGCTGCTCCGGCACTTCGGATCCGTCAAACGGCTGCGTGACGCCACCGCCGAAGAGATCCAGCAGGTCCCTGGCATCGGCCGCTCCACGGCCGAGACCATCGTCGCGGCGCTGAAGGGGGAGAGCACGTGACCGCACACAACGACCCAGACCACACACCCATCTCACCCGGCTCCGGCCGGAGTCCCGACGCCGCGGCGGCCGGAGGCGCCTCGGCGCCAGGTGAGCCCGAGGACAGCACGTCCCGTCAGGGATCCGGTGGTGGCGCCGCCGAAGGGGCCGGTGGGACGGCCGACGCCGGGGACACCGCCGTCGTGATCGTCACGGGGATGTCGGGGGCGGGTGAGTCCGAGGACAGCACGTTCCGGCAGGGATCCGGTGGTGGCGCCGCCGAGGGGGCCGGTGGGACGGCCGACGCCGGGGACACCGCGTTCGTGATCGTCACGGGGATGTCGGGGGCGGGGCGCAGCACGGCGGCCAAGGCTCTGGAGGATCTCGGCTGGTTCGTGATCGACAATCTGCCGCCTGGCATGTTGTTCGCCATGGCCGAGGAGGCGGGGCGGGTGCAGCTCGACACCGACAAGGTGGCGGCTGTGGTGGACGTGCGGAGCATGGCGTTCACGACCGACCTGAACACCGCGATCGAGGAGCTCGAAGGCCGCGGCGTCGGGGTGCGGGTGGTGTTCCTCGAGGCGAGCGACGAGGAGCTCGTCCGCAGGTTCGAGGCGGTGCGGCGTCCGCACCCGTTGCAGGGTGACGGCCGCCTGGTCGACGGCATCGCACGGGAGCGCGGGGTGCTGCGCGACGTCCGGGCCAACGCCGACCTGGTCATCGACACCACCGCTCACAACGTCCACGAGCTGCGTGGCAAGATCATTTCCTTCTTCGGTGGCGAAGGACGTCCCGGCCTGCGGGTCAACGTCCTGTCGTTCGGCTTCAAGTACGGACTCCCGGTGGACGCCGACCTGGTGGTCGACTGCCGTTTCCTCCCGAACCCGCACTGGGTTCCCGAGCTGCGGCCCATGACCGGCCTTGACGCTCCTGTACGCGAATACGTGCTCAACCAGCCCGGTGCCAAGGAGTTCCTCGACGCCTACGAGGAGGTCGTCGGTGTCATCGCGGCGGGTTACGTCCGTGAGGGCAAGGGCTACGCCACCCTCGCGGTCGGCTGCACCGGCGGCAAGCACCGCAGCGTCGCCATGGCCGAGCAGATCGGCGTGCGCCTGCGTGACCGGGGCATGGAGGTACAGGTGAGCCACAGGGACAAAGGCCGCGAGTGAGCGAAGGGAAACACCGGACAACGATGTCCGTCCCCGCTGTCCCGACCAGGGACGGCGGCTCCGTCGTGCCCGGACCCGGTCCCGCCCTGGAGACGGTGGCGCAGTCGCGGGCCGGTCAGGAGGCGGTGACGGGGTCGCCGGTCGGCTCCGGGGCTGTGGTCGAGGCGCGAGGTGGTCACGAGGTCGTGGTCGAGGCGCGAGGTGGTCACGAGGTCGTGGTCGAGGCGCGGGGGGGCGAAGAGGTCGCGCGGACGCGGGGGGATCTGGAGGCCGGAGGGCCGCGGGTCGTGGCGTTCGGTGGGGGACATGGGCTGTACGCGTCGTTGTCGGCGTTGCGGAGGGTCACCGGGACGGTGACGGCGGTTGTCACGGTCGCGGATGACGGGGGGTCGAGCGGGAGGTTGCGGCGGGAGCTCGGAGTGCTGCCTCCTGGGGATCTGCGGATGGCGCTGGCAGCGCTGTGCGGGGACGACGAGTGGGGGCGGACGTGGAGCGAGGTGGTCCAGCACCGGTTCAGGAGTGAGGGTGAGTTACACGGCCACGCGGTCGGGAACCTGTTGATCGTGGCGCTCTGGGAACTGCTCGACGACCCGGTGGCGGGGCTCGACTGGGTGGGGAGGCTGCTCGGAGCGCACGGCACGGTGCTGCCCATGGCCTCGGTGCCGATCGACATCGAGGCCGAGGTGGAGCTGGACGGTGTGGTCAGCATCGTGCGCGGCCAGGTGGCCTGCGCGAGCACACCGGGGAACGTGCGGTCGATCTCGCTGGTGCCGGCCGACCCGCCGGCGTGCGCGGAGGCCGTCGCGGCGGTCCGCGACGCCGACTGGGTGGTGCTCGGCCCCGGGTCGTGGTTCACCAGCGTGCTGCCGCACCTGATGGTGCCCGAGCTCGCCGGCGCGCTGCACAGCACCGCCGCGCGCAGGCTGGTCACACTGAACCTCGCGCCGCAGCCGGGGGAGACCGACGGCTTCTCCGCCGAGAAGCACCTGCAGGTGCTGCGCGAGCACGCGCCGGGCCTCACGATCGACGTGGTGCTCGCCGATCCCGGCGCGGTGGGGGACGGCGGCGAGCTGGAGGAGGCCGTGGAGACGCTCGGCGGCCGTCTCGTGCTGGCCGAGGTGGCGGCCTCCGACGGCTCCGCGAGGCACGATGCACGACGCCTTGCCTCGGTCCTGGACGAGATTTTCCGTGAGAAGCGTTGATCCTGGTCAGCGCGCACACAGGGTGCGAGAGACTTGCCGGGGGCCTGCGGAGCCACCTGACGGCGACGCTCCGGCCGCCTGCGACGGCGCGGCGGCGCCGCCGGTGACGACGGGACGTTTTGTCTGTATGGGGGAGGACACACGCACATGGCCATGACGGGTGTGGTGAAGGACGAGCTGAGCCGGCTCGCGGTGCTGAAGCCTTGCTGCCGCAAGGCCGAGGTGTCGACGCTGTTGCGGTTCGCCAGCGGCTTGCACCTCGTGGGGGGCCGCATCGTCATCGAGGCGGAGCTGGACACCAACGCCACGGCCCGCCGCCTGATCAAGGACATCGGCGAGGTGTTCGGCCACAAGGCCGAGGTGATGGTGCTGGCCCCCGCCGGTTTGCGCAAGGGGTCGCGGTACGTCGTCAGGGTGTACCGCGACGGCGAGGCGCTGGCCCGGCAGACCGGCTTGATCGACAACCACGGCCGTCCGGTGCGCGGCCTGCCCCGGCAGGTCGTCGCGGGGGCGACCTGTGACGCCGAGGCGGCGTGGCGCGGTGCGTTCCTCGCGCACGGTTCGCTGACCGAGCCGGGCCGCTCGATGTCCCTTGAGGTCACCTGTCCCGGCCCTGAGGCGGCGCTGGCGCTGGTCGGCGCGGCCCGGCGGCTGAAGATCCACGCCAAGGCGCGCGAGGTGCGCGGGGTGGACCGCGTGGTGGTCAGGGACGGTGACGCGATCAGCGCGCTGCTCACCCGGCTCGGCGCGCACGACAGCGTGCTCGCCTGGGAGGAGCGCCGCATGCGCCGCGAGGTGCGCGCCACCGCGCACCGGCTCGCCAACTTCGACGACGCCAACCTGCGCAGGTCCGCCCGTGCGGCGGTGGCGGCGGGGGCACGGGTGCAACGCGCGCTGGAGATCCTCGGCGAGGAGGCTCCCGAGCATCTCGTCATCGCGGGCCGCCTGCGGGTGGAGCACAAGCAGGCGTCCCTGGAGGAACTGGGTCAGATCGCCGACCCGCCGCTGACAAAAGACGCCATAGCGGGCCGGATCCGGCGTCTTCTCGCCATGGCGGACAAGCGCGCCTCGGACCTCGGCATCGCCGCCACCGACGCCAATCTGACCGCCGACATGCTCGCTCCCTGACCCTTCCACACAGGGATGGAGCCGCGTGGTCTACACCAATCGGTACCCGGTAGGCTTGCCTGTGGTTTCAAGCCCGCCACGGCGCCGGCACGAGCCGGCGCACGAAGTTCGAGGAGATCTGGTCCCGTGAGCATCCGCGTAGGCATCAACGGCTTCGGCCGCATCGGCCGCAACTTCTGGCGAGCCGTGGCCGCGAGCGGCAAGGACATCGAAGTCGTCGCGGTCAACGACCTGACCGACAACGCCACGCTGGCCCACCTGCTGAAGTACGACAGCATCCTCGGCCGCCTGCCCTACGAGGTCAAGAGCACGGCCGACGAGATCACGGTCGACGGCAAGGCGATCAAGGCGTTCGCCGAGCGCGACCCCGCCAAGCTCCCCTGGGGCGACCTCGGCGTCGACGTGGTCGTGGAGTCCACCGGCCTGTTCACCGACGCCGCCAAGGCCCGCGTGCACGCCGACAACGGCGCCAAGAAGGTCATCATCTCCGCCCCCGCCAAGGGCGAGGACATCACCATCGTGATGGGTGTCAACGACGACAAGTACGACGCGGCGTCGCACACCATCATCTCGAACGCGTCCTGCACCACCAACTGCCTGGCCCCCATGGCGAAGGTCATCAACGACACCTTCGGCATCGAGAAGGGCCTGATGACCACCATCCACGCCTACACCCAGGACCAGAACCTCCAGGACGGCCCGCACAAGGACCTGCGCCGCGCTCGCGCCGCCGCCCTCAACATCGTGCCGACCTCCACCGGCGCCGCCAAGGCGATCGGCCTGGTGCTGCCCGAGCTGAAGGGCAAGCTCGACGGCTTCGCGCTGCGCGTGCCGATCCCCACCGGCTCGGCCACCGACCTCACCGTGGAGCTCAAGCGCGAGGCCACCGTCGACGAGGTCAACGCCGCGCTCAAGGCCGCGGCCGAGGGCCCGCTGCGTGGCATCCTCACCTACACCGAGGACGAGATCGTGTCGGCCGACATCGTCACCGACCCGGCGTCCTGCATCTTCGACTCGGGCCTGACCCGGGTCATCGGCAACCAGCTCAAGGTCGTCGGCTGGTACGACAACGAGTGGGGCTACTCCAACCGCCTCGGCGACCTCGTCGAGCTGGTGGGCACCCAGCTCTGATGCGCACCATCGACTCACTCGACGTCAAGGGTCGGCGCGTCCTGGTGCGCGCCGACCTCAACGTCCCTCTCGACGGGGACGTCATCACCGACGACGGCCGCATCCGCGCGTCGATCCCGACCATCACCGAGCTGGCCGAGCGCGGCGCGCGGGTGATCGTCTGCGCTCACCTCGGCCGTCCCAAGGGCAAGGTCGCTCCGCAGTTCTCCCTGGCGCCGGTCGCCGCGCGCCTCGGCGAGCTGCTCGGCCGTCCGGTGCGCTTCGCCGACGACGTCGCCGGCGAGTCCGCGCGCTCGGTCGTCACCGCGCTCGGCGACGGAGAGGTCGCCCTGCTGGAGAACCTCCGCTTCGAGGCCGGCGAGGAGTCCAAGGACGACGCGGCGCGCGGCGCGTTCGCCGACAAGCTGGCGGGTCTCGCCGAGTTGTATGTCGGCGACGGCTTCGGCGCGGTGCACCGCAAGCACGCCAGCGTGTACGACGTGCCGCGCATCCTGCCGCACGCGGCCGGGGGCCTGGTCGTGGCCGAGGTCGAGGTCCTGAAGAAGCTCACCGAGGACACCGAGCGGCCGTACGCCGTGGTGCTCGGCGGCGCCAAGGTCTCCGACAAGCTCGGTGTGATCGCCAACCTGCTCACCAAGGTCGACCGGCTGATCATCGGTGGCGGCATGGCGTACACCTTCCTGGCGGCCCAGGGCCACGAGGTCGGCAACTCCCTGCTGCAGGCCGACCAGATCGACCAGGTGCGCGGCTTCATCGCCGAGGCCGACAAGCGCGGCGTGGAGCTCGTGCTGCCGGTCGACATCGTGGCCGCCACCCACTTCGCCGAGGACGCCTCCCACGAGGTCGTCGAGGCCACCGCGATCCCCGCGGACCGCGAGGGCCTGGACATCGGCCCGAAGACCCGCGAGCTGTTCACGGCCAAGCTGGCCGACGCCAAGACGATCTTCTGGAACGGCCCCATGGGGGTGTTCGAGTTCGACGCGTTCTCCGGCGGCACCCGTGCCGTGGCCGAGGCGCTCATCGCCTCCGAGGGCTTCACCGTCGTCGGCGGCGGCGACTCGGCGGCCGCCGTGCGCAAGCTCGGCCTCCCCGAGGACGGCTTCTCCCACATCTCGACCGGTGGCGGGGCCAGCCTCGAATACCTTGAGGGCAAGACCCTTCCCGGACTCGCGGCGCTGGAGGACTGACCGATCATGACGACCGTGAGGTCTCCCCGTCCGGAGGGTGCGCGATGAGCGGCCGCACCCCGTTGATGGCGGGCAACTGGAAGATGAACCTCAATCATCTCGAGGCCATCGCCCTGGTCCAGAAGCTGGCGTTCACGCTCACCGACAAGGACTTCGACCGCACCGAGGTGGCGGTGCTGCCGCCGTTCACCGATCTGCGCAGTGTGCAGACCCTGGTGGACGGCGACAAGCTCCGCATCGTGTACGGCGCGCAGGACGTGTCGGTGCACGACAGCGGCGCCTACACCGGCGAGATCGGCGGCTCGATGCTCGCCAAGCTCGGCTGTTCGTACGTGCTGGCCGGTCACTCCGAGCGGCGTGAGTACCACCGCGAGGACGACCAGGTCGTCAACGCCAAGGTGCAGGCCGCCTACCGGCACGGGGTAACGCCGATCCTGTGCGTCGGCGAGGGCCTGCCGATCCGCCAGGCCGGCGGCCAGGTGGCGTACACCCTCTCCCAGCTCGACGCGGGCCTGAACGGCGTGAAGACCGATCAGGCGAAGTCCGTCGTGGTGGCGTACGAGCCGGTGTGGGCGATCGGCACCGGTGAGGTCGCCACCCCCGACGACGCGCAGGAGGTCTGCGGGGCCATCCGCACGCGACTCGCCGAGCTGTACGACGCGGAAGTGGCCGCGGCCGTCCGTATCCTTTACGGTGGGTCGGTCAAGTCCGGCAACATCGCCGGCATCATGGCGCAGCCTGATGTCGACGGTGCTCTGGTCGGCGGCGCGAGCCTCGACCCGGTGGAATTCGTTAAGATCTGTCGATTTGGCGAATTGTCGGGCTAGCTATGGTGTTTGGGAGGTACGACGTGTCAAGACGACGTACTCTCAAAGAGAAGCCTTGAATCGTCATCAGACGGTGGTCGTGCAGGTCAGGTCGCGCCGCGGCGCGCGTTACACGGAAACAGGTCAACGGTGGTCATCGGAATCTCCATCGCCCTCATCCTGGCGAGCGGTCTCATGGTCCTGCTCGTGCTGCTCCACAAGGGCAAGGGTGGCGGCCTCTCGGATCTCTTCGGCGGTGGGTTCACGTCGTCGTTCGGCGGATCCTCTGTGGTGGAACGCAACCTCGACCGGCTCACCATCATCACCGGCGCGATCTGGTTCGTCTGCATCGTCGCGCTGGGCCTGTTGCTGAAGCCGTAGGGCTCCGCCGGGCAGGCTGAGAGAGTTCTTCCCCGCCGGGTGGCGGGCGATCTAGCGAGGAGTTCATCCGTGGGCAGTGGCAACGCGATCCGTGGAAGCCGTGTCGGCGCAGGTCCGATGGGGGAGGCCGAGCGTGGCGAGGCCGCGCCTCGCGTCCGGGTCTCGTTCTGGTGCGCCAACATGCACGAGACGCGCCCGAGCTTCGCGAGCGACGCGGCCGTCCCCGAGTACTGGGACTGCCCGCGGTGTGGCCTCCCCGCAGGTCAGGACGAGACGGCCCCGCCGGCCCCGCCGCGCAACGAGCCGTACAAGACCCACCTCGCCTACGTGAAGGAGCGGCGCAGCGACACCGACGGCGCCGCCATCCTCGCCGAGGCCCTGGAGCGGCTGCGCAACAACAGCCGCCCCACCTGGTAGGACATGCGCCGAAGGCTCCCCGGGTCCGCCCGGGGAGCCTTCGCGTTCCCGGCGGTCAGCCCTGGCGTGCGGAGGGAACGATCGCACCCGCCGCGATCCTGGCCTCCACCACGCCGGGGTCCTCGGTGTGGCACAGCGTGGCGCCGAAGGACAGCAGCAGACGGCGCATGCGGGTGTTGTCGGTGAGCATGGTGGCCTTGACCTCGGCGAACCCGAGGTCGCGTGCCTCGGTGAGCAGCATGCCGACCAGGGCCCTGCCGAGGCCGAGACCCTGCCAGCGGTCCTCGACGAGCACGGCCATCTCGGCGATCCCCGGGTCGGGGCTGAAGGTGAGGCTGGCGAGTGCCACCACCTGGCCGTCGTGCCCGGCGACCAGCGAGTGGCCCTGGTCGCGGTCGCAGAGCCGGTCGAACATGCGCGGCGGCAGCGCCGGCACGGCGGTGAAGTAGCGGAACCGCCGCGAGTCGGGGGAGCAGCGGTCGTGCAGGTCGCGCACCGCCTCGCGGTACAGCGGCGTGAGGGGACGCACCTGCACCTCGGCGCCGTCCGGCAGCACCAGGCCGCGCTCCGCCGTGACGGTCTGCGCGGGGGGCTGCGCGAGACGCACCATGGCTCCGGCGCGTGCCGCCTCGGTGAGGGTGAACGGCAGGCCGAGGCGGCGCAGCCGGATGGCGCGGCGCGGGGCGACCGGCACGATGAGCAGCGTCGGGTCCGGCAGGTCGGACATCTCGGTGGTGCCGTACACCCAGCGCGCGTCGTCGGCGCGCAGCAGGTCGGCCAGCACTTCGGGAAGCCGCCACGGCATGTCGCGCAGCCGCAGCGCGAGCAGCAGCGCGCGGGTGGGTTCGTCGGTCAGTTCGTGCGCGGCGGCGGGGACGACCTGGACGCGCCGGCCGCCGGCGGCCTCAAGGGCCTTGCGCACGGCCTCCGCCGAGGCCGGGATGTCGGCGACGAACTCGTCCACGGTGCCGTCGGTGTCGGGTTGCACGCTGAGCCCTAGGATGTTGCCGCCTTTGGCGGCCAGCGCGGCGGCCAGGGACGCCAGTCGGCCGGGCCGCTCATCCACCGTGGTACGGATCCGCAGGAAACCCATCCTCGCCCTCCTCCAGCACGTCATCCCGGGGACTTCAGCATGCGGTCGTTCTGTTACGTATCTGCTACGGAGCGATGAGCCGGAAGTTTCGTTCACGTTGGTCCGCTTAACAGGTAATCCATCACGTTTGTCATGAATCACTACACTCGCCGACGGGGACCAGCCCAGGAGATCCCCGGGAACAGCGCAGGAGTTACGCGATGACCGATCTGATGTTCCGGGGCGGCCCCGTGTTCACCGCCACCGCCACCGCGCCCCCTTTCCCCGGGGCCCCGGACGCCGTGCTCGTGCGTGACGGCCGGATCGCCGCCGTCGGCGCCGAGGCCGACGTGGCGCGGCTGGCCCGTCCCGGCCACGACACCGTGGACCTCGCCGGCCGCCTGCTCACCCCCGGCTTCACCGACGCGCACGTCCACCCCGTGCAAGCGGGCCTGGAACGCGCGAAGTGCGAGCTGAGCGAGGTGTTCGGCCTGCCCTCCTACCTGGAGCGGATCGCCGCGTACGCCGCGGCCCACCCCGGCCGGCCGTGGATCGACGGCGGCGGCTGGGACATGGCGGCCTTCCCCGGCGGGCTGCCGCACCGCGAGCAGCTCGACTTCCTCGACCGGCCCGCCTACCTCATCCAGCGCGACCACCACGCCGCCTGGGTGAACAGCCGGGCACTGGAGCTCGCCGGCGTCACCGCGGCCACTCCCGACCCGCCGGACGGCCGCATCGAACGCGACCCGGACGGCACACCGAGCGGCGTGCTGCACGAAGGCGCCATGGACCTGGTGGGCCTGCTCACCCCGCGGCCCGCCCCCGCCGACATCGAGGCGGCGCTGCTCGACGCGCAGGACCACCTGTTCTCGCTGGGGGTCACCGGCTGGCAGGACGCCATCGTGGGCTCGTACGCCGGGTCGCAGGACAATCTCCCCGCCTACCTGTCGGCGGCCGCCTCAGGACGGCTCAGGGCCCGCGTGGTGGGGGCCCTGTGGTGGGACCGCACCCGCGGCGCCGAGCAGATCGAGGAGCTGACCGAGCGCCGGGCCATGGCCGGCGGCCTGTTCTCGGCCGGCAGCGTCAAGATCATGCAGGACGGCATCGCGGAGAACTTCACCGCGGCCGTCATCGAGCCGTACTGCGGCTGCGGGCCGGACCAGCGCGGCCTGTCGTACGTGGACCCGGTCCTGCTCCGCGGGTACGTCGCCGAACTGGACCGGCTGGGGTTCCAGGTGCACTTCCACGCCATCGGCGAGCGGGCCGTACGGGAGGCGCTCGACGCGCTGGAGGGCACATCGCCGGCCGGCCGCCACCACATCGCGCACGTGCAGATCATCGAGCCGTCCGACGTGCCGCGCTTCGCGCGCCAAGGCGTGACCGCCAACCTGCAACCGCTGTGGGCCACCCACCACCTGCAGATGGACGAGCTGTGCATCCCCTTCCTCGGCGAGGAACGCTCGTCCTGGCAGTACCCGTTCGCCGACCTGGCGCGCACCGGAGCGCGGCTGTGCGCCGGCAGCGACTGGCCGGTGTCGTCGGCCGACCCGCTGCAAGGCATGCACGTCGCCGTCAACCGCACAGAACCCGGCGGGTCGGTGCACGCCGGCTACCCCACCGCCGGCACGCCGTTCCTGCCGGGCCAGCGCCTCGACCTCGCGACGATCATGACGGCGTACACCGCGGGCTCGGCGTGGACCAACCACGACGACGAGGCCGGGGCCGTCGCGGAAGGCAGGCGCGCCGACCTGGTGGTGCTGGACCGCGACCCGTTCACGCTGCCACCCGGCGAGATCTGGACCACCCGGGTGGCGATGACCTTCGCCGCCGGCGAGGCGGTGTACGAGAGGCGCTGACCCGCTGCGGCGGGTCAGGCGGTGCCGGGTTCGCGCGCCGAGGGGCCCGCCGGGTCGTGCCGGGCCGGACCGGCGGGGTGCTCGGGGGCCGGCGGCACGCCGTAGGCGTCGAGGCGGCGCTCGATGCGGTCGAGACTCTCCATGATGCGCTCCAGGCGGGCCCCGACAGACGGCGGCATGAGGATCGTCGTGTCCTCCAGCGGGCCGAGGCGGCGCACCCGCCGGGTCGCCGACTCGTCCACGAGGGCCTCACGCGTCTGCTTGGGATCGATCTCGTGCCGCTCCAGGATGCGCATGGCGGTGCCGCCGGCCTCGCGCATCACCCCGAGCAGGATGTGCTCGGTGCCGATGTAGTTGTGGTGCAGGTTCATGGCCTCCCGCAGGGCCAGCTCCAGCACCTTCTTGGCGCGGTCGCCGAACGGGATGTGCGGCTCCGGCGCCGCGTCACCCGGCGGGCCGCCGAGCTCGCGCACGTCCGACCGCACCTGCTCCAGGGTGAGCCCGGCCTCCCTCAGCACCGTGCCGGCCAGCCCGTTCGGCTCACAGACGAGCCCCAGCAGGATGTGCTCGGTGCCGATGACACCGTGGTGCAGGTGTCTCGCCTCTTCCTGTGCGACGACGACCACGCGCCGGGCCGGGTCGGTGAAACGCTCGAACACGGGGGCCTCCGGAGCGATCCGCGCCGGCCGGGTGCGGCACCCGTTCCGGCTGTGTGTCTCCACTATGCGTCACAGGACCCCGGTGCGGGCCCGGGGATCGGCGGCGGCATGTCCCATCGTTTCCCCGGCTATCCCCAGCCTCTGTTCACCCTCACGTCACCCGCTCTTCCTACCCTGGGGGGCCATGGCATGGAAGAACAAGGTCAACGCGGCCCTTGAGGGGATCACGGGGTACAACATCACACGGGTCAAGGCGGTGCCCGAGCCGCCGGCGCCGCAACCGCCGCCCCGGCCCGAGGCCCCCCGTCCTCCGGCGGACCCGCGGGCCGACCGGCTGCTGCGCGCGCCGGTGTTCGTCCTGTCACCGGTCCGGTCCGGGTCGACCCTGTTCCGCGTCATCCTCAACAGTCACTCACGGATCCACGCGCCGCACGAGATGCATGTGCGGCGGCTCGCCGTCACCCTGACGACCGACCCGGTACGGCAGGCCATGGAGGCGCTCGGCCACTCCACCACCGACATCGAGCACATCCTGTGGGACCGCATGCTGCACCGTGAACTGGTGCGCAGCGGCAAGGACATCCTGGTGGACAAGACGCCGAGCAACGTCTTCGCGCACCGGCGCATCGTCACGTGCTGGCCCGACGCGCGGTTCGTCTACCTGATGCGCCACCCGGCGTCCATCGCCGAGTCCTGGCACGAGGCCGACCCGGTGGCCCGTCCTATGCCGGAGGCGATCCGCCACACCTACCAGTACATGCGTGACCTGCAGGAGGCCAGAGGGCTGTACGACGGCATCGACGTCCGGTACGAGGCCCTGGTGGACGACCCCGAGGGGGAACTGCGGCGCGTGTGCGCCTACCTCGGGGTCGAGTTCGAGCCCGCCATGATCAGGTACGGCGACCACGACCACGGCGCGTTCGTGAAGGGCATCGGCGACTGGCGCGACAAGATCCGCACCGGCCAGATCCAGCGCGGCAGGCCGCTGCCCGGCGCGGACGAGATCCCCGAAGGGCTGCTGGAGATCACCAAGGCCTGGGGTTACCTCTGACGCGCCGGGTCCGCCGCGTGCGGCTCAGGGCGACGAGGGTCGTCCAAGGCCCGGAGGGAGCTTGGACGCGGCGGCGCGGTCCAGCAGGAACAGCGTGCGGGACCGGCCGCGTGCCGCCGCGGCGGGGACCTGGTACGGGCCGGAGTTCTGCAGCGCCATGCGGACGGCGCCGGCCTTCTCCTCGCCGGCGGCGATGACCCACACCTGCCGGGCCGCCCTGATGGCGGGAAGGGTCAGCGAGATCCGGGTCGGCGGCGGCTTCGGCGAGCCGTGGACGGCGACCACGGAGCGGTCGTCGTGCAGGGCCGGCATCTCGGGGAACAGCGACGCCACATGGCCGTCCGGCCCGATGCCGAGCAGCAGGATGTCGAACGACGGGACGGGCCCGTGGTCCTCCGGCCGGGCCGCCTTGCGCAACTCCTCGGCGTAACGGTCGGCGGACTCCTCGGCGGTGAGGCCCGAGTCCGGCCCCGCCATGACGTGCACCCGCTCGGGGTCCACGTCCACGTGGTCGAGCAGGGCCCGGCGCGCACCTGTCTCGTTGCGCTCGGCGTGGCCGTCCGGCAGGAACCGCTCGTCCCCCCACCAGACGTCCAGACGTGGCCACTCCACCGCCACGTGCGCCGCCGTGGCGGCCACCTCGGCGAGTGTCGCGACACCGAGGCCGCCACCGGTCAGCACCAGATGGGCCGACCCCTTGGCGGCCTGCGCGTCCACCAGCCCGACGATCAGCCGCGCCGCCACGGCCTTGGCCAGCACTCCGGCGTCCCTGTGCACCAGGACCGAGGGGACGCTCACGTCGCGGACTCCCGTCGCGGACGGCGGTAGGTGGTCACGATGTCGCATCCCATCGGTCGAGGAACACCACGGTCAGACACCGTGGCAGGTGGTGACGTGCTTGATGGCGCTTTCGTAGATCTGGTCGGGGTCGAGGCGGCGGAGCTCCTCGGCGAGCAGGTCGGAGGTGGGGCGGCGGGCCAGGGCTACGTGGCGGTCGGGCTGGCCCGGACGCGACAGGGTGGCGGTACGGGAGTCGTGCCGTTCGATGCGGACCTCGCCGCCTTCGGCGGTGCGCAGCCGAACCGCGGTCAGGCCGGGGCCCTTGGACTCGCCGACCCCGATGGGGGCGTCGAGCCGCTCCGACAGCCAGGCGGCCAGCAGCGCCGCGCTCGGATGGTCGGGCTCGGCCTCCACCACCCCCTCGGTGACGCGGCCGACCGGCAGGTCGAACGCCGCCGCGAGCAGGCTGCGCCACGGCGTGAGGCGCGTCCACGAGAGGTCGGTGTCGCCGGGGGTGTAACCGTCGATCCGGGTCTTCACCGCCGCCACCGAGTCGCGTGAGGACCGCGCGTCGGTGATGCGGCGCTGGCCGTACGCACCCACCGGGTCCTTGGCGGGGTTCTGCGGCGCCTCACCGGGCCACCACACCACCACGGGGATGTCCGGCAGCAGCAGCGGCGACAGCACCGAGTCGGCGTGGTCGCGCAACTCGCCGTACATGCGCAGCAGCACGACCTCGCCTGTGGTGAGCTCACCCACCCGGATCTCGGCGTCCAGGCGGGTCGGCTCCTCGCGCTCACGAGGGATCACCGCGAGGATGCGCGACGGGTGCTCGCGCGACGCCTCGGACGCGGCCCGCACCGCGTCGTACTGCTTGCTCTCGTCGCACACCACGACCAGCGTCAGCACCATGCCGACCGCCGGCGCGCCGACCTGGTGGCGCAGCCGGGTGAGCTGGGAGGAGATGTCGGAGGCCGTGGTGGACCCCATGAGGAAACTGGTCATTTGGCCTCCCGTGCGCGGCGCGGCGCCGTCGCCGTCTGGTGCGTGCCGGTCACAGCCGCCTCCAGGTGCGGCCGTCCCTGGCCATCATCTCGTCGGCCGAGACGGGCCCGCCGGTGCCGGCCGGATACCCCTCGGGCTGCTCGGGCAGACTCGCCCAGTACTCCTCGATCGGGTCCATGATCCGCCACGACAGCTCCACCTCGCGCTGGTGGGGGAACAGCGGCGGGTCGCCGATCAGCACGTCGAGCAGCAGCCGCTCGTACGCCTCGGGGGAGGACTCCAAAAACGCCTCACCGTAGGCGAAGTCCATGTTGACGTCGCGGACCTCCATCGCGGTCCCCGGCACCTTGGAGCCGAACCGCACCGTGATGCCCTCGTCGGGCTGGATGCGGATCACCAAGGCGTTCTGGCCGAGGATCTCGGTGTCGGTCTTGGTGAACGGCAGGTGCGGCGCGCGCTGGAACACCACCGCCACCTCGGTCATGCGGCGGCCGAGGCGCTTGCCGGTGCGCAGGTAGAACGGCACACCGGCCCAGCGCCGGTTGGCGATCTCCAGCTTGACGGCGGCGTACGTCTCGGTGATGGAGCCCGGCGGGATGCCGTCCTCCTCCAGGAAACCCCGGACCGGTTCCCCACCCTGCCACCCGGCCGAGTACTGGCCGCGTGCGGTGCCGAGCCCGAGGTCCTCGGGCAGGGTGACCGCCTCCAGCACCTTTTCCTTCTCGCGGCGCAGCGCCGCGGCGCCGAAGGCCGTCGGGTCCTCCATGGCCACCAAGGCCAGCAGCTGCAGCAGGTGGTTCTGGATGACGTCCCTGGCGGCGCCGATGCCGTCGTAGTAGCCGGCCCGGCCGCCGACGCCGATGTCCTCGGCCATGGTGATCTGCACGTGGTCGACGTAGCCGCGGTTCCAGATCGGCTCGAACAGCGTGTTGGCGAACCGCAGCGCCAGGATGTTCTGGACCGTCTCCTTGCCGAGGTAGTGGTCGATGCGGAACACCGAGTCGGGCTTGAAGGCCGAGTCGACGATGCGGTTCAGCTCGCGCGCGGTCTGCAGGTTGTGGCCGAACGGCTTCTCGATGACGACGCGGCGCCACGAGCCCGCGGGAGGCTTGGTGAGCCCGGTGCGCTTGAGCTGCTCGATGATCGTGGGGAAGGCCTTCGGCGGGGTGGACAGGTAGAACGCGTAGTTGCCACCGGTGCCACGGGTCTCGTCGATCTCGGCCAGGGCCATGGTCAGCGCGTCGAACGCGCCGGCGTCGTCGAACGAGCCCGGCACGAAGTGGAGGCCCTCGCAGATCTGCTTCCAGACCTCCTCACGGAACGGCGTGCGCGCGTGCTCCTTGACGGCGTCGTGGGTGATCTGCGCGAAGTCCTGGTGGGCCCAGTCGCGGCGCGCGAAACCCACCAGGGAGAAACCGGGGGGCAGCAGGCCGCGGTTGCCGAGGTCGTAGATGGCGGGCAGCAGCTTGCGGCGGGCCAGGTCGCCGGTGACCCCGAAGAGCACCAGCACGCACGGGCCCGCGACACGCGGCAGCCGCCGGTCCCCGGGGTCGCGCAGCGGGTTGGCCGCCACGATCTCCTGCGTGGTGGCGGTGGTGGCGGCCGCCTGCGCGGCGCTCACCGACTCACCGGACGCCGCGGACCGGGCCTCCGGCGGCGCCGTGGCGATCTCGCCTTCCCTGGCCGCGGCGATCTCGCCGTCCGGCCCGACGGAGGGGAGCGCCGGGTCCCCGGGCTCCGGGCCCGGGGACGGCGTCTCACTGTCGATCATCAAACCTCCCGTGCGGCGGCGAGAAGGTGCCTGACACCCGCCTCGCGATCGGTCAGGTGCAGGCGGACGGCCGGACGGCCGCGCTCGCGCAAGGCGTCGAGGTCGCCGAGGGCCTGGGCCAGCTGGAGCCTGCCCAGGGTGTAGGGCTTGCCAGGCACCTCCAGGTCGCCGGACACCACGCCGGTGATCTGCAGGAAGACGCCGTTCTGCGGGCCCCCCTTGTGGTACTGGCCGGTGGAGTGGAGGTAACGGGGACCCCAGCCGAACGTGACCGGCCGGTCGGTGCGGATGGCGAGCAGGCCCTGCAACGAGGCCGGGTCGTGCGCGGCCCAGATGTCGGTGATCGCCTCGAACGACGCCTCCTGCGGGACCGGCACGTCGAACGCCGCCTCACGGTCGAGGTAGGCGAGGATGGCGAGGTAGCCGCGCTCGGGGATGTCCTTCAGCAGCTCGGTGAACACGCCGGACAGGTCCTTGACGTGCGCGGGAACGTCGCCGTAGACCTCCACGGGGCCGTCCACCAGGGCCGGCGCGCCGGTCGGCAGGGGGCCGTCGCCGGCGTCCTCGAGGATGCGGGTCGTGTTCGCCTTGGACTCGGCGACGTTCGGCTGGTCGAAGGGGTTGATGCCGAGCACCCGGCCGGCGATCGCGGTCGCGACCTCCCAGATCAGGAACTGCGCGCCGAGCGGGCCCTGCACCTCCACGCCGCTCTCGGTGTCGATGCCGGCCGTCAGCTCGTCATCGGCCTCGTTGGGCTCGGACCCGGCGACCGGCAGGATGCCGCGGCCCTGCTTGCCGGTGGACTCGGCGATGAGCTGCTCGATCCAGTCCGGCAGGCCGTTGATGCCGGACAGGCTGTCGTCGAGCAGCAGCTTGTCGCGTCCCGATGCCGCCGCGGCGCCGATGGCGGCGCCGAGCAGCAGCCCGGGGTCGTCGTCGGCGCCGAGCCGCTGCCGGGCCTCGGCGGCCTGGTCGAGCAGCGCCGCGACGTCGGCCCCGGCCAGCGCGCTCGGCACCAGGCCGAAGGCGGTCAGCGCGCTGTAGCGGCCCCCGACGTTCGGGTCGGCGAGGACCACGGTGTACCCGGCCTCGCGCGCGGACTGCTCCAGCGGAGACCCCGGGTCGGTGACCACGACGATGCGGCTCGCCGGGTCGATGCCGGCGTCACGGAACGCCTGCTCGTAGATGCGCCGATGGCTGTCGGTCTCGACCGTGGAGCCGCTCTTGCTGGACACCACCACGATGGTGCGGTCCAGCCGGTCCGCCAGAGCCCGCCGCACCTGCCCCGGGTCGGTCGTGTCGAGCACGGTCAGCGGCACGTCGGCCGAGGCGCAGATGACCTCAGGCGCCAGCGAGGACCCCCCCATGCCGGCCAGCACGACGTGCTCCAGGCCCGCGGCGCGAGCCCGCTCGACCAGCTCGCCGATCTGCGGCAGCAGCTCGCGCGAGGTGGTGGGAAGGTCCAGCCAGCCCAGCCGGATCGCGGCCTCGCTCTGCGCCTCGGCACCCCACAACGTCGCGTCCCCGTCGGCGAGCGCCCGCGGGACGCCTTCCTCCACGAGTCTCCGCGCGGCCTCGGCGGCCGCGTCGGCCACCGAATCGTCACCGAACGTTACCGACATGTTCATCCTTACGTAGTCATCGTCACGCGTGTCCCCGAGCCCCGGAACAGGCCCTGCCCGCCGCCACCGGCCTTACCCGGATGAACGGGGGCCGGTGGCACGCGGGCGGACCGGTGGCGCGCTCGCGGGCGAGGTGAGCGCGCCGGATCGTCAGACGGCCTTGCGCAGCTCCGACTCGACCGTGGCGAGCAGTTCGTTCCAGGAGGCGATGAACTTGTCCACGCCTTCGTCCTCCAGGACCTTCACCACGTCGTCGTAGTCGATGCCGGCCTGCTTGAGGGCCGCCATGGTGTTCCACGCGTCCTCGTAGAAGGGCCGCACGGTGTCGCCGTCGATCTTGCCATGGTCGGCCACCGCGTCGAGGGTCTTCTCCGGCATGGTGTTGACCGTGCCGGAGGTGACGAGCTGGTCGACGTACAGCGTGTCGGGGTAGTCGGGGTTCTTCGTGCCGGTGGAGGCCCACAGGGGACGCTGCGGCCGGGCCCCGGCCGCCTTGAGCGCCTGCCAGCGCTCACCGGAGATGACCTCCTCGTACGCCGCGTAGGCGAGACGCGCGTTGGCGACGGCGGCCTTGCCGCGGAGCGCGAGGGCCTCGGGGCCGCCGATCTTCTCCAGGCGCTTGTCGATCTCGGTGTCGAAGCGGCTCACGAAGAACGACGCCACCGACTCGATCGTGGATATGTCCAGGCCGGCGGCCTGGGCCTTCTCCAGCCCTTCCAGCCAGGCCTCCAGCACCGCGCGGTACCGCTCGAGGGAGAAGATCAGCGTGACGTTGACGCTGATGCCCTCGGCCAGCACCTGGGTGATGGCGGGAAGCCCCTCGACCGTCGCGGGGATCTTGATGTAGAGGTTGGGCCGGTCGACCAGCCACCACAGCGCACGCGCCTCGGCGATGGTCTTCTCGGTGTCCAGCGCCATGCGCGGGTCCACCTCGATGGACACCCGGCCGTCCACGCCGCCGCTGGCGTCGAACGCCGGACGCAGTACGTCGGCGGCCCAGCGGATGTCGTACGTCGTGATCGCGCGGGCCGCCTCGGCGACGTCCACCCCGCGGGTCGCGAGGTCGCGCGTCTGACCGTCGTAGGCCTCGCCCTTGCTCAGCGCCGACGCGAAGATCGTGGGGTTGGACGTGACGCCGACCACCTGCTTGTCGCGGATCAGCGCCTCGAGGTTGCCCGAACGCAGCCGCTCACGGCTGATGTCGTCCAGCCAGATCGACACACCCTGGTCGCTCAGGCGCTTCAGGTTCTCACTCATGACCGTTTCCTCAGTCCCTCAGTTGCCGGTCGTCTGACCCTTGTCGGCCCCGGTCTTGGCAAGGCTGCCCTTGGCCGCGGCCGCCACACGCTCGGCGGTGAGGCCGAACTGCTCGTACAGCGTCTTGTACGGCGCCGAGGCACCGAAGTGTTCAAGACTCACGACCGCGCCTTCCTCACCTACGAACCGCCACCAGCCGAGGGCGATTCCCGCCTCGACCGCGACACGCGCGCGGACCGACGGAGGCAGCACGGACTGCTTGTAGGAGTCGTCCTGGGCCTCGAACCACTCCACGCACGGCATGGACACCACGCGGGTGGGGATGCCCTCGGCCTCCAGCAGGTCGCGCGCGCCGACGGCCAGCTCGACCTCGCTGCCGGTGCCGATGAGGACGACGGCCGGCTGTCCGTTGGAGGCGTCCGCAAGGACGTAGCCACCCTTGGCGACCTTCTCGGCGTCGGCGGTGCCCTCGTAGACCGGGAGGTTCTGCCGGGTCAGGGCGAGCGCCGCGGGACGGTCGGTGTGCTCCAGGATGGCGCGCCACGCCGCGGCGGTCTCGTTGGCGTCGGCGGGCCGCACCACGTCGAGGCCGGGGATGGCGCGCAGGGCCCACAGGTGCTCCACCGGCTGGTGGGTGGGGCCGTCCTCGCCGAGGCCGATCGAGTCGTGCGTCCAGACGTAGGTGACCGGCAGGCCCATGAGGGCCGCCAGGCGCACCGCGGGACGCATGTAGTCGCTGAAGACCAGGAACGTGCCGCCGTACGGACGGGTGCCGCCGTGCAGGGCGATGCCGTTGAGTATGGACCCCATGCCGTGCTCGCGGATGCCGAAGTGCAGCGTGCGGCCGTACCGGTTACCCGGGAACGCCTTGGTCTGGTGCTCCTCGGGGATGAAGGACGGCTCGCCCTCCATGGTGGTGTTGTTGGACTCGGCGAGGTCGGCCGAGCCGCCCCACAGCTCCGGGAGCACCGGGGCGAGCGCGGTCAGCACCGTGCCCGACGCCTTGCGGGTGGCGACGGACTTGCCGGGCTCGAACGACGGCAGCGACTCCTCCCACCCGGCGGGCAGCTTGCGCGCGCTGACGCGGTCGAACAGCGCCGCGCGCTCGGGGTCGCCGGACCGCCAGCTCTCGTAGCCCTGCTCCCACTCGGCCCGCGCGGCGCGGCCGCGCTCCACGACGTGGCGCGCGTGCTCCAGCACCTCGTCCGGCACGTCGAAGCTCTTGGCGGGGTCCATGCCGAGGACCTGCTTGGTGGCGGCCACCTCGTCGGCGCCGAGCGCCGAGCCGTGGATCTTGCCGGTGTTCTGCTTGTTGGGTGCGGGCCAGCCGATGATGGTGCGCAGGCGGATCAGGGACGGCCGGTCGGTCTCGGCGGTGGCGGCGCGCATGGCGGCGTACAGCGCCTCGACGTTCTCGGAGTACTCGCCGGTCTCGGTCCAGTCGACGTCCTGCACGTGCCAGCCGTACGCCTCGTACCGCTTGGCGACGTCCTCCGACAGCGCGATGGCGGTGTCGTCCTCGATGGAGATGTGGTTGCCGTCGTAGATGACGTTGAGGTAGCCGAGCTTCTGGTGACCGGCGAGCGCGCTGACCTCGTGGCTGATGCCCTCCTCGATGTCACCGTCGGAGGCGATGGCCCAGACGCGGTGGTCGAACGGGCTGGTGCCGGGCTCGCTGTCGGGGTCGTACAGGCCCCGCTCGCGGCGCTGCGCCATGGCCATGCCGACCGCGTTGCCGAGCCCCTGGCCGAGGGGGCCGGTGGTGGTCTCGACGCCGAGGGTGTGGCCGTGCTCGGGGTGACCCGGTGTGAGGCTCTGCCACTGGCGCAGGCCCTTGAGGTCGTCCAGGCTCAGGCCGTACCCCGACAGGAAGAGCTGGATGTACAAGGTGAGGCTGGAGTGACCGGCCGAAAGGACGAAGCGGTCGCGGCCCACCCAGGAGGGGTCGGACGGATCGTGGCGGAGCACGCGCTGGAAGAGAAGGTAGGCCGCGGGGGCCAGGCTCATCGCGGTGCCGGGGTGACCCGAGCCCGCCTTCTCGACGGCGTCCATCGCCAGGGCACGTACGACGTCGACCGCCCGGCGATCGAGGTCGCTCCACTCAAGGTCTCGCACGAGTTCGCTGCTCAACTGCTCGATCTCCTCATTACTCGGTGGCGGCCGGGCACACCTGGCGTCCGGTCCGGGTCACCTCCCACACCGGACCTTAACGGGTCGCTCCCCTCACCGTAGATGCCTGGTGCGTCCTGTGGATGACCGGGAAATGTGCTGCTTGTGTCCAGGAGACCTGCCCGCCTCGACACGTGAGCAACGCGGCCGACGCTCCCGGCTTCGCGCGGGCCGCTCACAGGCGCGCGGCGAACCCGTGACGGCCTCCCCGCGCGCGGCTTTCGCCCCCGATGCCAGGACCGGCGTGCCACCGCACTACAGTGAGTTCCCGGTGCCGGCTCATGGCCGCACCCCACGGACCCGCTCTATCAGAGGTTACGCGTTGACCCCGCACCCGCTGGAAGCGCCTTGACGGTGCTCACGACCAAGCCGCCGACGGTTCTCGACGGCGCGCGCCGTTCGCCCCTCGCCACGGTACGGGCGTACGTCGCGCTGACCAAGCCGCGGATCATCGAGCTGCTGCTGATCACGACACTCCCGGTGATGTTCCTCGCGGCCCGGGGCTTCCCGCCGCTGTGGACGGCCGTCGCCACGCTGGTCTTCGGCACCCTGTCGGCGGGCAGCGCCAACGTGCTCAACTGCTACGTCGACCGCGACATCGACGCCACCATGCGGCGCACCCGGCGCCGCCCCCTGGCGATGGCCACGGTGGAGCCGCGCAACGCGCTGGTGTTCGGCGTCGTGCTCGGCGTCCTTTCGACCCTCGGTCTCGGCGTCTCCGTCAACTGGCTCGCCGCCGCGCTGTCGCTCGGCGCCATCCTGTTCTACGTCTTCGTGTACTCGATGGTGCTCAAGCGCCGCACCTCGCAGAACGTCGTGTGGGGCGGCATCGCGGGCTGCATGCCGGTGCTGATCGGCTGGGCCGGCATCACCGGCCGGGTCGACTGGGCCCCGGTCGTGCTGTTCGGCGTGGTGTTCTTCTGGACGCCGCCGCACACCTGGACGCTCGCCATGCGGTACCGCGAGGACTACGCCGCCGCCGCGGTGCCGATGCTGCCGGTGGTCGCCACCGAGCGCCGCGTCGTGCTGGAGTCGGTCGCCTACACCTGGGCCACCGTGCTGTGCTCGCTGCTGCTGTGGCCGGTCGCCGGCACCACCCCGGTGTACGCCGTGGTGGCCGCTGTGCTCGGCGCCGTGTGCCTGTGGGAGGTCTACCGGCTGCTCGGCCGGGTCAACGCCGGCCGGACCGGTGTGGACCTGCGTCCCATGCGCTTCTTCCACTGGTCCAACGCCTACCTCGCGCTGCTGTTCCTGGCCGTCGCGATCGATTCGCTGCTGATGTGACCGTGACACCCCGGCGGCCCGGCTCCTCGGAGCCGGGCCGCCGCTGTCGTCAGCGGCCGGAGATGAGGCCCGCCAGGCGCGCGTACGCCGAGGTGCGCGGCGGGCCGGACCTCTCGGCGCGGTCGGCGGCGCGGAACAGCGCGTAGATCGCCTGCACGCCGATCCAGCGCAGCGGCTCGGGTTCCCAGCGGCGCACCCGCCGCCCCACCCACGGCAGCGCCGTCAGCTCGGTGTCCCGGCGCAGCACCAGGTCGCGCAGCGTGCGGCCGGCCAGGTTGGTGGTGGTCACGCCGCTGCCGACGTACCCGCCGGCCCAGCCGAGGCCGGTGCGGTGGTCCAGGTCCACGGTGGAGCACCAGTCGCGTGGCACGCCGAGCACGCCGCACCACGAGTGGTGGACCTTCGCGCCGGCGGCGGCGGGGAACAGGGTGCGAAGGATCGTGTGCAGCGCGGCCACGGTCTGCGGCTGGGTGGCGCCGCGTGTGTCGGTGCGTGAGCCGTACCGGTACGGCACGCCGCGGCCGCCGATGGCGATCCGGCCGTCGGCGGTGCGCTGCGCGTAACAGTAGGCGTGGGCCTCGTCGCCGAGCAGTTCGCGGCCGTCCCAGCCGATCTCGCGCCATACCTCGTCGGGCAGGGGCTCTGTGACGATCATGGAGCTGTTCATCGGGAGCCACTGCCGCCGCTGGCCCTTGATGCTCGCGGTGAAGCCCTCGGTGGCGCGGATCACGAACTCGGCGGTGACCGTCCCCCGGGTGGTGACGGCCCGCGCGGCACGGCCGCCGTGACCGCGGGGGAGGATCTCGGTGACCGTGGTGTCCTCGAAGACGTCCACGCCGAGGCCCGCGACCACGCGCGCGAGACCGGTGGCCAGCTTGGCGGGCTGGACGCGCGCGCAGTGCGGGCTGTAGGTCGCCGACACCGCTCCGGCGACCCGGATGCGCTCCTCGCGCTCTTCCGGGCCGAGCAGCCACATGTCCTTGTCCGTGAAGCCCCATCCGCGCAGGTCGTCGAGCTCGGCGCGCAGCCGCCGGTCCTGTGCCGCGTTGGTCGCCACGTGCAGCAGGCCTCCCTTGTGCACGTCGGCGTCCACCCCCTCGGCGCGGGTGAAGCCGATCACCTCGTCCACCGCGGCGAACATGGCGTGCTGGAGGTCGATCATCGCCTGCCGGCCGCGTGCCGCCGCGTGCCGCTCGCGTGAGCCGGCGAATTCGGCCGACAGCCATCCGCCGTTGCGGCCGGAGGCGCCGAACCCGGCGAACTCCCGCTCGAGGACGGCGACACGCAGGTCCGGCTGCGCGGTCTTCAGGTAGTAGGCGGTCCACAGGCCGGTGTAGCCGCCGCCGACGATCGCCACGTCGTAGTCGCGCGGCCCCGGCAGCGGTGCGCGGCGCGCCGGCAGGCCGATCTCGCGGTACCAGTAGGAGACCTCGCCGTTGACGTACTCCGCGGTGGCCGGCACGCCGTTCGCCGTGCCGCTCATCGGACGTCCGTCCCCACGCCGCCGGTTCCGGGTGGTCGCGCCATCGAACAGTCCGATCGTCTCAGGGTGGTGATCGCGGTGACCACCGCGGATCCGCCGCTGCGAGCGGCGACGTGGGACTGTACAGCCCGGTGGAGCCGCTCCTCAAGGGCATATGGCATAACAAAGCCGTCACTCGGCCTCATATCAGACTAAATGCCCCGGTTGCTGGGGGAGTAGTGGGGAAAAGTCATCAAGTCGGCAGGCTGGGTGGGTGTGGTGATGTTGGTCCGGGGGAAGACAAGATTGCCCGGGAGCTGTCGGTGCGGGGTGATGCGTTGATCACGGGGAGCGAGCCGCACGGGTGCGGCGGGGGCGGAGGGAACACCGGGTGCCAGGTCGAATACGCTCGCGGCCATGACGGGCCTTGATCCTCGAGGGGTGCTGCGCGAGCGCCCCTCTTTCGGGTTGATCGCCGGGCTCGTCATCGCCGGCATCTGCACGCTGGTGTCGTTCTCGTTCGACATCTTCAACGGCGAGCCGGTCCACTTCGTGATCGCGCTCATCCTGGCCCTGGCACCGGTCCCTCTGCTGCTCGCCGGAGTGCTGGCGCTCGACCGCCTCGAACCCGAGCCGCGCAACAACCTGATCTTCGCGTTCATGTGGGGCGCCGGGATCGCCGTGCTGGCGGCCGGGCTGCTGAACAGCCTGAACCTGCGCTACGTCATCATGGCCACCCACCTGGACCCGGCCAGCGCGCGCAGCCTGGTGGCGACGTTCGGCGCGCCGGTGGTCGAGGAGACCATGAAGGGCCTGGTGCTGCTCGGGCTGCTGCGGTGGCGGCGCCAGGAGCTCGACGGGCCGACCGACGGCATCATCTACGCCGGCATGGTGGGGCTCGGGTTCGCGATGAGCGAGAACGTCAGTTACTACATCATGGCGCTCGACCAGAACGGCGTGCAGGGACTCGCCGTGACCGTGGTGCTGCGCGGGATACTCTCGCCGTTCGCGCACCCGTTGTTCACCTCCATGATCGGCATCGCGGTGGCGTACGCGGCGCAGGCCACCGGGCCCACCAGGCGCGGGGTGGTGGCGCTCGGGTGGCTCGGCGCGATGGTCCTGCACGGCATGTGGAACGGGTTCACCTTCTACGGCGGGTTCACCGGGCTCGCGGCGGCGTACCTGCTGCTGATGGCGCTGTTCTTCGTCGAGCTCGGCGTGATCGTCCGGGACCGCAAGCGCGTCATCGGCCTCATCCAGCGCTACCTGCCTCCCTACGGCGGCCTCGGCCTGGTCACCGACGCCGACCTGTTCATGCTGTCGTCGCTGCAGGCACGCAGGCAGGCCCGCCAGTGGGCCCGCGCGCACGGTGGTTCCACGGGACGCGACGCCATGCGCGACTACCAGGTCGCCGCGACCGAGCTCGGTCTCCTGCACGAGCGCGCCGTACGCGGGGCCATCGGCCACGACGTTTTCGAACGCGACCGCGGCGCGCTGCTCACGTGCATGAGCGCCGCCAAGTCGATGTTCCCCGTGCCGCCGCCGCACCAGGCCTCCATGGCCCGCGGTGTCGCCCCACCCGGCTACGCGCCGGGCCACGACACCTGGCGTCCGGTCTCCCCGTACCCGCCTCCCGACGGCTTCCCGCGCGACCCCCTGCCGCCTCAGCCTTACCCCGGGCCCCAACAGGGCCCGCCGCCTCCGGCGTACCCGCCGCGCCGTCCCCCGGGTGAGCGGACGTAGCAGCCGGGGTTTTCACACGACCTTGCCGCGAGTCGTGCGGCCGTGTTTCAATCGCGGTACGCGGATGTCAGTGGCCACTTTCGATGATCCTTCCCGGGTGGCCTCGCCCGGCGTGCGACGCGCGCCGGTGTTTCGCCGGGCCGTGGGCCCGGATACCCCTGGTCGGCCGGCGGCACGAGCACGCGCGGATGGCACCCGGTGAGAGCAGCCGGCCCGCGCACGCGGCACGAGCACACGGCACGAGCACGCCATGCGCCGCCGCACCCCCCCGCGGCGACCGCGTTGAAGAGGAAGCACTGTGACACCCAAGGCAAAGGTGGCGGCAGCGGTGGCCGCCGTCGTCGTGGTCGGCGGGCTCACCACGTTGGCCCTGCGGCGGCCCGCGGAGGCGAGCGGGGCACTGCAGGCTCCGGCCAGCAGGACCTACGCCTGCTACATGGACGGCAAGGCCGCCGGGGACGAGATCCGGCCGAAGAACGCGGCCTGCGCGGACGCCGTCAAGGCCGCGGGGACCGGCCCGTTACGAGAGTGGTCCGGCGTGCTGCGCGCCGACGGCGCGGGCCGCACCCGCGGGTTCATCCCGGACGGCAAGCTGTGCAGCGGCGGCGTCGCCGCGTACGCCGCCTACGACGCGCCGCGCGCCGACTGGCCGGCCACGGTGCTGCAGGGCGGCACGACCTTCGACTTCGTGTACGGGGCCGGGCAGCCGCGGCCGACGAAGCTCAAGCTGTACGTCACCAAGGACGGCTTCAACCCGAGCGGGCCGCTGAAGTGGGACGACCTCGAGGAACAGCCGTTCGTCACCGCCGACCCCAGGCCCGGCCCCGGCGGGACCTACTCTTTCCCCGGCGAGCTGCCGGCCAAGTCGGGCCGGCACGTCATCTACTCGGTGTGGACCCGTCCCGGCGGCACCGAGACCTTCTACGGCTGCTCCGACGTGATCTTCAGCGGCCCGGCCGCCGCACCGTCCCCGAGCGCCGTGCCGTCCCCGACCACGACGTTCCTGCCGATCTCGTGCACCGCCACGGTGAAGACCACCAAGACGTGGCGCGGCGGCTTCCAGGCCACCGTGACCATCAAGAACACCGGTGAAGGCGTGATGAACCAGTGGTACGTCCAGTGGATGATGCAGATGGACGCCAAGATGAAGTCCGCCTGGGACGGCACCCTGATGCAGAGCGGCCCGGTCGGCATGATCCACGCCCCCGACTCCAAGCCCCGTCTCCAGCCCGGCGACACCGCCACGGCCGGTTTCCTGGCCACGACCACCGAGACCCGTCACCCGAAGTTCACCGACATCTCCTGCGGCTGACCCGGCCCGGAGAAAGATGAAGCCGTGAGGTGGACAGGCACTTCCACCTCACGGCGTGCAGCGTCCTTGCCGGACGCGTGATACGCGAATGCCCATGGCACGCTTCGAGAGGCGCCACCTCCTCCTGGGGCAACCCACGGACCGACGAACTTTTGGGAGCGCTCCCATGCGCGCCTCGGACCTTACCGCCATCACCGGCGGTGAGCCGAGCACCTGGTGCGGCGTGTCGCGACGGCCGGGGGAAGTGGCAGCTCAGACCTCTGCCGGGCCGCTTTCGCGCGTGAAACTTTCGTCGCGGCGGCCGGGACGGGGGGATAGTCAGCTATAGGCGCGGGCCTGCTCGTCCAGCTCCTGGTCGACGGATGCCGCGGTCGCGAGCGGGCCGCGTGAGCGCATCAGGAACACCACGCGCAGGGTGGCGATCCACACCAGCGCGGAGCCGAGGACGTGCAGGCCGACCAGCATGGCCGGGACGGCCAGCCAGTACTGGACGTAGCCGATCACCCCCTGCGCGAGCTCGACGGCCAGCAGCACCAGCGCGCCGCGCCGCGCGCGGCCGGGGGAGTCGGTGACGTGCAGGGCGAACAGCAGCGCGAAGGTGAGACCGAGCACGACCCACACGATGTCGGCGTGCACGCGCGCCATGGTCTCGATGTCGAAGGTGAACCGCGAGGCGGCCGCGTCGCCGGAGTGCGGCCCGGTGCCGGTCACCACCACGCCGGCCACCAGCAGCACGAAGACCGCGGCGGTCAGCACGAAGCCGAGGGTGCGGATGTCACGGTGCACCAGGCGCCGTGGCGGCGCGTCCCCCTCGCCGGACCGCGCGTACAGCGCGAACGCCGCCATGATCATGCCGGTGGACAGCAGGAAGTGCACGCTCACCGTGACCGGGTTGAGCAGGCTGCGCACCACCAGCCCACCCCACAGGGCCTGCACCAGGACCCCGGCCGGCTGCACGGCGGCCAGCCGGACCAGGGACGCGCGCCGCGGCGCCGATCGCCACACCGCCACCACGCAGGCCACCGCCACCGCCAGCACGAGGAACGCGAGCAGCCGGTTGCCGAACTCGATCGCCATGTTGACCGGCGAATGGTCGTCGTGCGGCGCCGGCACGAAGCTCCCCGGCGTGCACCGCGGCCAGGTGGGACACCCGAGCCCCGACCCGGTGAGCCGGACCGCGGCCCCTGTGACGGTGATCCCGACGTTCACCACCACGCTCGCCAGAGCCCACCGCCGCACGCTCCCGGTCGTCGGCGTCCACACCGAACCGAGAAGGTCACGGCCGTACCCCCGGACCCGGTCCCTGAACGCCGCCTGACGCCCCGTCGTGGGCCTTTGCTGCTGGTCTGCTGCGGTCACGCCACACATGCTAGGTGCCGCCCCCACCGGTCGGTCCCCGAACCCCGTCCCCGGTGGACAACCGAAAAGCACCCACTCGCCCTTTCTGTGCACCTCCGGTGTGCGAGCGGGCCGGAGTTCGCGGAATCTACGATGTAAAGCCCGGCGGTCGGGTCGCGACATCGAGCGGGTCTCGCGCCGACGTGGGTGATTTGTTGTCGTACGGTGTGCGATGAGATCGAATGCCGGATGCTGGAGAGGTTGAGACGGACGATGAGCGTTGTCGAGAGCCGGTCGCCGCAAAATCCTGCGGAGGTCGTCGTACGGGCCGAGGCGGCGGGAGCGGCGGGGGTCGCCGCCGCGGTGGAGCGAGCGCGCGAGGCCCAGGCGGCATGGGCAGGGGCGAACGCGGCGGAGCGTGCGGCGGGCCTGTCCGCGGCGGCCGACGCGGTCGCCGGGGCGGCGGCGGAGCTGGCCGATCTGGTCGTACGCGAGGTCGGCAAGCCGATCGCCGAGGCCAAGGGGGAGGTCGCCCGGTCGGTCGCGATCCTGCGGTACTACGCGCAGCAGGTGTTCGACCCGGTGGGGGCGGTGCACGAGCCCTCAGGCTCCGGGCTCGCCTACACGCGCAAGCGGCCGCACGGTGTGGCGGGGCTGATCACCCCGTGGAACTTCCCGCTGGCCATCCCGCTGTGGAAGGCCGCGCCGGCGCTCGCGTTCGGCAACGCCGTGGTGCTGAAGCCCGCCCCGCAGGCCACCGCCACCGCGCTGCGTCTCGCCGAACTGCTCGGGCTGCCGGACGGCCTGTTCCACGTGGTCCCCGGTGACGCCGAGGAGGGCGGCGCGCTGGTGGACGCCGCCGACGTGGTGTCGTTCACCGGCTCGGCCTCCGTCGGCCGCAAGGTCTCGGTGGCCGCCGCGGGACGCGGTGTGGCGGTCCAGGCAGAGATGGGTGGCCAGAACGCCGCCATCGTGCTGGCCGACGCCAACCTGGAGGCGGCCGCCGCGCAGATCGCCGCGGCGGCGTTCGGCTACGCCGGCCAGAAGTGCACCGCCACCAAGCGGGTCATCACCGTCGGCAACGCCGCCGAGGTCCGTGAAGCCATCGTCGCCGCCGTCGCCAAGCTCGGGGTCGGCGACCCCGCCGACCCCGGCACCGCCGTCGGGCCCCTGATCGAGGAGTCCGCCCGCGACCGCGTCGTCTCGGCCGCCGCCGGAGCCCGCGTGCTCACCGGCGGCGAGGCGCTCGGCCGGGACGGCTGGTTCGCCGCCCCCACCCTGGTGGACAACGCTCCCGGCGACCACCTGCTGGCCTGCGAGGAGGTGTTCGGCCCCATCTGCCTCGTGCAGGACGCCTCCTCGGTGGACGAGGCCGTGGCCCTCGCCAACGGTGTGCGCTACGGCCTGGTCTCGGCCGTCTACACCTCTGACCTGGACCACGCGCTCGACGTCTCCGCGCGCCTCGACACCGGCCTCGTCAAGGTCAACAGCCCCACCAGTGGCGTCGACTTCTACCTGCCGTTCGGCGGTGTCAAGGAGTCGAGCCACGGCCCGCGCGAGCAGGGCAAGGCCGCGCAGGACTTCTACACCACCACCCACACCGTCAGCCTGGCCCCCTCCGGCCGCTGACCTCGCCTGCGAATACCGGCGGCCCCTACGGAACCCATGCGTTCCGTAGGGGCCGCCACCGTCTCCCGGACACCGTGGACAGCGGTGGTCTCCGAGGACGTTCCCGCCCGGCGGGGCGGGACTCTCAGGTGCCGGCCGGCGTGCCGGGGCCGGCGGCGAGGTCGAACCAGACGGTCTTGCCGGTGGTGTGGCCGGTGACCCCCCAGCGGCGGGCCAGGAGATCCACCAGCTGCATCCCGCGGCCGCTCTCGTCATAGGTCTCCGCGGCATGCATACGCGGACGGCCGGGGCCGGAGTCCCTGACCTCGCACCGCAGGACGGCGCCGTCCGCGATCAACGTGACGACGGGAGCCCCGCCGGCGTGCCGCAGCGCGTTGGTCAGCAGTTCGGTGAGCAGCAGCTCGGCCACGTCGCCGTCCTCCTCACGACCCCAGTCCTTCAGCCGCTCACGTACGAGCCGCCGTGCCAGGGGTATCGAGGCCAGGTCCTCGTCGAGCACCCAGGACGCCGTGGTGCGCTGCGCGTCGCGGCGGGGTGAGCCGCTCGAACGCTCGCGGGCCGGGGTGATCTCGGCTGTGGTCGCCGGCGCCGGGTCCAGGCATTCCGGGGTCCGGGGGCAGGCCGCGCCGCCGGTGGACTCCGGCGCCGTCGCGCCGTTCAGGTGGGGGGCCGCCGGTTCCCGGGTGGCGGGGTCCCCGGGAACGGCGGCGGGGGAGGGCCGCGCGCCGGCGTGGCGCGCGTCGGTGGGGGACGTCGAGAAGGGGAACGTGTCACGGCGAACGGCGGCGCGCGAGACGGAGGACACGGGGAACGACGCGGCGACCCGCGTGGCCGGGGCCGGGAACGTCCGGTGGCCCGCGTGGTGGGGTGCCGCTACCGGGGTGGCGGTCATCGCGATCCCCTTCTTCCGTCTCAGGCGCCGGGGCGGCTACCGGATGGTGCCGTCGGCCGGCGGGTGCGCCGTGCCCCTCTCAGTCGTGCCAGGGGCGTCCTTTCACGTTCCACGATCCCGCCTTTGCCGTCGCCGCGTCATCGACGGCAGCACCCATCCGGTGGTGGTACCCGCGGGGGGCTGTTATTGCAGCTACCTGCAATGCGCGACGCCAGGCCACCTGGAAGCCTGGAGGTGTGTCCGTGCGCTGCATGATCGTCGATGACAACGATCACTTCCTGACCGTCGCCGGCCGGGTCCTGGACCGCGGCGAGGTCAGGGTGGTCGGCGTGTCACGCGGTCCCGACGCCATGGAACGGTTCCTTGAGCTGGACCCGGATGTCGCGCTGGTGGACGTCGAGCTCGGCGACGGCGACGGTTTCGAGCTGGCCGAACGCCTCTGCCGCGCCGTGCGGCACCGCGCTCCGTGCGTGATCCTCATCTCGGCGCGCGACGGCAGGGACGTGGCCGACCTGGTCGAGGAGAGCTCTGCGGTGGCGTTCGTCGCCAAGGCCGACCTCAGCGTCGAGACGATCCTCGCCGTCGTCCGCGCCACGGGCTGCCACTCGGCCGTGTAGGGGTCAGCGCGACTCGAGGAACGTCAGCACGGCGAGCACCCGCCGGTGGTCCTCCCCGGTCTCGGGGAGCCGCATCCGCGTCATGATGCTGCGCACGTGTTTCTCCACGGTGCCCTCGGTGATCCACAGACGCCTGGCGATTCCGGCGTTGGACCGGCCCTCCGCCATCAGCGCCAGCACCTCACGCTCGCGCGCCGTGAGCTGGTCCAGGGGGTCGTCGCGCCGCCGGGCCGCCAGCAGCTCGTGCACCAGACTCGGGTCCACCACGGAGCCGCCCTGCGCGACCCGCCGCAGGTTCTCCATGAACTCGGCCACGTCCACGATCCTGCTCTTCAACAGGTATCCGATCCGCGTGCCCGAACCGAGCAGTTCCATGGCCTCCTCGACCTCGACGTGCGCCGACAGCAGCATGATGCCGATGTGGGGGGAGCACGCGTGGATGGCGCGGGCCGCCACCACCCCCTCCGTCGCCTGTCCGGGGGGCATCCTGATGTCGATCACCGCGAGGTCGGGACGTTGCTCACGGGTCAGCTCCAGCAGGCCCGGCCCGTCCCCCGCCTGTCCGGCGACCTCGAACCCGGACCGTTCGAGCAGCCCCGCGAGGCCCTCGCGCAGCAGCACGTCGTCGTCGGCGAGCACGACGCGCAGCCGGCGCTCCGTGCTCTCGTCCACCGTGGTCCTCATCGCTCGCCCGCCTCGCTCCCTGAACCGCCCGGCACGTCGTCATACGGGGGTTGACCAGGGAAAACCCCGGCAGGGGAAGAGGGGACGGGTGCGAGTATATTCACTGTTTGTGCGCCTTGGAGCCACCGCTCGGACGGAAGGCGCGGCCACCGATCGCGGCGGCCGCCGCCGTCGCGACCACGCCGGCACACCTGCCGTCCCGCGGCGAAGCAGGAGGCCGGTGATGTCGCCGCTCCTCTTCGCGGCCGCGATGGCCACCGGCGCGCTCACCGCGAGATACCGCGCCATGGCCGCCGAGGCGCAGCGGCGGCGGCGCACGGCGGAGGAGGGCCGGCGCGTGGCCGAGGATTCTCTCGCCGGCAGCCGTGAGGACCTGCGGCGCGTCGTGGCCGAGCAGGCCGCGCTGCGGCGGGTGGCGATGCTGGTGGCGTGCGGTGTGACCTCCGAGGACCTGTTCGGCGCGGTGGCGGCCGAGATGGGTCGCATCGTCGGCGTCGAGCACAGCGCGATCATCCGGTACGACCAGGACGGCATGTGCGTCGTGATGGGGTCGTGGAGCGTCCACGGCCCCGAGCGGACGATCCCGGTGGGGTGGCGCTTCTCCCCGGACTCGCCGAATGTCTCCGGCATGGTGTGGCGTACCGGACGTCGGGCTCGCATGACCGATTTCGACCTCGCGACGGGTGAGGTCGCCGCCTGGGCCCGGCGGCGGGGGGTCCGGTGCGCGGTCGGCATCCCGATCAACGCGGACGGCCGGCTGTGGGGTGCCGCGGTCGCGCTGTGCGGCGACGCCGAGCCGGTGCCCGGCCTGGAGCGGCACATGGAGGAGTTCACCGGGCTGGTCTCCACCGCGGTCTGCAACGCGCAGGCCACGGCCCAGCTCGCCGCCTCACGTGCCCGCGCGGTCACCGCGGCCGACGACACGCGCCGCCGCATCGAACGCGACCTGCACGACGGGGTGCAGCAGCGCCTGGTGACGCTCGGGCTGGAGCTGAACGACGCACGGGCCGCGGCGGCGCGGACGCCTGAGCTCCGCACCCGGCTCGACCAGATGGCGGGTGACCTGTCCGGCCTGGTGGCGGAGGTGCAGGAGCTGTCACGCGGCCTGCATCCGGCGGTCCTGTCACGCGGCGGGCTGGTGCCGGCGGTGAAGACGCTCGCGCGGCGCTCGGCGGTGCCGGTGGAGCTGGAACTGCTGGTGCACGGACGGCTGGACGAACAGGTGGAGGTGGCCGCCTACTACGTCGTGTCGGAGGCGCTCACCAACATCGCCAAGCACGCGCACGCGTCGGTGGCCGAGATCTCGCTCACCGTGCGGGACGGCACGCTGCGGCTGGAGGTCCGCGACGACGGCGTCGGCGGCGCCGACCTGCGGAGCGGCTCGGGTCTGGTGGGCCTCGGCGACCGCGTGGAGGTGGCGGGAGGCACCTTCAGGGTCCGCAGCATCCAGGGCCGGGGCACGTGCCTGGAGGCCGTCATCCCGCTCGACCCCAGGGTCAGGTGCCGTCCGGTCTGACCACGTCCTGCGGCGGCGGATCCTGCGTGCGGGTCGCGCCGACCGAGGCGACGACGACGCAGGCGATGGCGCTCCACTGCCAGACGGTCAGGAACTCGTGCAGCACGATCAGGCCGACGAGTGCGGCGGCCGCGGGTTCGAGGCTCATCAGGATGCCGAACACCCGCTTCGGCATGCGGCGCAACGCCTCCAGTTCCAGCGTGTACGGGATCACCGACGACAGCAGCCCCACCCCGACGCCGATCAGCAGCACATGTGGCGAGAGCAGGCCCTCGGCGCCGCTCGCGACGCCGAACGGCGCGATGACCACGGTCGCCACGAGCATGGCGGCCGTCAGCCCGCCGGTGCCGGGGATGCGGCTTCCCGCGGTGGCCGACAAGATGATGTACCCGGCCCAGCAGACTCCCGCGAGCGCCGCGAACAGCAGCCCGAGCAGGTCCACCGAGCCGCCGCTCCACGGCGCGAGCAGCGCGATGCCGGCCCCGGCGAGCGTCACCCACAGCAGGTCGAGCCGCCGGCGCGAGGTGGCGACCGCGACACCGAGCGGCCCGAGGAACTCCACGGTCACCGCGATGCCGATGGGGAGCCGCGCCAGCGCCTCGTAGAACGTCAGGTTCATCAGCCCGAGCGTCACGCCGAACGTCAGCACCACACCGAGGTCGCGGCGGGACAGACCGCGCAGCCGTGGCCTGGCCAGTACGGCGAGGATCAGCGCGCCGGTGGCGATGCGCAGGAACACCACGGCGCTCGGCGTGAACTGCGCGAACAGCTGTTTGGCGAGCCCCGCGCCGACCTGCACCGACACGATGCCGAGCAGCACGAGCCCCGGCGCGGGCACGGCGGTGAGGGCCGTACGCGCCGCCGCGCCGGGCCGGGCCCACGCACGGGGACGCGGCGCCGCGGACGGCTGGGACGACCGGGACCGCTGGGACGACGGCGGCGGTGAGGAGGCGGTCATGTGGTCCGGGTCACTCCCAGCGGAACGTGCGGGCGGCCACCGCCAGCGTGACCGCGGCCCAGGCGAGCAGGACCAGCAGGGACCAGGCGGGGAAGGCGGCGGAGCCGGTGAGCACCGAGCGCAGGCCGCCGGTGAGCGCGGTGATCGGCAGGAGCTCGACGACGGCGCGCAGCGCGTGGGGGAACGCGGTGACCGGGACGACGACCCCGCCGAGCCCGAGCAGCACCAGGTAGACGAGGTTGGCGGCGGCCAGGGTGGCCTCGGCGCGCAGCGTGCCGGCCATCAGCAGGCCGAGCCCGCTGAACGCCGCCGTGCCGGCGAGGATCAGCGACGCGGCCCACAGCAGGCTCCCCCCGGGCCGCCAGCCGAGCGCGAGCGCCACCCCGGTCAGCACCACGACCTGCAGCGCCTCGACGGCCAGGACGGCGAGGGTCTTGGCGAGCAGCAGCCCCGACCGGGGCAGGGGAGTGGCGCCGAGGCGCTTCAGCACCCCGTATCTGCGCTCGAACCCCGTGGCGATGGCCTGACCGGTGAACGCCGTCGACATGATCGCCAGAGCGAGCACCCCCGGCGCGACGAAGTCGACCCTCCGGCCCGGCAGCTCCAGAAGCGGCACGGCCGAGAACCCGGCGAGCACCAGCACCGGGATGATCAGTGTGAGCAGCAGCTGCTCGCCGTTGCGCACCATGGCCCGCACCTCGGCGCCGGCCTGCGCCAGAACCATCCGCGGCAACGGCGCGGCCCCGGGCCGCGGCGTGAAGTCGAGCGCGGCCGTCACCACGGCCTCCTTGCTGTCGTCGGTGGTGTCATCGGGGCTGTCGCCGGTGCGGAGGACGCCACACCGGTGGGAACCGGCCGTCCGGTGGAGGGACGTTCAGGAGAGCCGGGTCCGGCGGAGGGCCGGGGGCTAGCGGAGTTCACGGCCGGTCAGCTCCAGGAAGACGTCCTCCAGGGTGCGGCGTTCGACGCTGAGGTCGTCGGCGGCGACGCCTTCGGTGGCGCACCAGGCCGTCACGGTGCCGAGGAGCTCGGGCCCGACATGGCCCTCGATGACGTAGTGGCCGCTCGGGGACTCCTTGGCGGCGCTGCCCACCGGGAGCGCGGCGAGCAGCTCGTCCAGGTCGAGGCCGGGACGCGCGCGGAACCGGAGCTGGCGTTCCGCGCCGGTCAGCGTGCGGGGGCTTCCCTCGGCGACCACCGTGCCGCGGTCGATGATGACCACGTGGTCGGCCAGGCGCTCGGCCTCGTCCATGTGGTGGGTGGTCAGCACGGTCGAGACGCCGCGGGCCCGCAGTTCGCCGATCAGGTCCCAGCAGGCGTGCCTCGCCTGGGGGTCGAGCCCGGCGGTCGGCTCGTCGAGGAACACGAGCTCTGGCCGGCCGATCACGGCGGCGGCCAGGGACAGGCGCTGCTGCTGGCCCCCCGACAGGCGGCGGTACGGCGTGCGCGCGTGCTCGGTGAGGCCGAGCAGGGACAGCAGGGCCGCGGGGTCGAGGGGGTGCGCGTGGAACCGCGCGACCGTGCGCAGCCACTCCCCGGCGCGCGCGGCCGGCGGGACGCCGCCGGACTGGAGCATGATGCCGACCCGGGGACGCAGGCGTGCCGCGTCGCGGACGGGGTCGAGCCCGAGGACGCGCACCGTGCCGCCGTCCGCCTTCCTGAACCCCTCGCAGATCTCGACCGTGGACGTCTTGCCCGCGCCGTTCGGCCCGAGGATCGCGGTGACCTCACCGCGTGCGGCGCTCAGGGTCAGCCCGTCGACGGCGACGACCCGGCCGTACCGCTTGACCAGACCGGTGAGCGCGACGGCTGGGGACTCCATGATGACGAGTCTAGGGACCGCCGGATGTGGTCCCGCCTCCAGCCCGTCACGGCGCCGCGTCATCTCCCGGCCACACCGCGTGGTCCGCCTCCCCCCAGATCCGCGGGACCGTCCTCGCCGTGCCGTCCCGTCACATCCGCCGGTAAAGGTTCGGCTCGGCCGGGGCCAAGCGGGTGGGGCGGTCGCGGCGGCGGGTGGCGGCCGGTGCCAGTCTGGCCGTGCTTCGCGGCACCCGCATCGGAGGTCCGGCATGCCTACGCGAACCGGTTACCGGCCAGGTCTGCCTTGCTACGCCGACCTGGCCAGCCCCGACGTGGCGGCGTCGGCCGCGTTCTACGCCGCGCTGTTCGGCTGGAGCGCCGAGCGCGACCGCGGCCAGGACGGCGGCGGCTACGTCCGTTTCACGCTGCGCGGCGTGCCGGTGGCCGGTGCGGGCCCGACGTTCTCGGTGGGCCGGCCGGCCGCCTGGAACAGCTACTTCGCCGCCGAGGACGCCGAGAGCGCGGCCCTGCGGGTCAAGGAGGCGGGGGGTCACGTGGTGACCGGCCCCGCCGAGATCGGCGACGAGGGTGCCATGGCGGTGTTCCACGACCCCGAGGGTGCCGCGTTCATGGTGTGGCAGGCGGGACGCGGCCATGGCGCGGGGCTGGCCGGTGAGCCCGGTGCGCTGTGCCGGTTCGAGCTGTGGACCCGCGACCCCGTGGGGGCCATGGCGTTCTATCCCGAGGTGTTCGGCTGGGAGACCCGCGGCGGCCAGGACGGTGAGCCGGGTGCGGTGTGGCTGACCGACGGCCGCTTCGCGGCGGGCCTGCGGCCGATGGAGGACGGGGTGCCGCAGGAGGTCCCGGCGCACTGGCTGGTCCATTTCGGGGTGGCCGACTGCGACGAGGCCGCGGACCTCGGCGTACG